>JAPFEH010000036.1 GCA_026169195.1 Dysosmobacter sp. | reverse complement strand
TGTTTGGATAATGCTGTGATGGAAAATTTCTTTGGCCTACTCAAGAGTGAACTGCTGTACCTCCAGAAATTCGAATCTCTGGAACACTTCAAACTGGAACTGGTGGATTATCTGGACTACTACAACATCCGCCGCATAAAGGCAAAGCTAAAGGGCTTGCCGCCTGCAATTCACAGACAACAAGCCCTTTCGGCCGCTTAAACAATTTCCACTTTTAATATTGTCTAACTTTTTGGGGTCACTTCATTCCCGCATCCTTTTTTTGTATTTTATCAAACATGCCCCGCCGGCACGATGCACACGCACGTACCGGCAGGGCTGCTTCTTTTCTGAAACCTCTTCTCACAGATAGGGCATAATCATGGACGCCGCCAACGCTACAACCATGACCACCGCCAGCAGCAGCGCGATGATCCGCGTCACTTTTTTATTCATGTCGTCTCCTCCTTTGTCAGGATCTTCCGGATGCTCTTTTCCGCCTTGCTGCGGGGGAGCATCAGCTCGTGTCCGCATCCCAAACATTTCATCTTGATGTCCATGCCTACCCGCAGAATTTCCCAACGGGTACTGCCGCAGGGATGTGCTTTTTTCAATTCCACATAATCATGCAGATGCAGATCCATTTGATTCCTCCAGTCAATCCATATGCTTCCGGCGCATATAGTACCATACCGACCAATCAAACCGCCGCATATGCGGCAGATAGGATGCGATATCAATGCCGGAAAATAAATTGTTTTTGCCGGAAGGCCTGCGCCCTCCCGCCGTCCATACCTTGACCACCTTGCATCACGCCGCTGAAAGCGGAGAAATTCTGGAAGCCGTCGCTCAACGCTGTGACGTAAACCACACTCTGCATTTTTCTTTAAACGGCATTCACGCCACGATGGAACGCAGCGAAGTCAACGCCCGCTGGATCAGCGGTGCAGACCGGGACATTTCCGTGCTGTCCAGAGTCGGAAAGCCCACCTGCTTTACCGTGACCTCCCTCTGCGCAGATGAAAAAGGAGCCCCAGTGGCCCGTTTGAGCCGCCGCGCCGCACAGGAAACCGCCATGGAACACTTTCTGCATACGCTGCGCCCCGGTTCCATTCTCACCTGCCGGGTGACCCGTCCGGAGTCATTCGGTGCTTTTCTGGACATTGGCTGCGGGATCATTGCCATGCTGCCCATTGAACGCCTTTCCATTTCCCGCATTTCCCACACCGGTCAACGGCTCCATTCCGGTCAAAAGCTGCCGGCAGCGGTGCTGTCCATCGACCGCAGCCAGCTCCGGTTCACCATGACGCTCCGTGAGCTGTTGGGCAGCTGGATGGAAAATGCCAGTCAGTTCCGTGCCGGAGAAACCGTTCCGGGGATTGTGCGCAGCGTCCAATCCTATGGCAGCTTCATCGAACTGACCCCCAATCTCTCCGGTCTGGCAGATCCCCGGGAGGACCTGCATGTAGGGGACCGGGTCTCCGTCTTTATCAAAAGCATCCGTCCGGAACGAATGAAAATCAAGCTTCAGGTCATCGAAGTCCTGCCGGCGGACGAAGCGCCGCCTCTGCATTTTCAAATCACCGACGGAATATTAGACCAGTGGGTCTACTCTCCCTCCTGCTGCGAAAAGGAACCGGTAGAAACCCGCTTCGCTTCCTGCAGCTGACCGGCTTGATCACAGCGGCCGTCCCTTGATCTTCTCCCAATAAAGTCTGGCGGCCTGCTCGGTCTTATTATCGCCCCACTCATAATAGCGGGTATCTTTCAGTGCATCAGGCAGATACTGCTGTTCCACCCACCGGTGCGGGAAATCGTGCGGATAGAGATAGTGCTGCTGGTGATCGAAACCGGTCGTGTCTGCGTGAACATTTTGCAGGCATCTGGGAATATCTCCGCTCCTTCCTGCCTTCAAATCCGCCATGGCGGCAATGATGGCATTATGGGCTGTATT
Organism: Dysosmobacter sp.; assembly: GCA_026169195.1. Lineage (GTDB taxonomy): Bacteria > Bacillota > Clostridia > Oscillospirales > Oscillospiraceae > Oscillibacter. The sequence goes on along the minus strand of JAPFEH010000036.1, from coordinate 13,177 downwards.
GGATTTCGGCGCCGTAGCCAGAAGGATCGCCGCCTCTGCCAACGGCAGGCGCGCTTCTGGCAGTCCCACCTGCAGCGCCGCATCCACACAGGCCTTGGTAATCGCAATTGCCATGGGATATGCCAGTCCCACATCCTCAGCGGCAATCACCAGCAGCCGGCGGCAGGGGGAAAGCAGGTCTCCCGCCTCCAGAAGACGGCCCAGATAGTGAACTGCCGCATCCGGGTCGCTTCCCCGTATGGACTTTTGCAGGGCAGACAAACTGTCATAATGCGCATCGCCGTCCCGGTCATACCGCATGGCGCTGCGCTGGGCAACCTGCTCCAGATCCTCCAGCGTCAAAAAAAGCGTTCCTTTTTTCACCTCCGCCGCCTGACACAGTAATTCCACCGCATTGATGGCCTTGCGCACATCACCTCCGCAGGCAGTTGCAATCCTGCGCGGAAGCGCCTCATCCCATGCAAGCGGCAGTTCGCTGCGTTCCTGTTCCAGCCGCAGCGCCCGCAGGACAGCAGGCTCCGCCTCCTGCGCTGTCACCGCTTTGAACTCAAAAACCGTACTGCGGGACAGAAGCGCGCTGTATACGTAAAAATAGGGATTTTCCGTTGTAGAAGCAATCAGCGTCAGCTTGCCGTTTTCCATAAACTCCAGCAGGCTCTGCTGCTGCTTTTTATTGAAATACTGGATCTCATCCAGATAGAGGAGAATTCCCCCCGGCGCCAGCAAGGTTCCAACATCCGCGATAATATCCTTGATATCCTGCAAAGACGCCGTGGTAGCGTTCAGCCGGTAAAGTGTTTTGCGGGTCTTTTCCGCAATGATATTCGCCACGGTGGTCTTGCCCGTTCCCGAAGGACCGTAAAACACCATGTTGGCGTCTGTCCCTTTTTCGATCAGACGGCGAAGCACCGCGCCCGGCGCCAGCAAATGCCGCTGCCCTACTACCTCGTCCAGCGTGCGTGGCCGGATCTCATCTGCCAAAGGCCGCTTCATAGAGTGCCTCCCTTCTATGATATCTAACCAGTAAGTATAGCATACCGCAGCTTGGAATACCATTGCTTTTTTGCTGGTCTTTTGCCGAAAATTGTGATATCCTGCAAGCAAGAGGTGATCGATATGAAGTCTAAAGCTGCCCTGAAACGAATCATTGAAACGCTGAAAGAACTCTATCCGGAGGGACTTTGCTCCCTGCAATACGAAAAAGACTATGAACTTCTGTTTGCAGTCCGGCTCTCCGCCCAGTGCACCGACGAACGGGTGAACAAGGTGACTCCCGCGCTCTTTGCCCGCTTTCCAACCTTGGAAAGCTTTGCAGAGGCAAATCCGGAGGAAGTCGGTCAATATATTCATTCCTGCGGTTTTTTCAACGGGAAGGCCAGAGATCTGGTTGCCTGTGCCCAGCAGCTGCTGGAGCGGCATGACGGCAAAGTCCCGGATACCATGGAAGAACTGACTGCTCTCCCCGGGGTCGGCCGTAAGACGGCAAACCTGATTCTGGGAGATGTATACGGCCAGCCCGCCTATGTGTGCGACACGCACTGCATCCGTATTACGGGGCGTCTGGGAATCACCGACGGCAGCAAGGATCCTGTCAAAGTGGAGCAGCAGCTGCGCAAGGCGATCCCGCCGAAGGAATCCTCCGCCTTCTGTCACCGGATGGTGCTCTTTGGCCGTGACACCTGTACGGCCCGCTCCCCCCGGTGTCAAAACTGCCCCTTGAAGCAGGACTGCGATACCGGAAAGTCCTTGTAACCATCATCTGCCCTGTAACTCCATATCCGCAAAGCATCAGCATCTCCGGATGGTCTCCTCCATCCGGAGATGTTCTTTTTCCCATCCAGTGCATCCACCCATGCGGAACGGGCACCCATGCGCAGGCACTTTTTTCCGCTTTGTCTCATATACTGGGACAGAACCATGAGAACAAGGAGGAACTATGGACGACAAGACGGCACGGCTGGCCCAACAGCTGAAGAACAATCCCGCAATGCTGCGGTCTTTGATGCAGTCCCAAGACGGGCAGGCACTCATGCAGCTGCTGACCCGAAAGGACCAAGGCGCAGGACTGCAGCGGGCGGCGCAGGCGGCAGCCAACGGAAATCCGGCAGAAATCACTTCGATGATCCAGAATCTTATGCGCAGTCCGGAAGGCGCCGCACTGGTGGAACGAATCAACAAAGCAGTCCAGAAATAATCGTGAAAGGGCGGTAGGCACGGATGGCGGAATTTGACGAAAAACTGAACAGCATCCTGTCCAATCCGGATGCCATGGCACAGATCATGCAGCTGGCACAGTCCATCTCCGGAGACAGTCAGACATCTTCCGCTCCCCCGCCAGCCCCCGAACCACCGCAGACGCCTGCCGCCAAGACCGCTCCGTCTCAGGGAGGAGACCTGCTTTCCTCCCTGACGGGAAGTCTGGATCCGACCCTGCTGATGAAACTGCTGCCTTTGCTGCAGGAACTGGGCGGCCAGAAGGACTCCAACGCGAAGCAGCTCTTATACGCACTGCGTCCCTATCTCAAGCCTGAGCGGCAGGAAAAGGTGGAACGGGCTTTGCAGCTGGCCCGGCTCTTTCATCTGGGGAAAAAATTCCTGTCGGAGTGGGGAGGCTGAGTCATGTATAACCGATATATCCGAAATGACAACGGTGTCTATACGCGCATCCCTCAGGAAGAAGCGCCTTCTTCCCAGCCGCATCCGATGCAGACCTCTCAAGCCTCTTCCCCGCCATTCCAAGCAGACGAAAGCTGCGTCTCCCCCTCTTCCAAGGGAACGAAAAGCCGTTCTGACGGTCTCACCGGTTTTCTCCAGCACATTCTGGACCAGCTGCATCTGGATCACGTAGATACCGGAGATCTGCTGCTGTTGGGATTGTTGTTTTTTCTGTTCCGCGAGGACGCCGACGAAGAGCTGCTGGTCGCTCTGGGGCTGCTGCTGATTTTATAAAAAGGACGGAGCCATGCTCCGTCCTTTTGCGGTTTATCGCGCCAGCACCGTACCGTCCGGCAGGGTGAACTCTGTCACATCCGGTTCCGTCTCATCGACTGTCAAAGCTTCCATCCGGTAGATCCGCTCTCCATCCAGCAGTTTTTCTGCTGCTACCAGCAGACCGGTGTCCACACTGACCCAATAGCATTGCTGCTCCTGCTCTGACGATACCTCCGCATAAATGCACCGGAGACCTTCATAGGTCCGGTAATCCGCTTCGGTAATCGTCTCCTCCGGAACCTCTAAAAGATCCTCATAGGTCGGGATGAACTGCTCATGGTCGGCAGAGACCACATCCGTTCCGGAGCGGTAGATATCCCGCTCGCCCTGATACCACACATACGCTCCGTCCGGTCCCAGAATACTGTGGCGGACCCTGCCGTCCGGCATGACACGGTCCATCCGCGTCCATCCGTTCAGAACCGCGGTCGCTGTCTCACAGGTGCCGCTTCCGGAGCTCCAGAAGAGTTCTGTCGTCACCGTCCGGCGGTATGCTTCCGGCCGGGCCAGCGTGGCAATGACCGTCTGCACCGTTTCCGGCGTTACTTCCACCACGGTCAAAGAATTCTTTCCCGGCGCTTCTGTCTGCCCCTGCGGAGCGGACGTATCCGGCAGAACGATGTGCTCCGGACGGTGCAGGGTATTGAGGAGCATCAACAGCACCACCAGAACAGTCCCCGCAACAAATCCCCATGTGATCCGGTTGAGATTCCGCTTATTCACGCCCGCTCCCTTTCTGCCTGCACATTCAGGCTGTATAATCCTCCGGTTTTGCGCCTCTGCCGAAATGCCAGAGGATCGCGTCCGCAATCCGCCGGCAGGCGTGTCCATCTCCATAAGGATTGGCTGCGTGAGCCATGGTCTCATAAGCCGCTTTGTCCCGGATCAGGCGGTGCGCCATGGTGACGATGTCATCCTGCACCACGCCGGCCAGCTTTACAGTTCCGGCAGCCACCGCCTCAGGCCGTTCCGTCTCCCGCCGCAGCACCAGCACCGGCTTTCCAAGGGCGGGAGCCTCCTCCTGCAATCCGCCGGAGTCGGTCATCACCAGATAGCAGCGCGCCATCAGGTTGTGCATTTCATCAGCGGGCAGCGGATCGATGAGATGCACTCTGGGCGCACCCCGCAGGTATTGATCCACAGCCTCCCGAACCACCGGGCTTAAATGAACGGGATATACCAGCTCCACATCCCTGTTTTCCTCGGCGATCTGCCGCAGCGCCAGCATGATGCTGCGCATCGGCTCCCCGTAATTCTCGCGGCGGTGACAGGTCACCAAAAGCACTTTTTTCTCTCCATAAGGCAGGCGGTTCAGCTCTTCCGTGGCAAACCGATAGTCCGCCCGCACCGTGGTTTTCAGTGCGTCGATGACCGTGTTGCCGGTAACGAACAGCCCTTGTGTGATATGCTCCCGCAGGAGATTGTTTTTGTTGTTGACCGTCGGGCAGAAATAGAGATCCGCAATGGAGGAAACCAGCTTGCGGTTCATTTCCTCCGGAAAGGGAGAATACTTGTCATAGGTTCTGAGGCCTGCCTCTACATGGCCGACCGGTACCTGATGGTAAAAAGCAGACAGTGCACCGGCAAAGGTCGTCGAGGTATCTCCATGCACCAAGATCATGTCCGGCTTCAGCGCCTCGATGGCTTCATCCATCCCGGTAAGGCACTTGCTGGTAATGGTGGACAAGGTCTGGCGGGGGGTCATGATGTCCAGATCCCAATCAGGCTTGACCGCAAAAACGTCCAGCACGCTGTCCAGCATCTGGCGGTGCTGGGCAGTTACACAGCAAAGGCTCTCCACGTCCTCCCGCGCAGCCAGCTCCTTTACCAGCGGGCACATTTTGATGGCCTCCGGACGGGTGCCAAACACGCTCATGATACGCAGCTTGTCCATTTATTCTCCCTCGTCTTTCTGATCATGGACCGGCTGTTCTTCATGATGGTGTCCATGTTCCTTCAATTCTTCCAGCTCTTCCTTCAGCTCCGTGCGGACCTCTTTGGGAAACACCACGCGGGCAGCCACGACCCCCACAATGCACAATGCCGCAAACATCAGCATTGCCTTTTGTTCCCCGCTGGTGGTCAGCACCACAGCGGAAAGTCCCAGAATCGCAGAGATCACATACAGCGTCGCCACAGCCTGCTTCTGATTCAGTCCCATGTCGATCAGCCGGTGATGGATATGGCTGCGATCCGCATGCATGGGGCTTTGTCCATGGGCGATGCGGCGGATAAAGGCAAAAGCCGTATCAAAAATGGGCAGCCCCAGAATCAGGAAGGGCACTACAAAGGAAATCACCGCATAATATTTGAACAGTCCCTGAATCGACATGGTGGCCAGTATAAATCCAAGGAACGTAGCGCCGGTATCGCCCATAAACATTTTGGCAGGGTTCATATTATAGGGCATAAATCCCACACAGGCGCCGACCAGCGCCGCCAGAACGATGGATACCTGCGTCTGCCCGCCCACCAGCGCGATCACCAGCATGGTGGTGGCGGAAATCGCAGAAACACCATTGGCAAGACCGTCCAGACCGTCGATCAGGTTCACCGCATTGGTGATTGCCACGATCCAAAGCACGGTAAAGGGGATGGAAAGTCCCCCCAGCACCCAGTAAAGGCTTTTTGAAAAAATATTCGGGTTGGAAAACGCCAGAATCTGAACGCCATTGAGCGCCGGAATCAGCGCCGCTGCGATCTGCACCACGAATTTCAGCATCGCAGGCAGCGCCATAATGTCATCCACGACTCCCAGCACCACAATGATGACCGCTCCCAGCAGAATGCTCTTCATTTCCCGATTGATCTCAGCAAAGAGCAGAATACTCACCATAAACCCGATAAAAATCGCCAGACCGCCCAATCTGGGAACAGGAACTTTATGCATCCGCCGGTTATCCTTCGGCACATCAATGGCGCCGACCTTATAGGCAAAGGTCTTGACAACCGGCGTCATCAGAAAACTGATGGCCAGCGCCGCCAGCAGCGCCAGCAGCACACAGGCGATCAGCTTGTTTTCAAAGATCATATCAAACTCCTTACCAGGCGACAAAGCCAACCTTTCTCCGAACCTTGGAAAGGTTTTTTTCAGCCAGCCGCTGCGCCTTCTGCGCCCCTTCCTGATAGACGCTTTGCAGATATGCCTTATCCGCCATCAGCCGCTGGGATTCTTCCCGGATCGGACGCAGCAGCTCCACCACCGCGTCTGCCACAGCAGGCTTGAACACGCCGTATCCCTGTCCGGCAAACTCCGCTTCGGCCTCCTCCAGCGTCTTGCCAGTGGCGGCACAATAAATGGTCAGCAGGTTGGAAACACCGGGCTTGTTTTCTTTGTCGAATCTCACTGCCGTCTCGCTGTCGGTCACAGCGCGCTTGAACTTCCGCCGGATCTCTTCGGGCGAGTCCATCAGATACACGCATCCATCCGGATCCGACTTGCTCATTTTGTTCTCCGGATTTCCAAGGCTCATAATGCGGGCGCCCATCTTGGGAATGAACGGCTCCGGCAGGGTAAAGGTCGGGCTGTATACGCCGTTGAACCGCTGGGCGATATCCCGGCACAGCTCCACGTGCTGCTTCTGATCCGCGCCCACCGGCACCAGATCCGCTTGATAAAGCAGGATATCCGCCGCCATCAGCACCGGATAGGTAAACAGGCCTGCGGTAATATTGTCTGCATGCTGCTGGGATTTCTGCTTGAACTGGGTCATGCGGCTCAATTCACCGAACTGGGTATAGCAGCCCAGAATCCAGCTCAGCTCCGCATGCTGCGGCACATGGCTCTGAATGAACATAATATTCTTCTGCGGATCCAGACCGCAGGCAATATACTGAGCCAGCTGCTCCACGGACCGGCGGCGCAGCTGCGCCGGATCCTGCCGGACAGTAATGGCGTGCATATCCACGATGCAGTAAATGCACTCATACGCATCCTGCAGGTTCACCCAGTTCTTGATGGCACCCATATAAGAACCCAGCGTCAACTCCCCGCTGGGTTGAATCCCACTGAAGATTCGCTTCTTTCTCTCCTGATTTTCCATGAGAAACACCTCTCTCTTTTCCGCCGCCGCGCCGGTTCCGGCCCGGTGGAAATTTAATGATATATTATAGCAGTTCCCTGCAAATTGTGCAATCCATTTTCCGTCTCACCGCCGGAAGGCAAAAAAGCGCTGACCCAGATAATTGAGCGCCGTATACAGGCACATTCCCACTGCCATGGCGGCATTTTCCTGAAGCCGCACGCTCCTTCCCTCCAGCAGATGCAAAACCAGAGGCTTTGCCAGCCCATACGCCAGAAGCCAGCAGACCGCTACATTCACGGCAAACCGGACAACCTGATGCCAAGACCATTCCCTTTTGCGGAAGGTAAAATATTTATTAAGGAAAAAACTCACGATGCCTCCTACCAGATAGTTGGCGGCAGAGGAAAGCCAATAAGACCAGTGCGCAAAATTATACAGCAGGAACATGGTGCCGCAGCCCACCAGTGTATTGAGTATGCCCACCAGCAAAAACCGCAGCACGGTACTGTCAATCCATCGTTTGGTCATCCGGATTCTCCTTATCTGTTTCCGCTAAAATATAAATGGGGCGGTGCTTGGTCTCCAGATACGTTTTCGCCAGATACTGCCCCAGAATCCCCATGCACAGCAGCTGAATACCGCCCATGAACATCACCATGCAGGCCAGAGACGGCCAGCCGCTGACAGGATCGCCAAACAGCAGCGTTTTGATGATGATATAGAGGACCATCAGAAAGGAGACGCCGCACAGCACGATCCCCAGCACCGATGCCAGCGCCAGCGGCACGGTGGAAAACCCGACGATTCCCTGTATGGAATAGAGCAGCAGCTTCCAGAAGGACCACTTGGTCTCTCCTGCCACACGTTCTACATTCTCATAGGGCAGCCATTTGGTCCGGAAGCCCACCCAGCCGAAAATCCCCTTGGAAAACCGGTTGTACTCCCCCATAGAGACAATGGCGTCCACCATCTGCCGGGTCATCATGCGGAAATCGCAGGCACCATCTACGATCTCCGTATCCGAGATGCGGTTGATGAACCGGTAAAAACACCGTGCAAAAAAACTGCGGACGGGCGGCTCTCCCTTCCGGTTCTCCCGTCGGGCTGCCACGCAGTCATATTCCCCGCCCCGCAGTCCTTCGAACATCTCCCGCAGCATGGCAGGCGGGTGCTGAAGATCCGCGTCCATAATCGCCACGTAATCCCCCCTGGCCTCCCGAAGTCCGGCATACATGGCGGCTTCCTTCCCGAAATTTCTGGAAAACGACAGATACCGGACCTGACGGTCTTCTCTGGCAAAGCGCCGCAGCAGCATCAGCGTCCCGTCTTTCGATCCATCATTCACAAACAGCAGCTCAAACCCGCAGCCATACGCCTGCTCCATAGCCGCCGCCGTCCTGCGGATCTCTTCCATAAAAAACGGCAAAGCGGCTTCCTCATTGTAGCAAGGTATGATAATGGTAACCAGCATTCCCCATTCCTCTCTTTCTTTTCCTCAGGACAGCTTGACCACCACGATTCCGTCCACCATACGGATCCCGCCCGCATCCGGGAATACAGGCATCGCCTGCACCTCCGGCAGAGCGGAAACGTCTGTGACGGTATCCCACACCAGCGGATAATTCAGATAATCCGTCAGATACCGGCCCAGATTATAGGTCGCGGCATAATCGCTCCAAAGGCCCACGGTTCCGTCCAGATCATGAAATTCATCCCGTCCCCGGTTCAAATACCGGTTCCGGTCCAGACGGCCGGCAAACGCCACCGGCGTCTCACCGGGAAGATATCCTTCCGTCAGTTCGATCCGGTCAATGATTCGGGCAGCCAGTGCCACTGTGGCTGTTTTATCCAGTTCTTTCTTCAAATAAACCTGATTGGCATACACCACATGCTGCCAAAGTACGCCGCACAGCAGCACCGCAGCCACGGCACGCAGCCGTGTCCCCGGCTGCATCTGCCGTTCTCTGCACATCAGCACCAGAAGATACAGCAGTTCTCCGGCAAAGGTCATCAAACCGGTAGCGCTGCCTGCAAACAGCACAGAGGCGGATTGAAACGCCGTGGGCAGCAGGCAGGTCAGCACAACCAGCAGCACCTTGTTTCCGGCAGTGCCCTGCTTGTCCGCCAGCATCCGCAGCAGCTGCCAGCCCAGTAAGACCAGCAGCAACCCGTGAATCACCGGCAGCCACCAGCCCAGCACGCCGCCGGAATCAAACAGATTTTCGAAATAGGACCTGTTGGCATCCAGCACCAGCTTCAGCAGCTCCGAAAGCCCCCCACCGGCCAGCAGCGATTCCTCCACCCGCTGCTTTGCCACGCCTGTAAACCGGCAAACCAGCGTCCAGATGCCATAATACGCAAGAAATCCCCCCGCCAGCAGCGCAAGATACCGCACGCCGGACCGGATCGTTTGCAGGACCGGACGCTCTCCTTCTGCCGCCTGCTTCATCACCAGCAGCAGACAAAACGATGCCGCCACAGTAAAATAAGCCTGATATACCGCCAAAGACCCCACCAAAGCCGCGATCCCCGCCAGCATCCACCAGCGTCCCCGCCGGAAGCACGATACCGCAACCACAGACAAAAACAGGGCAAAGGCATACTCATCCATGCAATACACATACGTGGCGCCCGTCAGCGTCAGCGCCTGATTGGTGCACAGCAGGCCGCAGGTCAGCAGGATCCCCCATACGGACCGGATGTTCAGCAGGCGGATCACCAGCCATGCAGTCAGGGCCATCCACCAGACAAACAGCAGTCCTATGAGCCACGGTGATGCCGCAGCGCCCTTGAACAGCTCATAAACCGGAATGAGAAACCGGCCGATGCCGGCATAAAACGAAAACGTGCCGGTGGCATAGGTAAAGTAGGAAACCGAATCATGGGAAAAAAACTCATTGGAAAACAAAAAGCCATGGGCCGCAAACGCACAGATTGCCGTGGCGCACAGTACGGTCCATCCTGCTCGTTTCCGCTCCGGCGTCCAATATTCCGCCAGCCATCCGCAGACCGGACAGCCCTTCTTCTTGTTTTCGTCCATGCTTCTTCTCCTTACCGCATAACAATACATGGTAAATATAACACCATTCTCCCCTTTTTTCAACCCGCGTCTTCTCACAGACTTGACAAGCCGCCCGCAAACATAGATAATGTAGGGTACTGTATTGCATTTTCACATGGAGGTACATTCATGGCACTTGATTATACGTTTTTTGAAGAAATGGAAGCCCGCATCCCGAAGGGAAAGGTCCGGACCCGTTTTGCCCCCTCCCCCACCGGATATATGCACGTGGGCAATCTGCGCACAGCCTTGTATACCTGGTTGATCGCCCGTCACGCAGGCGGTACGTTTATCCTCCGCATTGAGGACACCGATCAGGGACGTCTGGTGGAGGGCGCCACCGATGTGATCTACCGCACCATGGCGGAGTGCGGCCTGACCCATGACGAAGGTCCCGATGTGGGCGGCCCCACCGGCCCCTATATACAGTCCGAGCGGCGTGACCTGTACCTGCCCTATGCCCGGCTGCTGGTGGAAAAAGGAGCTGCTTATTACTGCTTCTGCGAAAAGGCCGAATCCGAGGAGGACAGCGGCAGCTTCGACCGGGCGGATGATCCCTGCCGTGATCTGAGTCCTGAGGAAGTGGAAGCCAATCTGGCTGCCGGAAAGCCCTATGTCATTCGCCAGCGCATCCCCCATGAAGGCAGCACGACATTCCATGATGTCTCCTTCGGTGACATCACCGTAGAAAACAAGACGTTGGACGATCAGGTCCTTTTGAAGCGGGACGGTCTGCCCACCTACAACTTTGCCAACGTGGTGGACGATCACCTGATGGGGATCACCCATGTGGTGCGGGGCAGCGAATACCTCTCCTCCGCCCCCAAGTACAACCTGCTCTATGAGGCCTTCGGGTGGGAGATCCCGACCTATGTCCACTGCTCTCCTGTGATGCGGGATGCACACAACAAAATGTCCAAGCGCCACGGAGACCCCTCTTATGAAGACCTGAAGGCACAGGGCTATTTGACCGAAGCCATTTTGAACTATGTGGCGCTGCTGGGATGGGCGCCCAAGGGTGACAAGAGCGAGCAGGAGATTTTCTCCTTGGAGGAATTGGTTGACGCCTTCGATATTGCCGGCATCTCAAAATCCCCCGCCATTTTTGACATCGAAAAGCTGACTTATTTCAACGCCACGTATCTGCGTTCCCTGACTCCGGAGGCATTTGCACAGGCGGCAGAGCCTTATATCCGTCAGGCTGTGAAAAATCCTTCCATCGACACTGCCGCTGTGGCAGCTCTGCTGCAGGCCCGCTGCGAAAAATTGACAGACATTCCCGAAAAGGTAGATTTCTTTGATGCGCTGCCGGAGTATGATGTGGAATTCTTCACCAACAAAAAGTCCAAAACCAATGGGGAGATCTCTCTTGCCATGCTGGAAAAGGCAGTCCCCGCACTGGAGAACATCCCGGAGTGGACGGTGGACGCGGTGCACGATACCCTGATCGATCTGGCTGCCTCTCTGGAGGTCAAAAACGCCACCTTGATGTGGCCGGTCCGTATTGCCGCAGCCGGCAAGCTGGTAACGCCCGGCGGCGCTGTGGAGCTGTGTCACATTCTGGGCAGGGAGGAGACCCTCCGCCGCCTGCGCTTTGGCATGGAAAAGCTGAAGGGCTGAAATTCGTCAAAAAGGAAGATTCTCATGAGCAAACTGTATATTCCTCAGGGGTACACCGCTCCCCTCCCCAATTATGAGCTGCAGCGGGCCATTGCGTTTATCAAAGATTCTTTTCAAGTCAATCTGAGCAATGCCCTGAACCTGCGCCGTGTCTCCGCACCTTTGTTCGTGGCGGACGATTCCGGTCTGAATGATAACCTCAACGGTGTGGAGCGTCCGGTCAAGTTTGACATTCCTGATGTCGGGCTTAACGGAGAGGTGGTTCATTCTCTTGCCAAATGGAAGCGCCTTGCGCTAAAGCGTTACGGCTTTCACGAGGGAAAGGGCCTCTACACCGATATGAACGCCATTCGTCGGGATGAAGAGGTCGATAATATCCACTCCATCTATGTGGACCAGTGGGACTGGGAAAAAATCATCTCCCGGGAAGACCGAAACCTGACCTATCTCAAATCCAGTGTCCGGGCCATCGTGGGAGCCGTGTGCGAGACCGCCGACGCGCTGAATGTGGCGTTCCCCAGCCTGCGGGGCAAGCTGGATCGGGACGTATTCTTCATTACCACGCAGGAGCTGGAGGATCTGTTCCCTGATCTGACTCCCAATGAGCGGGAAACGGAAATCTGCCGCCGGCATCATACCGTGTTCCTCATGCAGATCGGCAAAACCCTGCGCTCCGGAAACAAACATGACGGCCGTGCTCCGGACTATGATGACTGGGATTTGAATGGCGATATCATCATGTGGAACCCTGTGCTGGAGAGCCGGTTTGAGATCTCTTCCATGGGAATCCGCGTTGACGAGGAATCTCTGGATCGTCAGCTGACGCTGGCGGGCTGCGATGACCGGCGGGAGCTGCCCTTCCACAAAATGCTGCTGAATGGACAGCTGCCTTTGACCATGGGCGGCGGTATTGGTCAGTCCCGACTGTGCATGTTGATGCTGGGTACCTGCCATATCGGTGAAGTACAGGCCAGCCTGTGGGATCAGGAAACACTGGACACCTGTGAACGCGCCGGAATCACGTTGCTGTAAAGGATTTTTGATTGATATTATTTTGAGCAGCAACCGGTATCCGTTCCATGAATTTCTGCCTTTTTTGCAGAAAAAGAGAAACGAGCCGCGCAGGAAAATGAAGTGCCCCCAAAAAGTTAGACAATATTAAAAGTGGAAATTGTTTAAGCGGCTGAAAGGGCTTGTTGTCTGTGAATTGCAGGCGGCAAGCCCTTTAGCTTTGCCTTTATGCGGCGGTTATGGTAGTAGTCCAGATAATCCACCAGTTCCAGGTTGAAGTGTTCCAGAGATTCGAATTTCTGGAGGTACAGCAGTTCACTCTTGAGTAGGCCAAAGAAATTTTCCATCACAGCATTATCCAGACAATTCCCTATGCGGCTCATGCTTTGCCGGATGCCCTTCTTTCTGAGCATTCTCTGGTACTGCTTGTGCTGGTATTGCCACCCTTGGTCTGAGTGGAGGATCAGAC
>JAPFEH010000057.1 GCA_026169195.1 Dysosmobacter sp. | reverse complement strand
TACTGTGTTTTACGGCAGCCATCAGGCAATAAGGGGGGAACGATTTGTTCCAGGTGATCTTAAAAGGGACGGCGTTTTGGTGTACCCTTTCAAAGCGTTCGCAGAACGCGCAGCCACAGAATGAAATTCTGTGTTCAAGGGGCTTGGGGGCGCTGCCCTCAACAAGCAGACGGCAGGAAATGTGAGTGTGTATTAACACTCGCATTGCTTGCCGGATTTGTGTGTGGATAGCCACACACATTGCTTGCCAGATTCTAAAATTAACGAAACGGACTTTGTACCGCTACGGAAAATCAACCGAAATTTAAGCATTAGGAGGTAACGACTATGAAAAAGATTTTGTCCTGCGAGTTTAACATGGACACCGCCTGCGTGGAGCTGTGTCTGGATGATGGGACACTGATTTCCATCGACTGCACCGCCGGATGACCAATGGCGATGACCTTCTTAATCCAATTGCATCTAAGACTCGTGAAAACGAACGAAGTAGTGAGCATGAATAAATTAAAAGCCTAAGATCGGTGTAAAAGGCGCTTAGGCTTTTATGCTTTTAGTTCGCAGCAAATCATGTAAATCGGTTGAATAAGTCCGAAATAATTGATACTGTCTTGAAAAGAGAGTAATTTATGATATAATGAAAATAACATTCTGTGCAGAGGTGAATATCGTGAAAGCAAGCTATAAAAAACTCTGGAAGCTACTTGTTGATAAAGAAATGAGCAAAGGTGATCTTCACAAGAAGAGTGGTTTGTCATCCAGCACCATGACGAAGCTTCGAAAAGGCGAGGATGTCTCAATGGAGGCATTGCGTAAAATCTGTATTGCACTCAATTGCAATATTGAAGATATCGTTGAATTTGTACCTGACAACTCAGAGTCCTAAATGTTAGACGCATCGCCATGTATTACCGTATTGTAGATTATATTTATTTTCCATAAGTTTGGAGGTGGCAACCGTGGGTGATGAAGTTGTTCAGGTTGGCAAATACACATTAGAATCTCTAACAACTGGTATGTACTCGGATCCAAAAATTGTTTATAGAGAATACATTCAGAACAGCGTTGATTCTTTGGAACACGCCGTTTCTCTTGGTATGCTTGAACAACAAGGTATGCGCATTGACATTATTGTTAATGCAGATGAGTCTTACATATCGATCAAAGATAATGGAACAGGAATATCTGCTGCCGAAGCTACGCAAACACTGATGAATGTTGGTAGCTCCAAAAAGAGAAATGCCAACAACCGAGGCTTCCGTGGAATTGGTCGTTTAGGTGGAATGAGCTATTGTAATACTCTTGTTTTTACTACCTCCGCAGAAAATGAGAAAGTAAAAACTGTAGTCTCATTCGATTGTAAAAAGCTACGGCATTTGCTTGTTCCGGGTGAATACGAAGATATGAGTCTGTCTGCCGTCTTGGAAGAAATAACGACCATAGAGACACTTCCTGAAAAGGAAGAAAAGCATTATCTCTGCGTCGAAATGGTTGATGTGAACGGCTTCTCAGATTTGCTTGACATAGATGCAGCAAGAAGCTATATATCCCAAGTTGCTCCCTTGCCCTATCAGTCCAGACACTTTATTTATACCTCTCAGTTAAAATCTTATTTGAGAGATAATGGATATATTGTGGAAGAGTTTCCTATATTTGTGGGAGAAAACGAATCAGATTTAGAGCCAGTATATAAACCCAATAAAAGTAGATTCAGGTCAGACCGTGGCAAACGAACAGTCGATGAAATATCAAGCATGAAATATTTTGATGTTACTGTCGATGGTGAATTATATGCCTTGGGCTGGTACGGTAATTGTGGGTGGTACGGCTTCCTGTCTGAAAAAGAAATCTCTGGTTTCCGTGTGAGAAAAGGTAATATCCTTATAGGCGATAGTCACACCATGAATGCTATCTTCAAGGAAGCGCGCTTCAACGGATGGACGCAAGGCGAAATATTCATTGTTACAGACAAACTTATTCCTAACGCTAGGCGAGATGATTTTGAGCAGAACGATGCTTACTACAAATTCATGGAAACTTTGAGCAACAGCGTTGGAAGGGAAATTGCTCGTACAATCAGAGAGGCGTCGTTGACGCGCAACAACCCGAACGCGAAGGCATTACGAGAAATCGAACGAAAAATTGGTGAAGCTTCCACCGCTGTAGCAGAAGGATTTAATTCTACCGTAGATAAAGAAAAGATGGTCACTGCGTTGACTGAAAGTGCGGCATCGCTTGCAGGATTGCGCGTGAGTGAAGATTTAACTCCTAAGAAGAAGGAACTTCAAGAAAAGATAGAAGCAGCTATCGAAGAGGTTTCCGAGAGCAAAAACTTTAAGATAAACCAAATCAATTCCGGAATTGATAAGAAGAGCAAACAAGTTCTCAAAGTAGTAAGTGATATTTTATCAAGAAAGCTTGCCAAAGTCCTTGTCGATGAAATAATCGAGGACATTGTAAAAGAGCTGAATAGAAAGTAGGACTATTATGGAAATTCTCCCTTCTGAATATCAAAACATCAAACTTTCGAGATACGAAAAAATGTTTGTACGCCATGCTATTTCCAATGATGGGTATGGCTTTCTTTTGCTGAAAGTAAATCCAACAATGATCGAAAATGAAAGTATGAATGTTCTGATATCTTCCAGAGGGGTAGTCTTTTTCAAGTTCTTTGAAGATTTCTCTGACGCATCTCTTTTTGGAGCGACTATGCAGCCGTATACGCAGTTTGTTTACCCCACTGCGAAAAAGATAATTTCCGAAAAGCTTCTTGGAAACAAATCTCTTTCTGAGAATGCAAAAGCTCTTAAATTCCCAATAAACATTGTTCATGTTTTTCCTAATCTTAAACGAGCCGACATTTCAAAAATGGGTGTAAGTGCTATTTCAGATTTCGTTCAAAAGCAATGTTTATTTTCTGAGGACTTCTCTGAACTTCGTCAGGGGTTGGGAGCAATTATAGATCGCGTGCTGGATAACCCTATCGTCCCTGTCTCTGATACGCCAATGCTTATTTCAGACTTGAATGTAAACTCTGTGATGCAAAGGATTGCCCCAGAGTATGTTACTGTTCGTGTGGCTTGTGTTGACACAGCAGATTCTACTCCAGGTGTTGATAGCGAACTGCTGGTTGTTGATGAAAAAGATGTAGTTGTAAGAGCCTTCCGTTTGGACAAGGAGCAAATCAACATTGTCAATCGTATAAACAAAGATGACCCTAATCAGCTCATTTTAGCGTGCGCTGGCTCTGGCAAAAGTGTTTTGCTCATATCGAAATGCTTTAAGGCAGCGCAAATGAATCCGAACAAGAAGTTCCTTATCACTTGCAGAAATGAGAACCTACATTCTCTTTACACATGGTTTATTGATCGCGCCGGACTACGCGAGAAAAATGTAGAGTGTATGACCTTTCATACTCTGTGTAAAAAACTCCTTGAGAAGAATGGATTTACTGCAAAATATGGTGATTTTGATGGATGGGTATCATCTGTAATCGACAAGCTCAATCGAGGACAAATCCAAGATCGGTATTACGGTATTTTTATCGATGAGGTACAAGCATTTGAGTCAGAATGGTATAAATTCTGTTATAACCTATTGGAGAACAAGAATACCAAAGATCACATTTTCGTTATCTGCGGCGATAAAACACAGCGATTGGAGAAACTAAAAAAACGCGGACAAGCCCCTTGGCAAGTTGGAGATGGATATCCCAATTATCGAGGGGGAAATAAAAATATCAGGATTGAAAAGAACTATAGAAACTGCATAGAGATTAACGAGTACATCAACAGGTTTGTTTCCAATGCAAAGCAATATTTGTATGAAATACAGGAAGATTATGAAATTGACCCGGATATGTTTCTGAGGGGACAAGCGGTATTTCACGGTGATGGAGTAAAGTACATCCAGCTTCCAATTAAAAAAGCAAGCTGTGAAATAGACACTATTGTTCAATCAATAAACAAAATCCATGATGAAAACGAAATACCCTATGATGAAATAGCAGTTATCATGTATCAGGGTCAATATCGGAAAAAAATAGCAGGCTGGTTGGATAAGCAATACTATCTGCAACAAACACTGGAAACGAGACTGCGACTCGAAGATATTCCTTGCTGCCGCCTCTACTCTACAGATGCAGGATGGCAAGATCATTTCGGAGAGACCGGTGGCGTTAGATTGATTAAGTTTCAATCAACTCTCGGCTTGGATTTCCGGGCCGCAATCATTTGCGGTTTAGTCCCTCTGGGAGAATACGACGGGATAAAGAATCCCAACTGGGAGCATCTGAAAACGAATGAAGAGACCTATTTAAACGCTATTGCAGCAACCCAAAGCTGCATTCAAAACTTGTATGTTGCTTGTACGCGAGCTAAAGAGGTCCTTTATATAATCGCTCCGGAGACTGAAAACGAATCCGTTTTCATGAAAATGTTAAAGGATTCAATCTAACGAAAGGTAGGCATTTATGAAACTCATAGAGAATGAAACAAAATTTACCCATAAAAGTATGCCTTCCTGGGGTGTGGGTATTTTCCGAGAGTCAGACGGCACTTACATAACTATTGATTTTGAGAATGCGGGTATCAAAAAATTCGGTATGAACAGTATTGGTACCACACTTATGGTTGTGGAAGAAAAGGCTGAAAAAGTTATGGCTGAATCCAAACCTATTTCACAGACTACTTATGTTCCCGTAAATGCTCAGAACGGTGCGCTCATTCAATATGATGGAGAGAATGGAAGCATCGCCGGTAAAAATATAATTGAAGCCTTTGAAGGGAATGACTCTGTTATCTTCAACGAGTCATATATCATTATTGGTGAACACACAGAAGCCCTCAAAATTCACGCAATGTATGATTTGACAATAATGGGCGATGTAACTGCGCAAGAGTGCGTTGTAAACGGTTCATTGACGGTTATAGGTAATGCTCGTATCAAAAACATAACTTGCCAGAATGGATTTATTTGCAAGGGAGATCTGTACTCTGAAAAAGTATATGTCGGTGGGGATTTAATTGCAGACTCTGTTGTCTGTGATGAACTGATTTGCGATGGAAACGCTGCCATTCAGACTACTGCCAATATCAATCAGGTGGCACAGATCGCCAAGACAATCTTTGCTTGTGAAGGTATTATGGGTGCAGGAAAGTTTACAGCGCAGAACGCCATTGCAAACGAATATTTTGAATTTGACGGGAATTATGAAGGTAAAATACTTGAATTAGAGACAGATGAGACCATATGCGATACTGTTCCTCAAAATTCCGATTCCTACGATACCGTTGAAGATGTTATTGCCTTGGCTAATAAAAAGCTGACCGAAGAATATGGCAAGTGTAGTTCGCTTGATGAGGAACAGCTGATTGACCACTTGCGCTTCTTGAGTGGCATTGAGAACAAAGAATTGAAGGCTTTACCTATTGTCGAACCTTTATTTTCTAAGTTGGCAGATTTGTCTTATAAAAGAAGAATCGAAACAATCGAGGAATATTTGACCGTCCTCGTTGCTAAGGAATTACTACCTGATGAAGTCTTCTCCTACGAATCTATTGAGCATATAGAGAGATTGTATCTATCAAAGGCTCATGATGAAATAAGTAATCTCATTTTCGAACCTACGACCATAGAACAATTTGCGCAAGTGCTTTCAATGGCAGTAAAGCTTGAAGAAGAGCTGTCAGATGACTGGGAAATCATGATGGATATGATATTTGAGTCTGTAGGACTTAAATACTCTACCGTCAGCTCCATGATTCGCAGAAATAAACCGAAAGAACCCGAAACCTCTGTTCCCGCAGATTCTCTGCCAGCGTCAAGTGATGGCACAAAGGATGATGCTCCTAAAACGGATGCAACTCGCATGAAGAAGTCCGACTTTCTTGCTAAAAAGCTGAGTCATGGCGGAAAGAAATTCGGGCTTACCGATGTTGAACTTGAGCGTATGGCAACAATCAAAATCAGAACTTTTGATGACTTGGTAAATGCGTCCGACGAAACCCTTACCAAAGTCTTCGGCAAAAAAGCATTCTTGGCAGATCACCTGATTCAAACAAGAGATAAGATAATTGAGAAATTAGTGGACATGGGATAAACTCCGCAAGCGAGGTGAGATAAATGGCAAATGAAAAAAGTATTGCGCATGAATTGCTGGCACAAGAAATATTGAAGAATTTCAAAGGCAAGATCACTGGCGATAATGCAGACTATATCGTCGGCGAAAACCCCGAAAACCGCTATTTTGTAGGTAAGCTTTTGCCTGTGAGCGATTCACAGACATCGTCTTGGGGGTCAGATGTCTTTATCGAATCGATAGGAGCTGACTTCTACATTACGCCGGATGAGATCTCTTCGGCGCAGCTAACCATTTATCCACGAGGGGATTTTTATTACAGGGCATATCCAACTCTTGAGCAACAGCGTACTGCTATGTTGCAGAAAGCCAATGAACTATTTGAGCCTCGCTTTACAGATTTTGAGGAATTGGTCTCTAAATATCAGGAAGACCCTTCTGCTTTTTCCAAAGTGAAGGAAAAGCTTGTTCCCGTATATAAGAAAGTACAAATCCATAAAAACCATTTCTCGCTTGTGTTTTTGCTGTATGAGCTTCTGGAAGGCAATCCTCAATATGGCTATGCAGATGCAAATCACGCTCAAAATAAGCAATTCGAGCAGTATCTCAATGACCTTCAATCAGCAATTATGGAGGATGAATATTGCTATACTCACGAGTTGTATGAAAAAACGACCTTAAAAGATTTACTTTCTGAGGAAGACTATAAAAAGTTTATAAAGAAGAATGCAAAACAAGGCACTCCCATTCGTCAAAATTGGAATGTCTATATTGACATAACCATCAAGCTTATTAAGGACAAGTATTTGATTTCTGTCGCATTGGTCAACGGATCACAAGTTCAGTCCAACGGTGTCACACATATGTCTAACAAAAAATCAAATGACAAGCCAACCATTGAGACATTGTTTAATTCTGGTATGAAGATCCACCTTGATGGGGCATCGTTTTTGCCTATAGAGTTAGACTTTTTCGCTGATGACTATAAGTACAATAGCAGCCAGCAAGCAGTAGGAAATAATTGCTCCGTAATCTACGACGAAGAAAGTAACTCAATCATCACAAACCATTTGCCCATCTTCGTGCAGAAAAGACTTCTGACGAATGATGAACTCGCAGTATCATTCCAATCACTAATCGATCAGCCTGTCTCCACTTTGAAAGATATACACAGGAAGATGCTTGCAGAACACAAAAAATGGCAGCGAAAACTTGAGGAAAGGAAGCCGTCCCTATCCGAAATCGGAATAAAGAATATGCAGGAGGAAATCGACGAATTTGCACGAGAAATCCGTCGTTTTGAGTTCGGCATAGAAGTTATCAATGATTATCCGATAATCATGAAGAGCTTTGTGAATATGAATCGGACATTTTTGAAAACCTCAAAAAAGTATAGCACTTGGAGATTGTTCCAGATTGTTTTTATTGTCTCTCTCGTGCCGGACATTGCTGCTTGCGATGAGAATGTCCTGCTTGATTCACAAAAAGATCAAACAACGCTGAATTATGTTTCTCTTTTGTATTTTCCTACCGGTGGTGGTAAAACAGAAGCTTTCCTTGGCGTCTTAATTTTTAATCTATTTTTTGATAGATACAGAGGAAAGGAATGCGGAGTAACTTCCATATTAAGATATCCTCTTAGACTTCTTTCAGTCCAGCAAGTGCAGCGTCTTGCCAATGTATTGGCACAGGCAGAATTGATTAGGCGAAGTGATGCAACTATATCTGGAACAGAAGAGTTCTCTCTCGGCTATTTTGTTGGAGATGCAAATACTCCTAATAAAATTGAGAAAAAGAATGTTCTTAAATATCGAACAAGCTCCCAAGCTGCTATGGACGAAGAACGCATTATTGACATTTGTCCGTTCTGCGGAAAACAAACCGTCCATTTGAAATTTGACGAGGATAGCTATCGCTTAGTTCACTATTGCGAAGATGCAGGATGCCCTTCTAACGGGGTTTTGCCTATATACATGGTTGACTATGAGATATACAGATATCTTCCTTCTGCCATTATTAGCACAGTCGATAAGCTTGCGATTTTAGGCAACAATCCGAGCTTTAGAAATATCCTCTCCGGGGCTTCACACAAATGCCCCAAGCATGGCTTTACCAGTACAACAAAGTGCATGGTTGACAGAGAGTTCTGTAACATTGAGGCATCTGATTTTGAAGAAGTGGAAATGTATGACCCTGCGCCTACCCTCTTTATTCAGGATGAGCTTCACTTAATCCGTGAAAGCTTGGGTACATATGCTTCTCACTATGAGTCGTTTATAGACTATTTTGTCAAAAATGTATCTCCGTCTCGACGCCCAATTAAGACAATAGGAGCTACTGCTACAATTTCTTCCTATGCAACGCAAATATCTCAGTTGTATAGCAAGGATCCTATTCGGTTTCCGTGCGCATCGCCTGACCTCAAGCGAAACTTTTATTCCTATATTGAAGAAGATGACACACAGCGTTTAATCATGGGGTATGCACCTTATGGAAAGGCAATTATCAATTCTGTAGTGTATTCTTTGAAGTATATGCGTGAAGTGGTTTACGACTATAAGGAACATCCGGAAAAAATATTAGAAATACCGTGCATAGGGATAACAACCATCGATGACGCACTTGAAATTCTAAAGGATTATTGGATTTTCCTTGAGTACAACAATGTAAAAAGAGATGGAAACAATGTGGAGGGTGCGCTTGAAACACCTATCAATGTTGAGCTGAGAAAAGCTGGCATTACTCCATTCAGCACCCGCAAGATGACAGGCGATGAAACATTCCAAGATGTTAGAGAAGTGTTGTCTCAGGTCGAAACCAATGAGGATGTTTTCAATGGTGTGAACTTAATTGTCGCTACATCCATGATCTCACATGGTGTAGACGCTGACCGGTTTAACATCATGTTCTTCTATGGTATGCCCGGTAACACAGCGGAGTACATCCAAGCATATAGTAGAACCGGCAGACGCCATTCCAGTATTGTAATCGATATCATACGCCCTTCCAGAGAGACTGACCAAAGCTATCTGAAAAACTTTGTAAATTTCCACGAGTTTAAGGATATTATGGTTGAGTCAGTACCCATAAATCGCTGGGCAACAAAAGCTATTGACTGCACATTGCCAGGAATTTTCACCGGTTTGCTGCTTACTAAATATGATCCGGAACTGCAATTTGCTCATGGCTCGCTGTTCTTCATGAATAACATCAAGAAAGCGATTGTTGCTGGCAGCTTGGATCCCGACGCTGTGCGAAACGAACTTAAAATGTCATATGGCTGCACCGTCGCCGGTGAGGTATATGAACTTGGTAATCAGTACAGGGCTAAAATTGATAGTTTCGTAGATGATGTTTTTGAGAAAATAGCGGATAAAAACTGGGAAAAAGAAAACATATTTTCTGGATTTGAGCTGATGGGCTACCATATCATGAATAGCTTGCGCGATACAGACACTCAGTTGATTATTGAGCTTGAATAAGGGGGTGAACAGGATGAGTTCCAAAAAGCAAATGAAGCGAGGAAAGAATCAATCGCTCTACAAGTACCTTCCCGAAACATGGATTGACTTTTCGGTTCGAGGAAAAGAGCGTAGGCAGTACATTGCAGAGGTATTAAGATGGAACAGCGAGAAGCTGGACGGCATTAACGCCAAGCGACTCATACGAACTGTCAACGAGTCTGTTCGCTCCTTTGAAAGCCAAGCATCAAGTCACGGACCGGTTGCTCCCACAGTTGGATTTAGCGCAGAACTGACAAAAGATAACTGTGATGTCCTCACTCCAAAGGCTTCCGATGAAGAGCGTGGTATTGTTGCTCAAATAAGCCCGCTAACTTTTTACTGTAAATTCTGCAATAAGGTTTATCAATTTAACAGCGAGGAAGAATACCAGAAACACCGCTATTGTACGAATCCGGAATGTCACCACTCCGAATTGGCGCAGTTCCGCCAGATTTATTTCTGCAAGTGTGGATATGCAACTGACAGGCACAATCCTCGTTGCCCTGAACACGGATATCAGTATGTGAAATGGTATGGCAACTACGATTTCGTGTGTACCAAGTGTAAGCGTCTGATTCCCATGCAAGTAAAATGTCCAATATGCGGGGAGATGCTTAGACCCAAGGCAGCTCTTGACCCAGCTCAATTCTTTGTCTTTAGTCTAAGTCTCATTGACTTGATAGACGAAAAGTTAGAAAACTTTATCTCAGAAACCGAATACGGTCCGTACATTACCTTTGCCTATTGGCTTGGATTGATAAGCAAAGAAGAGCTTGACGAGATCATAAAAAATGGTATTGTTTCCGACCCGGATGCCTATCAAAAGGTTTACGACCAGATGTACAAGCTCATGTTCGATGCCTTTAAGAATGAGGTTACTGCTGCAACCGCAGCAAAAACAGCAGCCGACCAGCAATGTGGGAATCGTTTTAATGATATCATCAACAACTTGAAGACTCGTGTTTTTGCCACCGGAACTGATCTGTCCAGCATTGCAGAGCGTATTTTGGAGTATGACTTGGTAACTCGCTTGGATAATGTGTCTAATTTGGAGTCTGCGGTAAAGGTCGCTCGTTTACTGAACACTAACGCCAATCCTGAGCAATATGCCCAGATTGCTGACCGTTTTGGCATCAAGAGCGCAAGGGTTTGTGATCGGATCCCGTTTGTTTCCTGCTCCTATGGATATACGAGAGTAGAATCCGAGTGGAAGGACGGCGTACAGCTCCATGCACTCAAGGAAGAAAAGCCCGGACGAAAAAACATATACGCGACAAACTTGAATACGGAAGGTGTCCTTTTTGAGTTCGACCGCAAAAAAATTATTCAGTGGTTGCTCGCTAACGAGGTTATCAATGAAGGTGAAACCCCGGATCTCGGCTCAGAAGAAGATATCAAGATCTGGTTTCTTAACAACATTAAACCCAGCCTTATCCATCCATTTTCAACGATAGATGAAACGGCAAGCAAGGAAACCTATTATGTTTATCGGCTAATCCATTCATTGTCCCATCTCTTAATCAGAGCTGCTGCTGATATTGGTGGTTTGGGCAAGGACTCTTTGTCGGAATACATTTTCCCCGGCATTCCTGCTGTCCTGATTTATTGTCAGAACTCGCAAGGTTTTAATCTAGGTTCTTTGTTCAATACATTTGAGGCGTATTTCGATAAGTGGATGAACAAGGCATACTCAAACGCACAGAAGTGTATATTTGACCCTATTTGTATTGAACGGCAAAAAGCCTGTACGGGATGTTTGTTTGTCAATGAAGTCTCATGTCAACACTTTAATAAGGATTTAGACAGAGCCTTAGTCGTTGGTCATGTAAACCGAGAGACGCAGCGGAAGACAACAGGCTTTTGGGAGGAATAAATTATGGCAGTGATGCACCCGGTTGATATCGAAAACTACGATTATACGCCAACAGAAAAAGACTTGTATTATGCTTTGAAGGAGCAGCTTCCAGACAAGTATCAGGTTTTTTATTCTGTTCGCTGGTTTGAAACCGTCGAAAATAAGAGAATCGACAGCGAAAGTGATTTTCTGGTTTTCGATCCGTCTTTTGGGTTTATTACTATAGAAGTGAAGGGCGGGACTGGGATCACTGTCAATGATGGTAAATGGACGCTTATAGAGGATTATAGTCCAAGCAATTCCAGTAGCCGTGAATTGAAATGCAGCCCTTACGAGCAAGCAGAAAAAAGCATGAGGCACTTTAGAAACTATTTTGTCTCTGAATTTAATCAAAATTATAATGGCGTATATGGTTTTGCTGTTGCTTTCCCAAGATACGCTATCGGTTCTCAGTTAGCTCAAGATGCGCCACCGGAAACTACAATCGACCTGAACGATATGTCTTCTTTGAGGGAGAAAATCAATCAGATTTTCCACTATTGGAAGAACAAGCGGAATATTACCATTCCATTCTCCGCAGAGCAGCGCACTCGATTTTTAACTGCAATAAATAAGCAGATATCCATGTCCGCTGCCGCGGGTGCGCTTATTCCGATCAAGGAGAAAGAGTTCTCCAAAATTGACTTTGTGCAAGACTCCATTTTGGACTGTCTGCATAACTATAGGCAAGTACAAATTGTTGGTGGTGCTGGAACAGGAAAAACCTTTATTGGAATCAAAAAAGCTGTTCGAGATGCACTCAATGAAAAAAGAGTGTTATTTACCTGTTGTAACGAGGAATTGGCTGCTTTTGTCAAATCAAAAGTAGCACATTATTCAAAGATTGATGTTTGCACATATGCAGAACTAATGCAAAGCCTTTTAGGTGAGCAATATGAGACTTTGCCAGTAAACTCAAACGGGAATAAGTGCTGCTTCGAGTACATGGATGATGTCCCTAATGACGCAAAATACGATTCAATAGTCGTAGATGAAGCTCAAGACTTTGACATTGATATGGGATTGGCTATTCGTAGCTTGCTGATAAATGATAGCGACTCATCGCTCTATGTGTTTTACGACAAAAATCAGAATGTCTTTGAGATGGACTTCGAGAATGCTTTCGCCATCGATGCTCCGCCCTATGTTCTCAGATACAATATCCGCAATACCGGCAGTATATATCAATGTGCGGTTGAACGCACCAACTTGGGACATGATACAGTAGCTAATAGTATCGTGGGCGTTCATCCTGAGATACATAACTATAACAAGAATTCGCAAGCGGTAAAGGCACTTAGTTTGATTGTCAATCGTCTTGTTCAGAAGGAGTTCGTTCCGGCAGAGTCGATAGTAATCGTCTCAGATGTGCCCTATGCAAATTCTATCCTCACAGGAGAACAGCGTGTTGGCGCATATAACCTTGTATTTAAGCATTACAAGGATGTTGCAGAAAATGAAATATGCTTTAAGACGGCAGAAGAATTCAAAGGTCTGGAATCCGATGTAGTAATCTATTTGACCCATGAGTTTACTGATATTCCGTCCTCGACCATTGATAAAAGAAAGGAATATGTTGCTATCACTCGTGCAAGGTATTATTTATATATCCTAAACACGAAATGCAAGGCAATTTTAGGTGAATAACATGGCAAATATTTTACTTATTGAACCTGATTACAAATGCAAACAACCGCCGCTTGGCTTGATGAAGATATCTTTCTTCCACAAGAATATCCTTCATGACTATGTGAGATTTACAAAAGGCAAGCTTCCAGAAGCACTCTCTGGGACAAAATGGGATCGTGTATATGTCACATCCCTATTTACGTTTGAGTGGAAGGTAACGATTGAAGCAATCGAATACGCTAAGACCCTCGTTGATTCAACGGACAAGATTGTAGTTGGCGGTATAGCTGCCACCATGCTCCCGGAACAAATATACGAAGAAACCGGGATCCAGCCCGTATGCGGACTTCTGAACGAACCCGGAAAATTAGGTCTTCCTAGGGACGAGTGTATAGACCAAATTACTCCGGACTATTCAATGCTTGAAGATATAGATTATGTTTATCCATTTAATAATGCTTATTTTTTGAGTGCAACAAAAGGATGCGGGAACAAGTGTGGTTTCTGTGCAGTACAGACATTAGAGCCAAAATTCATCCCGTATATTGATATTAAGGATCGTATCAAGGCTATCGACGAGAGATTCGGTCCGAAAAAAGATCTTATTTTAATGGACAACAATGTGCTTCGTTCGCCCCGTTTCAATGATATTATTGATGACATTATTGCCGCAGGTTTTGGAAAAGGAGCAACATACAAGAATCCTCGGACGGGAAAGATCGTTCGGCGATATGTTGATTTCAACCAAGGACTTGATGCGTTGTTCCTTACAGAAGAAAAAGCAAAACGGCTTGGTGAGATTGCCTTAAGACCGGCGAGAGTCGCATTTGACCATATTGAAGATAGAGACATTTATGAAAGGGCTCTTCGTCTCTGCGCGAAGAATGGCATAACAGAGCTTTCAAACTATGTTCTGTACAACAGTGAAGATTTCGGAGGAAAAGGGAAAAAATATCACGCAGACACACCGGCTGATCTTTACGACAGAATGAAGATTACGCTTGATTTGCTGGATGAGCTTAATGCAGAGTACGGAAAGGAACAGCGCATAGCAGCCTTTTCATTTCCTATGAGATACATCCCGCTTTCTGCGCATGAGCGAGGGTATGTCGGCTCCCAATGGAATGCAAAATTTTTGAGAGCTGTTCAAAGAATGCTTGTTCCGACACAAGGTAAAGGTGTTTGTAGCCGGAGCTTCTTCGAGGCTGACTTTGGAAAAAATACTGATGATTTTGTGAGATTCCTTAGTATGCCTGAAAAGTTGATTGCAGCCAGAGGTAAAATCAGTACAACATCCAGAGGAAAAGCTTCTGAAACAGAGGAACAGTTTGCTATTCGCAAGGCTGGCTGGGAGCGAGATCAAAAGAAAATCCAGATATGGAATTCGTTGTACGCTCAGCTTGGTGATGAACAAGAAGATTTCATAAATCTGATTGGTGACAATGAGTATTTGCCAGAAAAAGTGCTTGGAATAGCCTCCACCATCCAGCGAAAACTTTATATCCTATATCTCACTACACCGAGGTTGGTTGCTCTTCTCGGTATGATAGACAAGAATTCCCCGACATACTCTATAGTCAAAGCGTTTATTATCGAAGAGTGTCCGGATTTATACAATGATATACTCGATATCATTGCTGAAAGTGAGGTCCAGCAAAACTACATTTTCAAGAACTTCGCAGAATTCTTTGGTAGAGATGGAGTTTCTGATCTGCTAAAGCGCCTCGTTATATCCGATTTCGCCGTAGATAAGCAGTTAAGCAAATGGGATATGATTTCTAAAAAAGGTGGTATCGGCTATATCGACTTTGAGTTGATTCGTGTGTATAGACGCTTTGTTGACTTAGATGTACTATCGGAAGACGAGCATGACATAACTCAAAAGTGTATTCTTAAAATGGATATGACAAAACTGGCTTCTATTCTTGCTACCCATATCGAGAAGTTTGAATCATTACTTCTTTCTGCGGTTGATACTGAGAAAGGTCAAACAGTCCTGAAAAAAGTTACAAAGACAATCACAAACAATATCCAGACCAAGCTGGAGAACTTTTTAGGAGAGAAATAATGAGTAGCATAGTAATAGGAAAACACACATTAGAGTCTCTCACATCGGGGATGTATTCGGACCCTTATGTTGTGTTCAGAGAATACATACAGAATAGTGTAGATTCCATAGATGAAGCAATTCGAGCTGGTATAATGACTCCAGGCTCAGAACAGATTGTAGTAAAATTAATACCGACAGAGAATCAGATCGTTATTTCTGACAACGGTCTTGGCATTCCGGCATCAGAAGTTGAAAAGACACTGATTAGTATAGGTAACTCTAAAAAGTCATCAGAAAGCTCGCGTGGTTTCCGTGGGATTGGTCGATTATCAGCGTTGAGTTATTGCAAACGATTGACCTTTACCACTTCTTATAAGGGTGAAGCCATTGCCACACAGATAATCATTGATGCTTCCAAACTGTCTGAAGTGTTGGCAGACGATTCCCAATCTGATGTAACAGTTATCGATGTGCTTGAAAGCGTGTATACGACATTAACTAAGCCTGAGAAAAACGAAGAACATTACTTTTCTGTGCAATTAGATGGTATTGACACAAATTCACGCTTGCTTTCTTATGCCGATGTTGAGGATTACTTAACGCAGAATGCACCGGTGCCATATTGCCCAGATTTTGTATGGGGAAAGGAAATTGTAAAACGCCTTCAAAATGAAGACTTGACTATTAGCTCTTACAATATTTTCTTAGAGTATGGCACTCGTGTAGCTACCCTATATAAACCATACCGAGATGAGTTTATAGTGGATAAAGGCAAAAATATAACTGATGTAGTTCAAGATATTCAAATTATCAAGATCCCAAATGACCGAGAAAGATTAACTG
>JAPFEH010000046.1 GCA_026169195.1 Dysosmobacter sp. | reverse complement strand
TTTGAATTCCGCTATGCCCCTGAACCTCATATAGTCTGGCAGCTTCTTTGTAGCTGAGACCATCTTTCACCACAGCCTCTACGACCTTTTTCTTAAACTCTGCTGTGTACCGTTTGTTTGGTATCCCTTTTGGCATAAATAAAGCACCCCATTTGTTATTCAGTATACCATACTGTCTAACAAATGGGGGGCAGTTCAAAAACCTGCGCGGCTCGTTTTTTCATCAATCATAAAAGATGGGTTCCTATGGCGCTGAACAGCTTTACCAGCGGCTCCCACAGTGTCGGGTGGTGAAGCTGCAGGAACGCAGCGATCTCCTCTTTCCGCAGTCCCTGCCCCCAGAGAAGTGTCTGTCTCCCTTTTGCCTCGATACCCACTGCCGTTCCGGGGGAGGCTGCTGCCACACCCACGGCAATTTCAGAACCCACGGCACAAACACCGCCGGCATACACGCCGATGGCGCTGACCCCCAATGCCAACAGTCCAAAGGCCACGATGCCAAAGGATACCGCTCCCATGGCGATGCCTCCCAGCGCCAGAAGCCCCAGAGCGATAAAGCCGGCGCTCACCAGTCCCACGCTGATCAGCCCCAGAGACACCACTCCAACAGCGGCATTGCCGATGGCGAAGATCCCCTTGGCTACATTTTCCCAGCGCAGCTTCCCCCCCCGAACGAAGCCTATCCGGATCGACACCAGCGGCAGACCAAACAGCCGCGTCTTGCTGTCATAGGCATAGATCCTTCCCTTGACATATCGGGTCAGATCGTCTACCTTCTGTTCCAGACGTGCGGTATCTGACGATGGTTCCTGTCCGGCAGTCTCAGGCTCTTCCCGAGCATCTTTGACCAGATAATCGATGCTGACTCCAAATATATCCGACAAGGATATCAACTTTACAAGCTCCGGAACTGCAGTACCGCTCTCCCACTTGCTGACCGATTGACGGGTAACGCCCAGACGATCTGCAAGCTGTTCCTGACTCAATCCCTCCCGCTTCCGGAGTTCTGTCAGCTTTTCTGAAAATGTCATCATGTTGCTTCGCTCTCTTTCCACTTGATGCTTTTATCTTATACCACTCCTGCAAAACAGGCAAGAACGCAGAAGGTGGAAGTTTGTCAACCAGTGGTTGCTAAGATTACAAGGCGGCTTGGTAGACTTTTCCCCTGCCCTCTGCTATACTTTTTTTCAAAAGGAGGGTTCGCTCGATGAATCTTGGAAGCACCATCACCCGTCTGCGGACGCAGCGCGGTTTATCGCAGGGAGATTTGGCAGAAGCGCTGGGTGTCTCCCGCCAGTCCGTCTCCAAATGGGAGACCAACGCCAGTGTGCCGGATCTGGACAAGCTTGTAAAGCTGAGTCAATTCTTTGACGTATCTCTGGACGAACTGGTGACAGGCGCTTCCTCTCCGCAGGAAGCCGCTCCGGAGGACACCCCGAACCCAGAAGTCCGGATCCCATCCGCCAGACAAATCACCGGCCGTACCATCGCCGGAATCATCTTTCTGTGTCTGGGCACTTTGAGCTTCCTGCTGTTGACCATGGCCGGCGGGTGGTTGATCGGAGGTCTGATTCTGGCACTTCCCTTCCTGACCTGTGCCCTGCTCTGCTTGCGCACCACCCGACGAACCGGTCTCTGGTGCGGCTGGACCATCTATCTGTTTGTAGAATGGTACCTCCGCTGGGCAACCGGCATTGACTGGACACTGGTATTTCTAACACCGGTCTTCACTCCGGAAATGAACTACATGCGGCTTCTCATTGCATGGGGGCAGCTGGCAGTGATGCTGCTGATGATCGTCATCACGCTGCGTTCCTTCCGCACGGTGCGTCTGGACTTGACCTGCCGCAGAAACCGCTGGCTGCTGGCCGCCGGATGGGCCGCGCTTCTGCTGCTGAATTTCTTGAAGTCTTGGGGCTATCCCCTGATTTATGAAAATCCTGCTTTGGACAGCATGGGGGTCCGGCTTTTTTTGAAGGCGGGAGAGGTCGGCCTGCTGACCCTTTCCGTCTCCCTGCTGACTGCCACAGTCTGCGGTCTCCGCAAACCCGTAAAACCGTAAAATCAGCCCGCCGCATTTTATGCGGCGGGCTGATTTCAGCTTTTCACGATCACAGAACGGTAATACCGCGTCCGGTCCTCCCGTATCATCCGCAGCTCACCGTCTGCCAGCATCCGCCGGAGCCGCCCTGCCAGCCAGACATCACCAATGCCGGGATGTTCCTGAACCAGCACATTTGCGATCACGGTGCCGATCGTGGTTTCCTCTGCGGGCAGGTGCTTCCGAAGCAGCGCATCGTAAAAGCTCTCCTCCACACTGCAAACCCGCCCGTTGATCACGGCCCGGAGCGGCGCATTCTCCCGTTGGAGCCGCTCCCAGCGGCTGGACAGCATCTTCAGGACCTGCGGCGGCAAGGGACGTTCCAGATGCAGAAACCTGCCGAACTCTTCCGGACAGACCTCCCCCCATCCCTGATCATAAACCTCAATCATGCCGTCCTCCCGCACCTGCCACGGCGGCGGGAGCATCAGAGTCACCGGAGCCACCGTTTCTTTCAGGATGCCGGCGGCGTGAAGCAGCCCGCAGGCACTGTGGGGCGTATGATCCGCCCAGATGCGGACCGGTTCCTCTTTCCCGCAGGCAGTCAGGCGGGCAGCTGCATGCACATTCTGCTGCCAAACCCGTTCCGCCGATTCATCATCCTCATACCAGCTCCGCAGCAGCGCTCTTCGGGCTTCCCCCAGCGGCTCCCGCAGATCTCCCTGATCCAGTCCCAGAGACAGTGTCAGCACATCCGAGGGCTGCCCGCCCAGAGAGACCGCCCGCCGGCTCCGCATCTCCGCCGCCCGGCGTGCCCGATCCAGCACGGCAGCATACTCTACATCGGAAGGAGGCGTCCCTTCCGCAGCCCCGTAAATCAGCCCGACCGCTCCGGCTCCGCCCGCACCGCAGTGCTGCGCCACCCGCAGACAGCCCTTCATGGCGTTACTGAAACAAAGCTCGATCATGGTTCTGCTCCTTTCTTTGACCGCCCTTTCCATCTGTCGAAAAAAACAAGGCGGACAGCTCCGCTATCCGCCTTGTTTGGGATTTACTTGTTGCTCAGTGCCTCGTCAATGGCCTTGGCAGCGGTCTTGCCGGCGCCCATAGCCAGAATGACGGTGGCAGCGCCGGTCACGGCGTCGCCGCCGGCGTAGACATTCTCCTTGGAGGTCAGACCGTCCTCATTGACCACAATGCCGCCCTTCTTGTTGATCTCAAGTCCCTTGGTGGTGGACTTGATCAAGGGGTTGGGGCTGGTGCCCAGAGACATAATGACGCAGTCCACATCCAGATCGAACTCGCTGTCGGGAACCTCGATGGGACGGCGGCGTCCGGAAGCGTCCGGCTCACCCAGCTCCATCTTGATGCAGCGGATCTTGTTGACGTCGTCGTTCTCATCGGCGAAGATCTCCACGGGGTTGCAGAGGGTCTTGAAGATGATACCCTCTTCCTCGGCGTGCTCCACCTCTTCCTTACGGGCGGGAAGCTCCTCCATGCCGCGGCGGTAAACAATATACACCTCAGCTCCCAGCCGCTTGGCGCAGCGGGCAGCATCCATTGCCACGTTGCCGCCGCCCACGACCGCCACCTTCTTGGGATGGATGATGGGGGTGTCAGAGTCGGGCCGGTAAGCCTTCATCAAATTGATCCGGGTCAGGAATTCGTTGGCGGAGAGAACGCCCTTATAGTTGACGCCGGGAATGTCCATGAACATGGGCAGACCTGCGCCGGAGCCGATAAAGACCGCTTCAAAGCCCTGCTCTTCCATCAGCTCGTCCACGGTGATGGTACGGCCAACCACGGTATCGGTGGCAACCGTAACGCCCAAAGCCTTCAGCCCGTCCACTTCCTTCTGGACGATGGACTTGGGCAGACGGAATTCGGGGATACCATAGACCAGCACGCCGCCGGCCAGATGCAGCGCTTCAAAAACCGTGACCTCATATCCCTTGCGGGCCAGATCACCGGCGCAAGTCAAACCGGCAGGGCCGGAGCCGACAACTGCGACCCGATGGCCGTTGGACGCAGGCTTTTCAGGCGCGGCGGTAGCATGGGCATTGTGCCAGTCGGCAACAAACCGCTCCAGCCGGCCGATGGCCACAGGTTCACCCTTTTTGCCCCGGACGCAATATTTCTCGCACTGGCTTTCCTGCGGGCAGACACGGCCGCAGACTGCGGGCAGTGCGGAAGTATGGGAAATGATCTGATAGGCCTGCTCAAAGTTGCCCTTGGCAACCTCGGCAATAAACTCCGGAATATGTACCATAACAGGACAGCCGGTCATGCAGGGCTTCGTTTTGCAGTTCAGGCAGCGCTGTGCCTCATCCAATGCCTGCTCCTCCGTGTATCCCAGCGCCACCTCGTCAAAGTTTTTATTGCGGACATTGGGGTCCTGAGAGGGCATGGGATTCTTGGTCAAAGACATATTCGCCATGATTATTCGGCCTCCTTCTTAAACAGGTTGCAGGTCTCCTCGTGCTTGTGCATCTCAAAGTCGCGGTACATCTGATTCCGCTTGACAGCCAGATCCCAGTCAACCTTGTGACCGTCAAAGTCAGGCCCGTCCACGCAGGCGAACTTCATCTCGCCGCCAACACTCAGCCGGCAGCCGCCGCACATTCCGGTGCCGTCGATCATGATGGGGCTCATGGAAACCGTGGTGGGTATGCCGTAAGGCTCGGTGGTCTTGCAGACAAATTTCATCATCACCATGGGACCGATGGCAAAAATCTCGTCATACTGGTTCCCGGCGTCGATCAGCTCCTTGAGCGCCTCCGTCACCAGACCCTTGCGGCCATAAGAGCCGTCATCGGTGCAGACGATCAGCTTGTCGGAAGACTTCTTGAAGTCCTCCTCCAAAATCACCAGATCAGCACTGCGGAAGCCGACAATGGCATGGACCTCCGCGCCATTGTCATGGAACTTTTTCAAAACGGGGTATGCAATGGCACAGCCCACGCCGCCGCCGACCACGCAGACCTTCTTCTTTCCTTCCGTCTCGGTGGCCTTGCCCAGAGGGCCAACAAAATCCTGCAGGCAGTCGCCCTCGTTCAGCCGCTTCAATTTTTCAGTGGTGGCACCCACGGTTTGAACAATGATGGTGACCGTTCCCTTTTCGGGGTCATAATCATTGATCGTAATGGGGATCCGCTCACCCATCTCATCTACCCGCAGGATGATGAACTGACCCGGCTGGGCTTTCTTGGCGATCAGGGGAGCCTCGATCTCGTACAGAGTCACGGTGGGGCGGAGTTCCTCTTTTCTCACGATGCGAAACATAACTCTTTCCTTCTTTCCCGAATCCTCGTTATTTAATATGTGATGCAGTCGCTTTCCGGTCACTGAAAACACATTGCCTTTATGATAATATATCGAATGACCGCTGTCAATACGCTTTGCTCATTTTGTTATTTTTTTATCAAACCATTGCTGTTTCCTGTTTTCAGCGTCCTGCTCACAGATGCAGCGTGAATCTGCGCCCGTCCGAAGACACGATCCCCTCTTCCCGCAAACGCTTGAGTTCCCGCATCATGGCACTGCGGTCTGTGGCAATATAATCTGCCAGTGTGCTCAGGGAAAACGGCAGTGTAAAGGTATTCTTGCCGCTGTCCCCTGCCATTTGGCGAAAACAGCACAAAAGCTTTTCCCGAATCGATCGGCGTGACAGGACATCCACCCGCATGGACAGCGCCTGCGCCTTATCCGCCATGAGCCGCAGCATATTCTGAACCAAAAGGCTGTGGTGGGTACACGCATGTTCACACCGCTTTAAAATATGCGCGTAGTCGATGAAGAGCACGTCACACGGTGTCCGGGCCACCACCTCCAGACTGTCCTGCCCGGCTCCGGCAAACGCCAGCGTCCGTCCAAAAACACCGCCGGGATTCAGATCCTCCATCACCGTAGAGACTCCTTCCTCATCAATGCGGATCAGAGCCGCCTCTCCCCGCTCAACGATCCCGACCGCATCATTCTTCGGCGCAGCAAAGTCATAGACCAATTCATCTGTCCGGAATGACCGCCGGACAGCCTGAAAACAGGTCAGCATCCTGAGATATTCCTCATAGCTGATATCCTGAAATAAGGGACTTTTTTCCAGATCCTGCTGTGTCAGCAAAGCGCCCGCCTCCTTTGTTGCATATATCACATTTTTTATGATATCAGCTTTTCTAGGAAAAGTAAAGCCGTGTCACAGACATTCTTCATAAAATGTTCATCATTTGATCCAGACTTTATTGTATATTATATATAAAGGTTGCATAACCGGATTACAGGCGGCTCTCCGCCTTTGAGAAATGAGGCTGCTGCGTGAACATTGCTTATTTTCTTCTTCCAAAGGCCCGCGTTGCCTATTTGTACGATGACTATACCTTTCGTCAGGGTCTGGAAAAAATGCGGCATCACGGCTACACAGCGATCCCTGTGATCTCCCGCGCCGGGCAGTACATCGGAACCGTCAGCGAAGGCGACTTTTTATGGCGGCTCCTCAGCACAGAAGAGGATCGGCCCTGTACCATGAAAGATTTGGAACAACTGCAAATCCGGGATATTTTGCGTGGAAATCTGTATCCTCCCGTGCGTATCACAGTCACTATGGACGAATTGCTGGACAGTGCCATGAACCAAAACTTCATCCCTGTTGTGGACGATATCGGCAGTTTTATCGGCATCGTCACCAGAAAAGACATCATCCGTTATTTTGCAGAGCAAAAACAGCAAACAGCCCCGCAGAATGACCTGCGCAAAATCGTATAAGAAACCCTGTCCGATTCAGCGGGATATTCGCAGGGCAGTCCATCGGCAAACGGCGTGACCATGGTATGGTCACGCCGTTTTTGTGCTGCGGGGGCTGCGTTTCTCTGCTCGACCGGACTTTATGCAGGAGCGCTTTGCCATGCAGCATGCACATACATGTACATATAGGGCTTCACCGAACAAAAGTGCGCACTGGTATCTGCCGGCAGACCGGAAGCTGAAATGAGTTTACATCCCGACTATTTTTTTAACTGTATTTGCTGTTCTTATCGTCAGCCTTTCAGGCTGTGCCTGCCGGAGTAGCGGCAGGACGTTACCTCCATTATTCCATCCTTTGGATGGCCAGTTCCCCTAAAAACGTTCACAACGTGTTTCTTGATTTACCCCGATACTCCGTGTATCATGATTCCACAAATCACTTTCACGGGAGGTGTAGATTTTGCGTAAGACTTTCTCTGAGGATGACATGAAGCGTGCAGTCCGAAAAGCAAAGACTGTGAATTATACTGTTTTTGCAATCTTTTTAGCCTTCCTTTTCGCCATCATTGTCGGCTATCTTGCCTATCATTACCAGCACACCTTTCATTCTGATCGGTGGCTAAACGAGCCAAGTGAGCGTACCGATATGATTGACAACCTTCTCCAAAACTACGAAATACTTGGATTGACTGAAACCGAAGTCTTATCTTTACTTGGTCCGCACGATAATGCGCAAGGTGCTTTTAATGCCGATAACCGCTATGTGTATTATCTCGGTCCGGAAAGGGGACTGTTCAGCATCGACAGCGAATGGCTTTTGATTGATTTTACAAACGGTGTTGTTTCAGATTATTCTCTAACAACTGATTGATTTGCGGGCAGGCATCCTCTCCGGGTGCCTGCTTTTCTCTTGGTGCCAAGTCTTTTTCCGTCAGGAACGCTTCGCACGTTTCCTGCGCCGCACTGCACGGAAGCCGGCTCTCACCAATCCGATCACCAGAAAAACCGCAATGGCAGTTCCCAGTACAACGGTCCATGTGATCCAGTTCCAGTTCTGCAAAAGCAGGCCGATGTCTCTGTTGCGGGTAACGGTCTTGCGACCGTCTCCCGCTTCCGAGGCATACGACTGAATGCCGTCGTTCCCAAAGGATTGGAGATAAGCCGCCAGCGCATACCATTCCTTGATCTCATTGCCGTCCCCGTCGTAGAGGATGCACTCATTGAAATCCGTTACAGGAGCTCCATCCGCTTTCTTGGGTTCCAGTGACAGCAGACCCATGGATTTTTCTTTCACCGTTCCCAGCATTTGCGCGGAATACATTCCCGTGACGATCCGGTACAGACGGTCATCCTCGATCTCTTCCTCCGCGCCGGTCTGTGTGCCGTCCGGAAATGTGGTGGGATACAGGCGGGCTGTCAGGACCCGGTTGAAGAACATCCGGTTGGTATTGAAGCTGTATTCCATCCCGCCGATATACAGCTGGGCTGCCGGCATGATCGGCGTCACAGATGCGTCCACCTCCGCCACGGCCCGCAGCTCCTCACCGGTCAGATACACCGCTACTAGAGGGAAGCCCGACGTCCCGTCACTGCCCACTCCCATTGACAATACGTCAAAGGCCTCGGAGACCGTAAGCTCTCCTGCCCGCAGGGGGGCGCGCAGAACACCGTCCGCCGTAACACTGACCGTGCGCCCCTCCGGTACATCTTCCGCCAGTGATTCCGCCGCCCAAAGGAATGCATCTGCCACCAGATCTCCCAGATTGCTGCCCTGCTGTACGCCGGAAGCCGGCATGTTCAAGTCAAACTTCGCCGCAGTCAAAACCTGATCGTACGTCATACCATAGCGGTTCAAATAGGTTTCTCCCACCGCCGTCTTCCAGCCCTCGATCATGGCTGCGGTCTCCTGATGGGAAGGCAGCGTTTCATCAATCGGAACAAGACGATAGTCCTGCAGCGCCCATCCCCCATCCGGAGACCTTTCCAGCGTGATAGAGCCGAGATTTTCACAGTAAGGTCCGGCGGACACAATGTAAGTCTGATTGACCCGCAGGGGTTCTTCCAACGTGCTGTGGGTATGACCGGAGATGATCAGGTCAATGCCATCGACCGCTTCAGCCAGCGCTTCATCCTCCGAAACCTCCAGACTCTCCCCGGTACCGGCATGGGAGAGGCAGATGATGACCTCCGCCCCCTGTGCCCGCAGCTGTTCTACGCAGCTCTCCGCCGTCTTTACCGCATCTTCCAGCAGAAATCCGGACGTTGGCGCGCACGCATCGGCGTCCATCCCCATCAATCCGAAGATCCCGAAGGTCACGCCTCCCCGTTCCAGAATCATGGTTTCTCTCACGCCGTAGTTCTCCATCGCGTTCAGGATCGCATCCCGCTCCGGGTTGTCCTGCGCCGGTGCATAGTTGGCCTGCAGCAGGACCGGAACCGGATCCCCGCTCTCCGCCGCCGCATTCAGCATTTTCGCAAAGCCGCTTCCCGTATGGTCAAATTCATGATTCCCAATGGTGGCTGCATCATATCCCATGGCACCCATGGTCCGCAGCTCGGCGGCCTGTGTGGTATACAGCGTCTGGATCAAAGAACCGATCGAGAAATCTCCGCCATCCAGCACCAGCGCGTCGGGATGCGCCGCCCGCTCCCGATCAATGGCGGTTTTCAGGCGGGCATATCCGCCGCTCTCTCCCCCGCCCTCTGCCGGCTGCGGCAGAAAATGAGAATGCAGATCATGGGTAAACAGGACCGTAACGGTCTCTCCCCTTTCCGCCGCCTGAACCGGCAGAACAGACAGCGCTGCCAGAATCAAAGCCAGCAGCCACGCAGAAATTCGTCGTTTCATCTTCTCATCCTTCTTCAAAAAAAATGAACCGGGCGGTAAACCGCCCGGTTTCATATTATCACAAATCCTCAGTCCGCCGCAATGCCCTTTTCCTGAAAGGCTTTGATCAGCAGCTCCATATCGCTTGGGATGGAGATCGGCTCGCCGCAGGCCCTAATGGCATTTGCCACATCCTTCAGGCCGTTGCCTGTCACTACACTGACCACCGTATCCTGCCCGCCCAGAACGCCCTGCTCACACAGCTTTCTGACGCCCGCCGTACCCGCAACGCCTGCCGGCTCGCCGAACACGCCGCAGGTCATGCCCAGCAGCTTCTGGGCTGCCATGATCTCTTCATCGGAAACGTTGACCACCAGCCCGTTGGACTCCCGAATTGCCATCAGCGCTTTGTCCGCATTTCTGGGCACCCCCACGGCAATGGAATCCGCCAGCGTATTTTCCTCCATGGGATACCACGGACGATCCTCCGCAATGGCCCGGTTCAGCGGGCAGCACCCCTCTGCCTGCACTGAGATCAGGCGGGGAAGCCAGTCGATCAGTCCAATTGCATAGAAGTCCTTCAAGCCCTTCCACAATCCGGCAATGGTGCATCCATCCCCCACGCTGATGGCAATGTAATCCGGAACCTCCCAGCGGAGCTGTTCCATAATTTCCAAAGAAACCGTCTTTTTCCCTTCCGACAGATAGGGATTGATGGCAGCATTCCGGTTGTACCAGCCCCACCGGTCAATGGCCGCCTTGCTGAGCGCAAAGGTCTCCTCATAATTTCCCTGAACGGAAATCACTGTGGCGCCGAAGGTCATCAGCTGCGCCACCTTGCCCTTCGGCGCACGGGAAGGCACGAAAATATACGTTGACAGCCCTGCCGCCGCCGCATTGCCCGCCAGAGAGCTGGCTGCATTTCCGGTGGAGGAGCAGGCGATCACCCGTGCCCCCGCCTCCCGCGCCTTGGCCACTGCCATGGCGCTTGCCCGGTCCTTCAAGGATGCGGTTGGATTCTGTCCGTCATCCTTGACCCAGAGTTTTTTCAATCCCAGATGCTTTGCCAGACGCGGCTCCTCATACAAGGGGCTTCCTCCCACCCGCAAAGGCGGCAGCTCTGTGGTTTCTTCCACCGGAAGCAGTTCCCGATACCGCCACATGGTCCGGTCGGACCTGCCTGCCAGCGTTTCCTTGGTCAACCGCGTTTTGATGTAGTCATAATCATACGTGATCTCCAGAATGCCGCCGCATTCACAAGTGGTCAGATCCGGTACAGCTTCATAAGTCTTTCCGCACCTGACACACCTGCCATACAGAACATGTTTCATGCAGTCCCCCGATCCCGCAGGGCAGACCCACGTCCACCCCGCGTTTTCCTGTGATGTGAATTTCCTTTACAGATTTTTCAGTACGCCGGTTTCCTCATTAAAGGCATTGATGAGCTCATCCAGTTCCTCAGCCTGCGCGTGAACGGCATCCCATGTGCCTTCCGTGTCATACCACAGGGCGTTCAGCTCCTCGGAAGTCTTTCCCTGCTGCTCCACCCAAGTATAATATTTCAGGTTGTGGACCCGTTTGCGATCCATATAGGTCAGCTCCATCATGCTGTCCGTTTTCAGTCCGAGCATATGCAGGTGATGGTCCAGCACCGCCTCGTTCATGTTGTATGCTCCGTACTGTTCATTCAGCTCCGCAATGCGGCTGCCGTACATGGAAGCGGAATCTGTCAGCACCGTTCCAACCACGTCCCGCTCTGTCAGTTCGTAGTATTTCGCCATCTTGATGCAGCAGAGCACGTTGGCGATGCCCGAAATTCCCAGCCAGCTGAGTTTTTCCACCAATTCAGGCTCCAGCTTCAGCGTATGCAGCAAATAGTCCTTTCCTTCCGGCGTATTGAACAGCCGCAGCAGCCGCTGGGAATCCTCATCGTCAATGGCAATGGCCATATCGGTATTTTTCACATTATGGATCCACGGAATATGTTTATCGCCGATCCCTTCGATCCGGTGTCCGCCAAAGCCGTTGTTCAAAATGGTGGGGCACTGGAGCGCCTCGCCTACGCCCAGCTTCAAGTGCGGATAAAGCTCCTTGAGCCGGTCTCCGGTGGACATGGTTCCGGCAGAACCGGACGTGAAGGCGGCGGCGGCAAAGCGGTCTCCGGGGCGTTTGACCGCTTCAAATACATCAGCCAGCGCATTGCCGGTCACGTTATAATGCCAAAGGGGATTGCCCATCTCCTCAAACTGATTGAAAATCATGTACAGAGGGTCCTGCTTCAATTCATTGGTCTTATCAAAGATCTCTTTGACATTCGATTCGCATCCCGGCGTCGCAATGACTTCCGCCCCGATCTCATGGAGCCAGTCGAACCGTTCCCGGCTCATCTCCGCCGGCAGGATCGCCACTCCCTGCGCCCCCAGCAGACGGGAGTTGAACGCGCCTCCGCGGCAGTAGTTTCCGGTGGAGGGCCACACGGCCTTGTGCTTGTCAACGTCAAACTGTCCCGTTACCAGTCTGGGCGCCAGACAGCCAAACGACGCCCCCACCTTGTGGCAGCCGGTGGGGAACCACTTGCCCACCATGGCGATGATGCGGCAGGGCACGCCTGTCAGCACAGAGGGCAGTTCGATGTAATTGGGGACCGCCTGAAACAGTCCGCCGGATTCCTTCGGCTCGTTTTTCCATGTAATGCGGAACAGGTTCAGCGGGTCCACATCCCACAGCCCGACGGTTTTCAGCCGTTCCTGAATCTTTTCCGGAATCGTCTCAGGATGCTGCATCTGCCGGATGGTAGGGATGATAATGCCGTTTTCCTTTGCTTTTTTCAGATTGTGCGCCAATCCCTCTTGATGGATAGTCAAATCAATCATGTGGCTTTTCCCTCCTGCTGTTTGATATCAATATAAGAATATAATGTATACTTGGAAATTCCAAAGTATTTTGCAATCTTATCACCGGACTTGGTGACCAGAAACGCACCGTTCTGACTCAAGAACTGGATGGCTTTCACTTTGTCATCCTTATTCATCAAAGCCACCGGCTTTCCCACCAGCGCAACCGACTGCTGGATCAGATCCTCCAGCAGATCGTTGATGTTCACGATCTTTTCCGGCTCCGACTGCTGAGGCTCCGGCGTGGAGATCAGCTCCCGCACGGCGCTTTCCACCATCATCAATTTGGAAATGTCATAATTGATCGCCAGAATGGCAGAGACCTTCCCCTTCCCGTTCCGGATATAAACCGTGGAAGATTTCAAGATCTTCCCATCCGGCGTTTTCATCAGATAGCACAGATGGTCCCGCGGCTCCGGATCATTGGTCTCCAGCTGTTCCATGACCACATTGGAAGCCCCGTCCCCCACTTTACGGCCGGAGACATGACCGTTCACTATATGCACAATGGAGTGGTCCGGATTACGGCTCAGGTCATGGACCACCACCTCGCAGTTGGTCCCAAACTGCGCTGCGATGCCGTTTGCCACCTGCCGCAGCATTTCTAACTTTCCGCTTTCCGTAGGCAGTTCCTCCTTTTCTTCCGGTTTTTTCAAAAACGTTCTAATCTACCATCCCTATCATACCATATTTTTTATAGAAATCAACCGTTTTTCAAAAAGTTTTTTTGGTTTTCTAATTTTTTGTTTGACAACTGGAATTCTTGTGCTATGATAGGGGTAGAGAGTGTGATTTACCCCTTATACATCATATTTGACGGAGGATGACGGTATGGATTTTGAAGCGATCAAACAGGCAGCCAGAGGCTATCAAGCTGACA
Organism: Dysosmobacter sp.; assembly: GCA_026169195.1. GTDB lineage: Bacteria > Bacillota > Clostridia > Oscillospirales > Oscillospiraceae > Oscillibacter. The sequence goes on along the minus strand of JAPFEH010000046.1, from coordinate 121,082 downwards.
TGTCCCGGTTCCTGCGGGATATGATCTCCCACCCCAGCGAAAGCTGCGAGGAAAAGGAGGTCGTCATGTGCATCAAGGCCGAAATGGAAAAGCTTGGTTACGACAAAGTGGAGATCGACGGTCTGGGCAATGTGATCGGATGGATGGGCGAAGGTGAAAAGATCATCGCCATTGATTCCCACATCGACACCGTCGGCATCGGCAACATCAGCAACTGGGAAGCCGATCCCTATACCGGATATGAAACCGACGACATCATTTTCGGCCGCGGCGGTTCCGATCAGGAAGGCGGCATGGCCTCCGCCGTCTACGGTGCCAAGATCATGAAGGATCTGGGCTTGATCCCCGATGGCTACAAAATCATGGTAGTCGGCTCCGTTCAGGAAGAGGACTGCGACGGCATGTGCTGGCAGTACATCGTCAATCAGTACTTCCACGGCCCCGAGGACGCCCGCAGCAAAATCGAGTTTGTCATCTCCACCGAACCCACCGACGGCGGCATCTACCGCGGTCATCGGGGCCGCATGGAGATCCGTGTGGACGTGAAGGGAATCTCCTGCCATGGTTCCGCTCCCGAACGCGGCGACAACGCCATCTATAAGATGGCAGACATCCTTCAGGACGTCCGTGCTCTGAACGAGAACGGGGACGGTCCCTCCAACAAGGTCAAGGGACTTGTCAAAATGCTGAATCCCGAGTTCAATCCCCAACATTACGAGGACGCGCAGTTCCTCGGCCGCGGCACCTGCACCACCTCCCAGATCTTTTACACCTCTCCCTCCCGCTGCGCCGTGGCAGACAGCTGCTCCATCTCCATCGACCGCCGCATGACCGCCGGAGAGACATGGGATTCCTGCCTGAAAGAAATCGAAGAGCTGCCCTCTGTCCAGAAATATCGCGATGATGTGAAGGTCAGTATGTACATGTATGACCGGCCCGCATGGACCGGCACCGTCTATGAAACAGAGTGCTTCTTCCCCACTTGGATCAACAAGGAAAGCGCCGCTCATGTGCAGGCTCTGGTGGATGCCCACCACGCTCTGTGGGGTGACAAGCGCATCGGCCACGCCGACGCCGACCCGAAAAAGGATGCCATGCACCTGCGCGAAGGCCGTCCTCTGACCGATAAATGGACCTTCTCCACCAACTGCGTGTCCATTCAGGGACGTTACGGCATCCCCTGCGTAGGCTTTGGCCCCGGCGCCGAATCTCAGGCCCATGCACCCAACGAGATCACTTGGAAACAGGATCTGGTCACCTGTGCCGCACTGTACGCCGCGGTTCCGGGACTGTATAAGCCGGAAAACAAAACGGAAGATGCAACGGAATTCCGCCAGAGCCTGACCAGCAACAACATCCAGTAATACCCGAAGCGCCTGATACGGATACCATTCAGAGATAAAGGAGAACGAAACAATGGATAAAACTTTGCAGATGTATATTGACAAACTCAATGCCCTGAATTTCAAGGAAATGTACAACGGCGATTTTTTCCTGACTTGGGAAAAGACAGATGACGAGATCGAAGCCGTCTTCACCGTGGCGGATGCCCTGCGCTATATGCGGGAAAATAACATCTCTACGAAAATTTTCGAATCCGGTCTTGGCATTTCCCTGTTCCGGGACAACTCCACCCGTACCCGGTTCTCTTTTGCCTCCGCCTGCAATCTGCTGGGTCTGGAGGTTCAGGATCTGGACGAGGGAAAAAGCCAGATCGCCCATGGTGAGACCGTCCGTGAAACTGCCAACATGATCTCCTTCATGGCTGATGTCATCGGCATCCGGGACGATATGTATATCGGCAAGGGCAACAAATACATGCACGAGGTCGTAGATGCTGTGACGGAGGGCAATCAGAACGGCGTTCTGGAGCAGAAGCCCACTCTGGTCAACCTGCAGTGCGACATTGACCATCCTACCCAGTGTATGGCGGATATGCTGCACATCATCCATGAGTTCGGCGGCGTGGAGAACCTGAAGGGCAAGAAGGTTGCCATGACTTGGGCCTATTCCCCTTCCTACGGCAAGCCCCTTTCTGTTCCTCAGGGCGTCATCGGCCTGATGACCCGGTTCGGCATGGACGTGGTGCTGGCCCATCCCGAAGGCTATGAGGTCATGCCTGAGGTGGAAGAGGTCGCCAGAAAGAACGCTGCCGCCTCCGGCGGTTCCTTCACCAAGACCAACTCCATGGAAGCGGCATTTCAGGATGCCGATATCGTCTATCCCAAGAGCTGGGCTCCTTTCGCCGCCATGGAAAAGCGCACCGACCTTTATGCCAAGGGAGATTCCGATGGCATCAACGCTCTGGAAAAGGAGCTGCTGGCGCAGAACGCCCAGCACAAGGACTGGGCCTGCACGGAAGAGATGATGGCCAAGACCAAGGATGGCAAGGCCTTGTACCTGCACTGCCTGCCCGCAGATATCACTGGTGTTTCCTGTGAAAGCGGCGAAGTGGATGCTTCCGTATTTGACCGTTACCGCACCCCCTTGTATAAAGAGGCTTCCTTCAAGCCCTATATCATCGCCGCTATGATTTTCCTTGCCAAATGCAAGGATCCGCAGGCTACGCTGAAAGCACTGGAGGAGCGTGCCGCCAAGCGCGAGTTTGCGAAATAATCCAGCCACCGACAATTTACGCTGAAATGGATCGTCCGCCTGATATGTGTTCTGCGTCTCAGGCGGATTTTCCATTCTTTATAGAAACCATCTGCACATTTTTCCACTCACTACAAATCTGCGAGGTATTTCATCATGGGTAAACGTATCGTCATTGCCTTGGGCGGCAACGCCTTGGGCAATAATCTTCCCGAACAGATGACCGCCGTCAGGGAAACCGCCAAGGCCATCGCCGACTTGATTGAAGCAGGCCATGAGGTCGTCATCGCCCATGGCAACGGACCTCAGGTGGGGATGATCCAGACCGCCATGGCTGAACTGACCCGTTCCGACCCGGAAAAATATATCCCCTGTCCTTTATCTGTATGTGTTGCCATGAGTCAGGGCTATATCGGTTATGACCTGCAAAACTCCCTTCGGGAAGAATTGCTGGACCGCGGTATTCACAAAGGCGTCTCCACCGTGCTGACGCAGGTGCAGGTAGATCCGGACGATCCCGCCTTTCTGAATCCCACCAAGCCCATCGGCTCCTTTATGACCAAGGCTGAGGCTGACAAGATGGTTGCAGAGCGCGGATATCAGGTGATTGAGGACGCCGGCCGCGGATACCGCCGTGTGGTGGCCTCTCCCCGTCCCCAATCTATTGTGGAGATCGAATCCATCCGCGATATGGTGGATGCCGGATTGGTGGTCATTGCCTGCGGCGGCGGCGGGATTCCCGTATTCGCCACAGAGAGGCATCACCTCAAAGGCGCTGCGGCTGTGGTTGACAAGGACTTTGCCTCCTGTGTGCTGGCCCAGCAGCTGGATGCCGACTGTCTGGTGATTCTGACCGCCGTGGAAAAGGTCGCCATCAACTTCGGTAAGCCGAATCAAAGCTGGCTGGACACCCTGACGCCCGAGCAGGCCCGGAGCTATATGGCAGAGGGGCAATTCGCCCCCGGCTCCATGCTGCCCAAGGTGCAGGCAGCCGTACAATTCGCCGAAAGCAAGCCCGGACGTTCAGCACTCATTACTCTGCTGGAAAAAGCCAGAGACGGGATTTCCGGGAAAACCGGAACTTCGATCACCCTGTAAATCCGCAAAAGGTCGACCTGTTTGTTTTTACAAAGGGGAGTGGTAATACCACTCCCCTTTTTGTTGTTTATTTTCTCTTTCGTGCGTTTTGATAAATTACGTAAGTAAGAAACCTGAATTTCCATTGAATTTTATTACAAAAATGTAAAATTCCAGTTGAATTTTCAGGGTCAACCTTGTATGATGACATTAGAAGAAGGTCATTCCATGGCCTAATTTTATTTTTTGAAGGAGGAAAACAGAATGAAGAAGTTCCTTGCACTGCTTCTCGCTTTGGTCCTGTCTTTGAGTCTGGCCGCCTGCGGCGGAAAGAAAGATGAGGCTCCCGCCGATGCCGAGAAGCCCGCTGACACACAGGAGCCCGCAGCGGATCCCGCATCTGACATCAAGGTCGGTTTCATTTTCCTGCACGACGAAAACTCCACCTATGACCTGAATTTCATCAACGGCGCCAAGGCTGCCTGCGAAAATCTGGGCATCACCAACTATGTATTCAAGACCAATGTTCCCGAGGGACAGGAGTGCTATGACACCGCCGCCGAACTGGCTGACGATGGCTGCAACATCATCTTCGCAGACAGCTTCGGTCATGAGGACTATATGATTCAGGCAGCCAAGGAGTTCCCTGATGTCCAGTTCTGCCATTCCACCGGCGTCAAGGCTCACACAGAGGGTCTGGATAACTACCACAACGCCTTCGCCTCCATCTATGAGGGCCGCTATCTGGCTGGTATCGCCGCCGGTATGAAGCTCAACGAGATGATCGCTGCCGGCGAATTCTCCGCGGAGGAAGCCAAGATCGGTTATGTCGGCGCCTTTACTTACGCTGAGGTGGTTTCCGGCTATACCTCCTTCTTCCTGGGCGCCCGTTCCGTCTGCCCCACTGCTACCATGGAAGTCACCTTCACCGGCTCCTGGTACGATGAGACGGCCGAGAAGGAAGGCGCACAGAAACTCATCAACAACGGCTGCAAGATCATCAGCCAGCATGCGGACTCCATGGGTGCTCCGACTGCCTGTGAGCTGGCCGGCGTTCCCAATGTTTCCTACAATGGCTCTACGGAATCCGCCTGCCCCAACACCTATCTCGTCTCTTCCCGCATCGACTGGACGCCCTATTATGAATACGCCATTTCTGCCGCTATGAAGGGTGAAGCCATTGACGCCGACTGGACCGGCACTCTGGCTACCGGCTCCGTGGTGCTCACGGACCTGAATGAGAAGGCCGTTGCCGAGGGCACCGCCGAGGCCATCGCTGAAGCTACCGCCAAGCTGGAAGACGGCTCTCTGCATGTCTTCGATACCGCTGCCTTCACCGTAGACGGCAAGGCAATGGACAGCTATCAGGCTGATGTGGATTCCGACGCCAATTACACCCCCGACACCGAGGTCATTGCCGACGGTTACTTCCACGAGTCCGAGTATCGTTCCGCTCCCTACTTCGATCTGCGGATCGACGGAATCACCCTGCTGGACGAAGCCTACGGCTGATTTCCCTCTTAAACCCGCAAAAATCCCCTGATGATTTCATCAGGGGATTTTTTTCAGGGCGCACAGCACTGTGCTGTGCGCCCTTCCATATTAGGCTATGTTATCTGCTCTGCCGCAGCAGGTCCTGCTTGATATCCCACAGCTTCTGGCTCAGATCCACATAATAGTTATGGGGATTTTCAAACCGTTTTACTTCGTCCCACAACGTATCCACCTGCTGAGCGCAATAGCTCTGGATCTCCTGCAGGGACGGCTGACGATAGACCAGCTCTCCGCCCCGGAACACCTGCACCTGCAAGGGCTTGGCTTCAAATCCGGTATAGGTCTTGCGCTTCCACGTGGCACGGGGATCAAACAGCTCCAAAGGCTTTGACTCATCCACAGTCTCATCCCAGACTGTGATATAGTCCGCCTCCGCTTTTCCGGTAGCCTTGTCAAAAATCCGGAACACTTTCTTGAAGTGAGGATTTGTGATTTTATCGATATTTTCGCTGACCTTGATTTTTGGGATGATCGTTCCCTGCGCATCCTCCACAGCCGCCAGCTTATAAACACCGCCGAATACCGGCTGGCTGCTGGCCGTAATCATCCGCTCACCCACGCCGAACAGATCCACTTTGGCCCCCTGCTGGAGCAAATCTTGAATGAGGTATTCATCCAGCGCATTGGATGCAGAGATCTGGCATTCCGTCCATCCCGCCTCATCCAGCATCTTTCGGGCTTCCCGGCTGAGATAGGCAATGTCGCCGGAGTCCAGCCGGATGCCGCACTTCTTGATCCCGAGGGGCTTCAAAACCTCGTTAAACGCCCGAATTGCATCGGGAACACCGGATTTGAGGACATTATAGGTATCGACCAGCAAGGTGGCATTGGTTGGGTAAATCTCGCAGTAGGTTTTAAACGCCTCATACTGGCTGTCAAACATCTGCACCCAGGAATGCGCCATGGTGCCGCCGGCAGGCACACCGAAGAGCTGGTCGGAAATCGTGCAGGCCGTCCCCTTGCAGCCCCCGATATAGGCCGCGCGCGCACCGGAAATGGCCCCGTCGGTTCCCTGCGCCCGGCGCGAGCCGAACTCCAGCACGGTCCGCCCCTGTGCCGCCCGAACGATCCGGTTGGCTTTGGTCGCAATTAGGCTCTGGTGATTGATTGTCAACAGCAAAAATGTTTCAATCAGCTGTGCCTCAATGGCCTTGGCACGGACGGTCACCACCGGTTCCCGCGGGAAAATAGGCGTTCCCTCCGGTATGGCCCAGATATCTCCGGTGAATCGGAAATTCCGCAGATATGTCAAAAAAGCTTCAGAGAACAGCTTTTTACTGCGCAGATATGCGATATCCTCTTCATCAAAATGGAGGTTTTGGATATAGTCAATCAACTGATCCAGCCCCGCGCAGATGGCAAATCCGCCCTTATCCGGTACATCCCGAAAAAACACGTCAAAGTACGTGACACGGTCCTGATATCCCGCTTGAAAATATCCATTTCCCATGGTCAGCTCATAGAAGTCACAGAGCATGGTCATGTTCCGCTTCTGTTCCGTATTCATATTGCACCTCTGGTTCTTTTGATGACTTTGATTATACGCATGTTCTCCGAGAAAAGCAAACGTTTTATGGCAATCATGTCAAATTTTTGTCAATTTCAGGTTGACAAGGCGGCTGCTCTCCCCTATCATGGAGATTGTCCGGCGGGTCGACCGCTGTCAGAAAGGATGATTCAATCATGGATGTGATTTTGGGAATTGATATTGGAGGGTCTACGACCAAGGTGGTCGGGCTGCGGACGGATGGCAGCGTGATCTCCATGCTGCGGGTTCGGGCGGAAGATCAGGTCACCAGCCTGTATGGCGCACTGGGCAACTATCTCACCAGCAACCATTTAAATCTTGGTGATGTGCGCCGCGTGGTACTGACCGGCGTAGGCGCCAGCTATATCGATGGCGACATATACGGCCTCCCTACCTGCCGGGTAGACGAGTTTTCCGCCAGCGGCGCCGGCGCGCTGGCGCTCTCCGGTCAATCCTCTGCTGTGGTCGTGACCATGGGTACCGGAACCGCTTTTATGTGGGCCGAAGAAAGCGGCACTGTGCGGCACCTGTGCGGCAGCGGCATCGGCGGCGGCACATTGGGCGGCTTATGCCGCAAGCTGGTAGGCATGGAACGCTTCGGTCAAATCAAAAAACTGGCGCAGGAGGGCGATCTCTCCCATGTGGATCTCACCATTGCCGATATTACCTGCAACCCCGCCGCAACTCTGGACCCGACGCTGACTGCCGCCAACTTCGGAAATCTGGCAGAAGACGCCACCTCCGCCGATCTGGCTGCCGGCGCGGTCAATCTGGTTCTTCAGGCAATCGGCACCATGACGGTGCTGGCCTGCCAGTGCTGCAATACCAAAACCGTTGTACTGACCGGATCCATGACCACACTGGATCAGGTCCGTCCCAATTTTGAAAACTTTGAAAACCTGTATGGCATTCACTATATCATTCCGGAAAACGCAACCTTCGCAACCGCCATTGGAGCAGGCTTGTGCAGCCTGCGCAGCAAGTAAGCAAGACGTTTTTTCCATAAGCAAACAGCCCGGTGCTTGACGCACCGGGCTGTCTTTTTAAAAAATTACTCCTCGTCGAAGCTTTCCTCGGAGGTTTCTTCTTCCTCCAGACTGGTCATATCAAACTCCAGCTTTTCGCCGCAATTGGGGCAGATAACCTCGCCGTCTTCCAGAATCGACTCGTCAAAGTAGATGGTTTCCTCGCAGGTGGGGCAGGTCGTTGCATAGCAATCCTCATCCTCATCCAGCTCGTCTTCCTCGTACTCGTCCTCATCTTCATCATCGTCCCCGAAAATCAGGTCCTCAACATCCTCCAGATCATCGCTGACCGCATCCAAACCTTCGGACAGTTCAGCCTGCTCGTCCTCAATGTCTTCAATCTCCAGAGCGATGTCCTCCAGCAGGTCGATGATCGCAGAGAGCAGCTTGCCCTCCTTCTTACCGGTGTCCAGCTCCATTCCCTCGGCCAAGCCCTTCAGATAGGCAACCTTCTCCATGATCTCCATCGTAATGCTCCTTTCTTTGCGCAAATGCAGCAAACCATGAAATAGTGATCCACGCGAAACAAATGAACGGAAGGGGGGGACAAGGCCCCCCTTTGAAGCTTACTCCTTCACACGGCCCAGATACTCGCCCGTACGGGTATCGATCTGGATCTTCTCGCCCTCATTGATGAACAGGGGCACACGAATCACAGCGCCGGTCTCCAGCGTGGCGTTCTTGGTAACGTTGGTGGCGGTGTCGCCCTTGACGCCGGGCTCGGTCTCCGTGACCTCCAGCTCCACAAAGTTGGGAGCCTCCACGGTAAAGACGCTGCCCTTATAGCTCAGCAGGGTGCACAGGGTGTTCTCCTTGATGAACTGGAAGGCATCACCCAGAACATCTGCGTTCAGAGGGACCATATCGAAGGTCTCGGGGTCCATGAAATAATACAGGTCGCCGTCGTTGTAGCTGTACTCCGCGCTCTTGCGCTCCACAGAACCCTGCTCAAACTTGGCAGTGGGGTTGAAGGACTCTTCACGGATGGTCCCGGTGATGACGTTCTTGTACTTGGTACGCACGAAAGCGGCACCCTTGCCGGGCTTGACATGCTGGAAGTCCACAACCACCATGGGCTTTCCTTCCATCTCAAAAATCATACCCTTCCGGAAATCACCGGCAGTAATGGTAGGCATAGTTTTTTCCTCCTCACAAATCTTCCGAGAAAACGACCGGGGAAGGACATTTTCTCTATGTTCTTTCTTTTAATAAAATACCTATGATATTTTATCCTATGTTGTCCGCTATTGCAAGTATTTTTCAACCATTTGTTGGTTTTTTTCCCGACTTTCTGCCTTCACGCCGGCGGCAGGCCGCTTTGAAGGGCGCCTGCATCGCGTGCAGCACCTTCTGCCAGAAGGTCACAGCGCCGCCAACCGGCTCCACCATCAGCGCCAGAACTCCGGCCCGATTGGCAGCCAGCACGTCTGTCAGCAGCTTGTCTCCCAGCATGGCGGTTTGCGCCGGTTCCCGTCCGGCCCGTGCCATGGCAGCCACCAGTCCCCGTGGAGACGGCTTTCCCGCATGACCCTGATAAGGAACTCCCAAATCTGCGCAGAACTCTGTAACCCGTTTGCCTGAGCGGTTGTTGGAAACGATCATAAAGGCGATCCCTTCCGCTTCCAGCGCAGAGATCCAGTCCCGCAGGGACTGATCCGGCCGGCGCGTGCTTTTTGCCGCCAGTGTAAAGTCAAGATCGCTCAGCAGCAGCGTGATCCCCCTTTCCCGCAAATAAGCCGGGGTCAAATCCGCGTATTGCTCCATCACCCGGTTCGGGATCAGTGAATATGACATACATAACTCCTCATCTGCATAAAGGATAAAAACAGTATATCACCATTCGGCGGTTCACACAAGGGGGAGAGGTACTTGCACCTGTTTTTGGCTGTTACACCAGAGGATGCCCAAGCCGCGTCCAAATTCCGCGGCACACCGGTTCATGTGGCTTACCGCATTGGGCCGGATTCCACCTTACTGCGGCAGAATCTCCTGCTGCAAAGCCGTGGCGGGCTGCTGTCTGTCAGCGACCGGGATGCCCCCCGCATTGATGATCCCGACGCCCTTTGCGCAGCAGTGCTGCGAGAATGCGGGCGCCGCGGCTATTCCGGAGCCTTACTGGATTTTGAAGAGCCGCTCCGCTCTGACCGTCTGGCCTTCGCCCGCCGCTTGGGGACCGCCCTCAACGCAAGCCGCAAAACCCTCTATCTGCCGGAATCCTGCCGTGAGGCCGGTCAGCAGGCTGTGATCCTTTTGTGCACCGCCATGTCCGGCGGAAACTTCACGGAACGCCTTCAGGAAGAAATACGCCGCAGCGGCGCCGGACATCTGGGACTGGACGTACAGCGGCTGCGGATGGACTTTCGCCTGCCCGCCCGCTCCGGTGAGGGAACTCCCCTGAGTCGGGAAACGCTCGCCCGGCTCAGAGAGCGGGAATCCCCTACTGTATTTTTCTCCCCCGATCTCTGCGCCCGCTATTTCACATACAGCCACAGCGGAGAAACGCACTTTGTCCTCTTCGACGATGCCGGAACCATTGCCCAAAAGCTTCGCATCGGTACCTCGCTGGGACTTTCCGCGGCATTTTTCATGTGGCCGGAAATTCAGGACATTGCCGGGGATTTGTTCCGAATCCTGTAAAAAGATGCTGCACCCAAACGGGTGCAGCATCTTTTTGCATCAATAAAAACGCTTCTTGTTCTTGCGAGCAGCCTCAGACTTCTTGCGCCGCTTCACGCTGGGGCTCTCATAATGTTCTCTCTTGCGGACCTCAGCAATCACGCCGGCCTTGGCACAGCTGCGCTTAAAACGCTTCAGTGCGCTGTCGATGGACTCGCCGTCCTTAACATGGATCTCAGACATCTATATTTCCCTCCCTCCGAGGTATCCGGCTATCTCCAGGATACTTTAAGGGCCATAACTGAATTCTATGGCGTTAACAACGATATTATACGTATGTTTTCTATCATTGTCAAGGGATTTTTTTGATTTTCTTTGCTTTCCGGCTGTGCGCCGGTTCTGAATGCTCACTGGGGCTTCACGATCAGGTTGACCAGACGGTTCTTGACCAGAATGGTCTTGACCACCTGCATCCCCTCCATTGCCTTGGCGACCTTATCCACTTCCTTGGCAGCCTCTACCACCGCGGCTTCCTCGCTGTCCGCCGGCATCGTGATCGTGCCTTTGAGTTTGCCGTTTACTTGAACCGCCATATTCACGGTGCTGGCTACGGTCTTACTCTCATCATACACCGGCCACTGTGCCTGACAGCACATCGCGCCGGTCTGCGCGGCAAATCCCAGCGTCTCCCAAAGTTCCTCCGTCATATGGGGTGCAAAGGGATTCAGCAGCAGCAGAACGTCCTTCATATCCCCGCGGGTAACGCCGTTGGCGCTCAGCTCATTTACCATGGTCATCATGGCAGCGATGGCCGTGTTCATCTTCAGGCTGTCAATATCGTCCGTGACCTTCTTAATGGTCTTGTGGATGATGGGCTGATTTTCCGGCGTCAGGTCATAGCTTTCCGCCGCGCCTTCCGCCAGATTCCACACACGGTCCAAAAACCGCTTGGAGCCCTTGACCGCCTCGGTAGACCATGTGGCAGCCTGCTCAAAGTCGCCCACGAACATGATATAAAGACGCATCGTATCCGCGCCATACTGCGCCACAATGTCATTGGGGTTCACGACGTTGCCCCGGGACTTGGACATCTTTTCTCCGCCCTCGCCCAGAATCATACCATGGCTGGTACGTTTGGCATAAGGCTCCTTGGTGGGCACCACGCCGATGTCATACAGGAATTTGTGCCAGAAGCGGCTGTACAGCAGATGCAGTGTCGTGTGCTCCATGCCGCCGTTGTACCAGTCCACGGGAGACCAGTATTCCAGCGCCTCTCTGGATGCCAGTTCCTGATCGTTGTGGGGGTCCATATACCGCAGGAAATACCAGCTGGAACCGGCCCACTGAGGCATGGTGTCCGTTTCCCGCTTGGCGGGCCCGCCGCACTGGGGGCAGGTGGTATTGACCCAGTCTGTCATTTTGCTGAGCGGAGATTCGCCGGTATCCGTAACTTCATAGCTGTCCACCTCCGGCAGCAGCAGCGGCAGCTCAGACTCCGGCAGGGGGACCCAGCCGCACTTGGGACAATTCACCAGCGGGATCGGCTCGCCCCAGTACCGCTGGCGGCTGAACACCCAGTCCCGCAGCTTGAAGTTGGTCTTGGGATGACCGATCCCCTGCTCCGTGACCCACTTCTTCATAGCCGGAATGGCCTCTTTCACGGTCATGCCGTTGAGGAAGCCGGAGTTTACCATGATTCCGGTGTCGTCCTTCAGCGTAAATGCCGCCTTGGTAATATCGCCGCCCTGAACCACCTCGACAATGGGCAGACCGAACTTGGTTGCAAACTCCCAGTCACGCTGGTCATGTCCGGGCACGCCCATGACGATGCCCGTGCCGTATCCCATCAGTACATAGTCGGAGACGAACAGGGGAACGTGCTTGCCGCTGGCGGGGTTGATACCTTCAATGCCCTCCAGACGGACGCCGGTCTTCTCCTTGTTCAGCTCTCCCCGCTCAAAATCAGACTTGTGGGCAGCCTCCTCCCGATAGGCGGACACCGCATCCCAGTTCCGGATCTGATCCTTCCATTGATCCAGATAGGGATGCTCCGGAGAGATGACCATATAGGTCACGCCGAACAGCGTGTCGCAGCGGGTGGTATAGACCGTCAGCTTGTCGCCGTTGGTGGCGGTAAAGTCCACCTCCGTGCCCTCGCTGCGGCCGATCCAGTTGCGCTGCTGGGTCTTGACCCGATCGATGAAGTCCACGTCCTCCAGATCGTCGATCAGACGGTCGGCATATTTGGTGATGGCCAGCATCCACTGGCTCTTTTCCTTCCGGATGACCTCTCCGCCGCAGCGCTCGCAGACGCCGTCCACCACTTCCTCGTTGGCAAGGACGATCTTGCAGCTGGTACACCAGTTGACCGGCATGGAGGCCTTATAGGCCAGTCCCTTCTTGAACATCTGCAAAAAGATCCACTGGGTCCACTTGTAATAGTCGGGATCCGTGGTGTTGACCTCCCGGTCCCAGTCAAAGGAATAGCCCAGCATCTGCAGCTGCTTGCGGAAGTTGGAAACATTGTCATGGGTCACCTTCGCGGGGTGAATATGGTTCTTGATGGCAAAGTTCTCCGTAGGCAGGCCGAAGGCGTCATAGCCCATGGGGAACAGCACGTTGTAGCCCTGCATCCGCTTTTTGCGGCAGATGATATCCATGGCGGTAAAGGGACGGGCATGTCCCACATGGAGTCCCTGTGCAGAAGGATACGGGAACTCGATCAGGCCGAAAAACTTCTCACGGGTCTTGTCTCCTGTGACAGCGGCAAAAGGCTTTTCCTCCAGCCATTTCTGCTGCCACTTTTTCTCAATGGCGGTAAAATCGTACTTCATATCGTTCTCCCTTTCGGATGTGATCCATAAAATAAAACGCCCCTGACCGATGTCCGGTCAGGGGCGTTGGAAACGCGGTACCACCCTGCTTCAGCTGTTTGGTTACAGCCCTCACAGCCGATAACGGGGCCAGCCGTTCCGCCCTACTTTTGGTTCAGGCGAAAGACTCCGGGACCAGTATCCCACGGCACCCCCACCGGCTCACACCAGCCGCCGGCTCTCTTCAGGCGGAATATCCGGGTTTTCTTCCCATCCAAGTCATTGTTCCTCATTCTAACGGGATTTGAACGGTTTGTCAAGAGGTGCGCGCCAGATTCTGCCCGGCCTGTTACACAGCCTCCCGCAGCAGTTCCTCCGGAGAAACGCCGAACAGCTTTGCCAGCGCAATCAAATTGGCGGTACTGGGATCTGCGCTTCCCGTTTCCCATTTGCTCACCGCCTGCCGGCTGACGCCCAAGGCCTCCGCCACAAACTCCTGCGTCATCTTGCAGCGGATCCGGTGCGCTTTCAGCGCTTCCCCCAGAGACCGGCAGGTCTGTGCCTTCTCCTTCCGCACTTCACCGGACCGCAGATATTTCCGCAAGGCTCTGACGATCAGGACCACCACATAGATTCCGCCTGCAAAAACTGCCAGCTGTCCCAAAAGGACAATCGACGCCATGACTACACTTATCTGCATCTTGTTACCTCCTGTATGTTGGTGCCCTAACCATAGCAAAAAAGAGCAGTTGCGCCCACCAACTATCCCGCAACTTCCGGTTGAGGTGCGATCATTCTGCAAAAAAGCCCCACGACTGCCAGCCATGGGGCTTTTGCGTGCGAATCAGTCTGCCGTCAGGACGCCGCTCAGGTCCACAGGCTTTCCGTCATGCCACAGGCGTTCCAGAGAGTAGAACTCCCGTGCCTCCGCAGAGAACACATGGACCACCACGCATCCGTAATCCAGCAGAACCCAAGTGCCGTCCCGATATCCTTCCCGGCGCAGGGGCTTTTCTCCCCCCTGCTCTTCCATGGCCTTTTCAACGGAGCCGCACAGCGCATTGATCTGGGTATTGGAGCTGCCTGTGGCAATCACAAAATAATCTGCCAGCGTGGTCTGCTCGGTTACCTCAATGGCTGCGATCTCTTTTCCCTTCTTCTCGTCCAGCGCCTTGGCTGCAATAATGGCTAATTCTTTCGGTGTCATATTCGTTTCCTTTCCTCAGGCCGCAGGCTGCGGCTCCACAATGATAAAATCAGATCCATCCGCCGTTTCGGGAGGATCGGGTGTTTCTGTCTCACCGGGTTCCACCGGCGGGACCGCAGGCTCCGCGCCGGAATCTCCGCCTTCCGCCGGCGGTGTTGTGCCGGCGTCTCCGGTCTCAGGGGGCGTTGTCCCCGGATCGGTGATCCCGGGATCCGTCGCTTCCGGCGGCACTGTGCCCGGCTCCTGCGTCTCTCCAGTCTCCGGGTCTACTACGATGGGGCCGTTGGGATCTGCGGGCAGCTGCTCGCCGGTCTCCGGATCAACAGGCACTCCATTTTCATCTGCCGGAGGTGTCTCAGGCTCCGCGGGCTTTGAGGGCTTCACCGGCGGTACGGCTGCTTTTTGATCCTCTACGTGCCCGCTGGTGGAGCTGAGGCTTCCATCAGCATTCACAGACATAATGTCCAGATCACTGAGAGTGAACACCTCCGAGTAGGGGCTGAGTTTATTGTTGACAATGTCCAGCAGCTGGCCGGCAATGGGAACAACATAAGACAGATTTTGATGATAGCTCCGGCTCCATGCGGAGGCTCCCTTGTAGGGCATGGTAAGAAATTCCACATTCTCTACACTGAGACCGCCGGAAACCGCCGCTTTGCCAAACCACAGGATCTCCTGAAAACTCAAGTCTGTCTCCACACACTCCTGAAAGACCTTGGAGATCTTTCCGATGTTCAAAACATTGGAAGGCTTCATCAGCTGCTGAATGACGGCTTTCAGGAAATTCTGCTGCACCTCCATACGGCCGCTGTCGCCGATGCCGTTATGGTAGCCGTAAGGACTGCCGGGATCGTTCTTCCGCCAGCGGATCACCTGCATGGCATCATCACCGCTGAGCAGGCGGTAGCCCTTGGCCTGCTCGATCACCAGATCCTGATAGGGGTCATGGTAATCCATGTCATAGGGAACATCAAAGTATACGCCGCCGATGGCGTCCACCAGCTTGCCTACGGCCTCCCACTCTACAACGACTTGATAATCCGGCTCAAAGCCTACCAGCTGAGAGATTTCTTTATAAAGGTGCTGAATCCCTTTGTCACCGCCGCCATAGGAATTGTAAACAGAGTTGATCTTCTTCACATCCCAGCTGACGTTTACCATGGTATCTCTGGGAATCGACATCACGGCCGCCTTCTGATTGGTCACATCGTAGCTGGCAAGCAGCATCGTATCTGTGTTTCCGCCGCCCCCTGTATCCCGCCCCAAAATCAAAACCGTGTAATAATCCTGACTTTTGCGCTGTCCCTCTGCGCGGGGACGGACACCGTTTCCGTAGTCAATGACCTCCTCCTGTCCGCCATTCTGCTCTTTTCCGGGGACTTTCGGATTCTCGACATCCGGACGGACAAACAGGCTCTTCCATGCCAAAACTCCCGTCAGCGCCACTGCCAGACAGACAGCCACCGCCAGCAATCCCTTTTGCTGCCATGACAGCCTGCTGCTCCGCTTGTGCTTTTTTCCTCCTGACGTTCCACCCATCATGCGCTTTCCTGTCTCTTTAGCCACGTTCTTTCTGTCCTTTCAGCGCGTCCCGCGCATCCATAGTAGCATGATGCACCGGATTTCCCATCGCCGTCATTTCCGAGATGGTCATCTCCAGTCCCATCAGCAGGCCCTGATCCAAGTCTTCATAGCATATCTTCCGCAGATCATTCACCCCCGGAAAATCCCGGGTGGGTTCTATATAATCTGCCAGATAAATCACCTTTTCCAGCGGTGTCATTCCTGCATGACCGGTGGTGTGGTACCAGATGGCCCGGCAGATCTCATCGTCCATCCCAAAGACGTCTTTGGCAATGGCAGCGCCGGTTTTTGCGTGCAGCAGCTTCAGCGCCTTTTGTTCCAGCTCGTCCAGCCGAATCCCGTACCTTGCGCACAAAGCCAGCTGCTCCTCCATATCCAGCTTTTTGGTACAGTCATGAAGCAGCGCCGCACGGCGGGCTTTCCCTTCGTCCACGCCGTACCGCTGTGCCAGACGAACCGCCTCCTGCTCCGTCCCCAATACATGGGCGATCCGCTTATGCCGAAGGAAACTCAAGGCCACAGGCCGCAGCTGCTCCAAAGAAAGATGCTTCAGCTCCGCGCCGGTACGGTACAGCCCCTCCCGCAGAATATAGCCGTACACCGCAGGGGGCAGCAGTTCGCCGCCGGCTCCCGCGGCCAGTTTCTCACGCAGCTCCGTGGAAGAGATCTCTACCACATCCGGGATCGTCAAGGTCACCAGCCGGCAGCCGGGATAGGTATGCTCCAATTCATTTCGCTGTGCCGCAAACAGGGTTTCCGGTTCTTCTTCCGTCCGGCCAAACGCAGCGATCCCCGCAAGGGAAAGCACCTTTTCCGGCTCTCTCCAGCTCTGGAATGACAAAAACATATCCGTTCCCATCAAAATCCAGAACTCATGCTGGGGATAACGGGCTTTCAGCTCCGACAAGGTATCTGCCGTGTATGCCTTTCCCTCTTTATCAATCTCAATGTCAAGCACTTTTACTTGATTGCCAAGCTCCAGCGCCTCGCCCGCCAGACGGGTCATTTCCAGCCGCTGTTCCGGCGTCGGGGACCCTTTCGGAAGGGGCTTATGAGGCGGGATCCCTGCCGGAATCAGCCACAGTTCCTCCAGTTCCAGCATCCGGAATGCCGCACGGGCCGCCGCAAGGTGTCCCAGATGCGGCGGATTGAAGGTGCCGCCATAAATGCCGACCTTCATTTTGCCGCCTTCTTTTTCCCCGGTTTCACCAGCTCGATCCGCTTTTCCTTCGGCTTTGCATGCGTCTCACGGTACAGCACAAACTTGGTGCCGATCACCTGAACCACCTCACTGCGGGTCGCCTTGGCCAGCTCCTCCGCCGCCCGCCGCGCATCATATTCAATATTATTATCCAGAACTTTTCCCTTGATCAGTTCCCGGGCTTCCAACGCATCGTTGGCCTGCTTGATGAGATTTTCACCAATGCCGTCCTTTCCCACCTGCAAAATGGTGTCGATGCTGTTGGCCATTCCCCGCAGCTGCGCTCTTTGCTTGCTTGTTAATTCCATGTGTGACTCCTTTTATCCGGTCTCTCCAGTTTCATTCCTTTTTAAGAAAGACGTTTATTTCTTGAAATAAGTTTCCAGCTTTTCCGCAAATGCCGCCAAAGCCCTGCCCCGGTGCGAGATTGCAGCGCGCTCTTCCAGCGTCATCTGTGCAAAGGTCTTTCCCTTTTCAGGCACCAGAAACACAGGATTGTAGCCGAATCCGCCATCTCCCATGGGTGCAAACGCAATGGCACCGTCGCAGCGTCCCTCCGCAGTGAGTGTATCGCCGTTGGGAAACGCGCAGGCTATGGAGCAGGTAAAATGTGCCGCACGGGTCGTCTGCCCGCGCATATTCTCCAGCAGCAGCAGGTAGCGTCCCCGATCATCCAGCCCCTCGCCGCCATAGCGGGCAGAGTATACGCCGGGGCCGCCATTGAGGGCATCCACACAAAGACCGGAATCATCCGCAATCGCAGGCAGTCCAGCTGCCTCGCAGATGGCTTTTGCCTTCAGCATGGCATTTTCCGCAAAGGTCGTCCCTGTTTCCTCCACGTCCACGGTGATCCCCAGTTCTCCGGGACTGACTACCTCTAAGCCGATCCCGCTCAAAATGGCACGCATTTCTTTCAGTTTACCCGGATTATGGGTGGCAAGCACAAATTTTTCAGCCATCAGAACATTCCTCCCAATCGTTTCTCCTGAATCGCCCGCAATTCCCGGTTTCCTTTGTCGCACAGACGCACCAGTTCCTGCTGCTCTGCCAGTGTAAAGGCCCGTCCCTCGCCGGTCCCCTGCAGTTCAATGATTTCCCCCAACTCGTTCATCACACAGTTCAGGTCCACCTGCGCACTGCTGTCTTCATAATACTGCAGATCCAGCATGGCCTGCTCCCCCACGATTCCGGCAGAGACGCCGGTCACGCAGTGCCGGATCGGGCTGGCGGTCAGATCACCGCGCTCCACCAGCTTCCGGCAGGCCAGCGCCAGCGCGATAAATCCGCCGGTAACAGAGGCCGTTCGGGTACCGCCGTCACCTTGCAGCACATCGCAGTCAACGGTGATGGTGCGCTCCCCCAGCGCCTTCAGATCCACCGCTGCCCGGAGGCTGCGTCCCACCAGCCGCTGGATCTCCGCGCTGCGGGGGCTGAGCTTCAGCTTGGACACGTCCCGCTTGCTGCGCTCCCGATTCGCCCGGGGCAGCATGGAATACTCGGCAGTGACCCATCCTTCCCCATCCGGCACATGGGGCGGGGTGCGCTCCTCCACGCTGGCGCAGCAGAGCACCATCGTGTTTCCGCACTGAATCAGGCAGCTGCCTTCGGCAAACTTCACGAAATCGGTGGTAATTTGAATGGGGCGCAGCTCGTCATACGCCCGTCCGTCTTGTCTCGTCATCGTTGATGTTCCTCTTTTTATCTCAAGTATTTCGCAGGACAGGCTGAACGACCTGCATTGCCCGCTCATCATCGCATGGTTCCACAAAAATCCGGCAGAGATTTCCTTAGCCTCTGTTCAGAAACAGCCTGCGCTTCCGTCCATGTTCAGATAATGGCCTCTACATAACTCCTTGCGTCAAAAGGCCGGAGGTCTTCCAATCCCTCGCCCACACCGGCCAGCTTCACAGGCACGCCCAGTTCCCGGGCAATGGCAATCACGATGCCGCCTTTGGCGGTCCCATCCAGCTTGGTCAAAACAATGCCGGTAAGGCCGGCAGCCTCCTGAAACTGCTTGGCCTGAATGAGTCCGTTTTGTCCGGTGGTGGCATCCAGCACCAGCAACGTCTCCCGTGCGGCGCCGGGGCATTCCCTGTCAATGATCTTGCTGAGCTTGGAAAGCTCGGCCATGAGATTGGCTTTGTTATGAAGACGCCCCGCCGTATCACACAGCACCACGTCCACATTGCGGGCTTTGGCAGCCTGCAGCGCATCGAACAGGACCGCGCCGGGATCGGCGCCCTCGTGCTGACGCACCAGCTCACATCCGGCCCGCTCCGACCAGATCTCCAGCTGGTCGGCAGCCGCAGCCCGGAAGGTATCCGCAGCGCAGAACAGCACGCGTTTTCCCTGTTTTCTCAGCTGATACCCCAGCTTTCCGATTGAGGTGGTCTTACCCACGCCGTTGACCCCGATGAAGAGGACAACACTGGGCGTGGTCGAAAGATCCAGAGCCGTATCCTCTACGCTGATCTCCTCCACCAGAATATCCCGCAGAGCTGCCCGAACCTCCTCCTGATCCCGGAGCTTTTCCTTGCGGACGCGGGCACGCAGTTTTTCTACCGCCTCCAGTGCCGTGTCCATCCCCAGATCCGCCAGAATCAGGGTTTCCTCAAGTTCTTCAAAGAAGGCCTCGTCCGCCTCCGTGAAGCTGGAGAACAGGTTTGTAGTAATTTTTTTCAGCTTATCAAAAAAGCCCATATCTTCTCTCCTTCTGCCGGCAGCCGCCAAACGATTCCGGGTATTCCGGTTTCTGTGCGGCAGTGCCGCCCATGTTATTGGATCTCCAGTTCCTTTGACAGATCATTCAAATTGATCGTCAAAATCTTACTGACCCCCTGCTCCTGCATAGTGACGCCATAGAGCACATCGGCCTCCTCCATGGTTCCCCGGCGATGCGTGATGACAATGAACTGCGTCTTTCCTGCCAGCGTCCGCATATAGCGGGCCACCCGGACTACATTCGGCTCGTCCAAGGCCGCCTCCACCTCATCCATCACGCAAAAGGGCGTGGGATGGACTTTCAAAATGGCAAAGTACAGTGCAATAGCCACAAACGCTTTCTCTCCGCCGGAAAGCAGGGAAATTGTTTTGAGGGTCTTCCCCGGCGGCTGGGCCTTGATCTCGATCCCGCAGCCCAAAACATCCGCCTCATCCTCCAGTTCCAACTGAGCCACTCCGCCGCCGAACAGATCGGTAAAGGTCGTTTGGAAGCTCTCATTAATCAACCGGAACTGCTCGGTAAAAATAGCAGTCATCTGTCCGGTGATCTCTTCGATGATCCCGCCCAGCTCCTCTTTGGCTTCCTGCACATCGTTGCGCTGTTCTGTCAGATAGGTATACCGTCCGTTGACCCGCTCAAATTCCTCAATGGCGCCGATATTGATGGTGCCAAGCGCCTTGATATCCCGCTTCAGCTCTCCAATGCGGCGGGCGGCTTTCGGGATGCTCTCCAATCCGATCCGCAGAGCCGTGGCATCGGAATGGCTCAGCTCATAATCTTCCCACAAGCGGTCCAGAATCTGTTTTTCCTCCATGGCCCCGGTGGCTTTCTTCTGATCCAGACGGCTGACCGCCCGCTCCAGATTCAGCAGCGTCTCATTCATCTCCTGCCCCTGCCTGCTGCGGGCAGTACGCTGTGCCTCCAGTTCCAGCTTTTCGCGGTTCAGCGCGGTCAGGCGCTCTTGAAAGCGCTGTCCCTGCTGCGCCAGCTCCGCCAGCACCGCTTTCCGCTGCGCGATCTCCGCTGCGGCGTCATCCATGTTTTTCTGATAAGACCGGACGATTTCCTCTCTCTGTCCCCGATCGCCGGTCAGATCTGCCGCCAGCTGCCGCAAATCAGCAGCCCGCCGGAGCGCCGCATCCCGTTGTGCCGAAAGAGCTGCCAGATCCGCTTTTTTGCCGGAGATCTCTTCTGTCAATTCTCCGGATCTCGCCAATAATTCCGACTGTCCCGTAAGGCTCGCTTCCGCCTTCATGCGCAGCTCGGCAGCCAGACGCTCCTGCGCTTCCACAGCCTGCTCCCGTTCACCGGCACGCATCTGATTGGCGGAAAGCCCATCTGTCAGGCTGGTAAGCTCTCCCTCCAGCTCTTCCATCGTCTCTTCCAGTGACCGCAGCAGGCTTTCCAGATGGTTTTTGGTTCCTTCCAGACGCAGAACCTCGTCTTCCGCCTGCCGGCGTTGGGCCTCAGCCGTCTCCAGTTCATACCGGGCCGCTGCCAGATCTCTCGCCGCGGCCTCCTCTTCCCTCTGGGCTTTTGCCAGCTGCTCCCGCGTGGCAGCGGCGCGGGCGCTCAGGGTCTTCAATTCAGCAGCGCGGCTCAAAACGCCGGCGCTGCGGCTTGCGGAGCCGCCGGTCATGGAACCGCCGCGGTTGATGACCTGACCGTCCAGCGTCACGATTCGGAATGCATTGTGATACTTCCGTGCCATGGCAATGCCGCAGTCCAGATCCTCCACGATCACCGTCCGCCCCAGCAGGGAATCAAAAATATTCCGGTACCGTTCGTCAAACTCCACCAGACGGGATGCAAGGCCGACAAATCCGGTCTCTTTCTCCACGCCGGGCTGCCGCAATTCCGCCCCCCGGATGGCCGTCAGCGGCAAAAAGGTGGCGCGGCCGCCGTCCCGCCGCTTGAGGAAGCCGATGGCGGCCTTGGCATCCTCTTCCCGATCTACCACAATGTTTTGAAGCCCTGATCCCAGCGCAACTTCGATGGCAAGGCTGTATGTCTGTTCTGTTTTGAGCAGACCGGCTACAGGGCCGTGGATCCCCCGCAGCTCCTCTTTGCTCTGGCAAACCTGTCTGACCGCCTTGGAAAAGCCCTCATACTCTTTTTCCATCTCTGTCAACAGGCGGATGCGGCTTTCCAGAGCACCGGCCTCCATGGTGCATGTTACCCGCCGGTCTGCTGCGGCGGCGGCTTTTTTCTCCCGCTCTGCCATACGAATGGTATATCCTGCAATGATATTGGCTGCGGCTCCGGCTTCCTCCCGCGCATCCTCCAACGCACGGCGGGCAGTACCGACCTTCTGCTTG
Source organism: Dysosmobacter sp. (assembly GCA_026169195.1). Taxonomy (GTDB): domain Bacteria; phylum Bacillota; class Clostridia; order Oscillospirales; family Oscillospiraceae; genus Oscillibacter. The sequence goes on along the minus strand of JAPFEH010000046.1, from coordinate 98,842 downwards.
AGATCGGACAGCTGCTGCTTTGCGGCAGTCCGGCTGTTTTCCACCGTCTCCTTCCGGCGGAGCAGCTGCTCCTGTTCTGCTGCCGCGGCGGCAAGCTCTGCCCGCAAATCCGCAGCGGAAGCCACGGCAATCGCCTCCTGCGCCCGCAGCGCCTCCGCCTGAGACTGCGCTCCTCCCGCCTGTCGGGCAGCCTCATGAGCCCGCTCCAGCAGCGTATCCAGCACGGTTTTGAGTTCCGAGAGCCGATGCTCCATGTCTGCGGCGCGAGCCTCCTGCTCTGCCGCCTGCTGCTCCAAGCCGCCGGCACGGATGTCCGTCTCCTCCAGTTCCCGGCGTGCCCGGCTGATATTTTCCTGATTATGAAGAATCGTACTTTCCAGCACCGCCACGGAGGATTCCTGTTCTTTTACCTGCCCGTCCAGCGTTCCGGCTTCTGTCCGCAGCCGTTCCGCCTCCATGTCCTTTTCACGCATCTGTGTGCTGAACCGTTCATCTTCTGCATAAAGCGTGTCCAGTGCGCGTTTGGTTTCATCCCGCTGGGCCTCCGTTGTCCGCAGATCCATTTCCAGCTTTCTGGCTTCCATTTTCAGCTGATCCAGATGTTCCAGCCATACGGAAATTTCCAAAATCCGCAGCTCATCCCGAAGGATCAAATATTTCTTTGCCCGCTCAGACTGTTCCCGCAGGGGTTCCACCTGCAGTTCCAGTTCCGCGATCTTGTCATTGATGCGAACCAGATTTTCGTCTGTCCGCTCCAGTTTCCGCTCGGCCTCCTCCTTGCGATGGCGAAACTTGGAGATCCCGGCAGCTTCCTCAAAAATTTCCCGCCGTTCTCCGCTTTTGGCCGAGAGGATCTCATCGATCTTTCCCTGACCGATCATGGAATACCCTTCGCGGCCCAGTCCCGTATCCATGAACAGCTCCGTCACATCCTTAAGCCGGACAGACTGGCGGTTGATGTAGTATTCGCTCTCTCCGCTTCGGTAGTAGCGCCGGGTAACAGAAACCTCATTTTCCTCCATGTTCGGGAAAATGTGTTCCGTGTTATCAATCACCAGCGTTACCTGCGCAAATCCGACCGGCGGCCGCTTTGCCGTACCGCTGAAAATCACATCTTCCATTTTGGCGCCCCGCAGGGCCTTGGCGCTCTGTTCACCCATGACCCAGCGGAGCGCATCGGAAATATTGGACTTTCCGGAGCCGTTCGGCCCCACTACAGCGGTGATATCCTCCGAAAAATTCAAGACCGTTTTGTCAGGGAAGGCTTTGAACCCCTGAATTTCCAGTGCTTTCAGGTACACAGCGTCACCTCTTGCCAATCAATATACTTTAACTAGAATACTATACCAGACAAGTCCGTTCTTTTCAAGGTCGGATTTTCAGCCTCCCTTTCTACGTTTGGAGTGACGGATAATAACTTCGTCAATTTCACTATGCGTTGATTACAGCAGAAAGATATGATAAAGTAAATTCAGGGGATATAAGACTATGAAAAAGCACGAAAATGTCGGGCAGAATTTCCGTCTATATCAGCAAAACACCATGATAAGGAGACAATCGTGCATTATGAAAAAAGTTGATCTCAATATAAGAAAGCTGCTATGTATTGTCATGGCATTTGTTTGTGCATCTATTTTTTCCGGGTGCTCATCTGAACCTGCAGAGGACGATGGAGGATTTATACGGAAAATATATTCTGGTATTGTTGAAACGCAAATTGAAGAAAATGGAAATTGCTATCTCCGTGTAAACACCGAACAGGATGGATCAATCGATTTCCTGATTACAGATACTTCAGAAATGAATGATGGCGCGCGTATTTCGGACGGAGACGCGGTAGAAATTGATTGTGTCCATTGGTATGGACCATCGACTTATGAGATTTTAAGCGTAACAGTAACCGAACGCGTTAGCGATGAACATGAACGGTTGAACTGTCAAAACCAATTCTCAGTATCCGGACACTGAAGGGGCCGCTTTCCACCCGGAAGCAGCCCCTTTCATGCCCCCGATACAGCGTGATTCTCAAAACAGATCTCGACATTTCCGTCCGTCCATGCTATTCTATCAAAAGAATAACGATATGAAAAGGAGCTGTCCTCGTGCGAAAAAAAGAGCTGCGTCTTGTGATCTCATTCCATACCACAGCGGAAGCCATCGCTACGGAACGGCTGTGCCGTCAGGCAGGACTGGAGGGTAAGCTGATCTCTGTTCCCCGTCAGCTGACCTCCGACTGCGGTCTGGCATGGTCAGCTCCCGCAGCTTTGCGGGAGGCTGTGGAAGCCCTGTTGTCGCAGCACGCTGTCGAAACAGCAGGTTACCATGAGCTGCTGCTCTGATTTTTTGGCACCGGCATTTTCAAACGCATATTCGGAAAGATTGGTTTTAGGAGTGTGGAAGATGAAAGAACGAAGCTGGCTGAAACAATATGGACCTGTCATACTGACCGGCATTGTCGTCGGCATTGCCTCCCTGATCCTCACAGCCGCCGGCAACCCCAAAAACATGGGATTTTGTATCGCATGCTTTGAACGGGACATCGCCGGTGCTCTGGGGCTCCACAGCGCAGGCAAGGTCCAGTACATCCGTCCGGAGATCATCGGAATCGTCCTTGGCGCTATGGCTGCCGCACTGGCTGCCAAAGAATTTCGCGCCAAATCCGGTTCCTCCCCTGCCGTCCGTTTCATTTTGGGCGTGTTTGTGATGATGGGCGCTCTGGTGTTTCTGGGCTGTCCGCTGCGGATGGTCATTCGTCTGGGCGGCGGCGATCTGACGGCAGTCATCGCCCTGCTGGGCTTTTTGGCCGGAATCCTTGTCGGCGTTGTTTTCTTGAAAAAGGGCTTCTCTCTGGGCCGCGCCTATCCCGTCAGAACCAGCGAGGGGATGATGCTGCCCGGTATCATGATGGTTCTGCTGATCCTGCTGGTAGCTGCCCCGCAGCTGCTGAAGTTCTCCGAAGAAGGGCCGGGTTCCATGCGGGCTTTCTGGTTGATCTCTCTCATTGCCGGCGGCGTGGTCGGCATTCTGGCTCAGCGCAGCCGCCTGTGTATGGCCGGCGGTCTGCGGGATGCCTTTATGCTGCGGGATTTCACGCTGCTCTCCGGATTTCTGGCCATCTGGATCACCATTACCATCGGCAACCTTGTGCTTGGCAACTACCACCTTGGTATGCTGTCTCAGCCCGTGGCCCACACCCAGCATCTCTGGTCCTTCCTTGGCATGGCTTTGGCCGGCTGGGGCTCCATTCTGCTGGGCGGCTGCCCTCTGCGGCAGCTGATTCTGGCAGGCGAGGGCAACGGTGATTCCGCTGTTACTGTGCTGGGTATGATAGCGGGCGCTGCCATTGCCCACAACTTTGCCATCGCCGGCAATCCGGACAGCGTTGTAGACGGCGTCTATCAAGTAGGCGGCACCTCTCCTGCCGGTATGGTTGCCGTGGTGGCAGGGCTGGTTGTTCTGGCAGTAATTTCTATCACCCATTTACCTGCAAAGGAGGCTGCATCATGATTGACACAAGAGGTTTATCCTGTCCCATTCCCGTGGTGATGGTACAAAAAGCGATCCAGAAGGACGCCCCATCCAGTCTGGAAGTGCTGGCAGACGCCAAAGTTGCCGTGGAAAATATCACACGGCTGGCCACTTCCAACGGATATGCCGTATCCGTCACGGAAGATGGACCGGATTTCAAATTGGTACTGAAAAAGTAACAAAACCATTTTTTCGACACGCTGAACAGCCCTCCGGACGTTTTATAAAACGTCCGGAGGGCTGTTATCAATTTGTTCCTATTTGTTGGCGGTTTGTGGTTGTCATCTCAAACCGCCGTGATTATGATGAAGATAACGATTGATACAGGGAAGGAGTGTGAACCATGAAAAAAGTTCTGACCGTCCTGATTTTCGCAGGACTGCTGGCACTGGCGGCAGGCTGTACCCTCCAAGCGTCTGATGAATCAGCGTCACCGGCGCAGAACGCCGGAGCGCCAACAGATCTCGATCATCTGACCTTTGAAATTCCGGACGCATATCAGCATCTGCTTTTGATCGAAACCGACTTTGTTGAGGAGGACCCCCATCATGTTCCGCTGCTGCAGGTCTATGAAAAAGCCTCTGCGGAGGCGGCGGAGAAGGTCCTCGGCAGCAGAGAAGGCTTTGGATTTCTCTTCGGCATCTCCGTTCTGGACCAAACTGCGCTGGAGAGAAACCTTCAATCCCAAATCGGCGGCACCACCCCCTTTGCCACTGACGGCACCCGCTATTACGCCAAAATCACGCCGACTGACGTGCGGTTTTTCCGTGAAGAGGACCGCATCGACATAGAAAGTGCGGACTGGAAGCAGTGGGAGAGCCTTCAGGCACTGGGCGATCAGGTCTGCGCAGACTTCACAGAGCGCAACGGACTGACGCCGTACAGCGACAGCGCTTTTTTCTCCCGTCCCTTTACCTATGACGGCAGCCATGTCTACATTCAATACTACCCCTACTACGGCTTCGACGGTTCCAAGCGGGAATTTGATACTCTGGTCCTTTCCCAGCCGGCAAAGCAGGGAGACGGTGGAATCTGGTGTGTCGAGCGGTTCTATGATCTGTACGGAACCCCTTATCCCATCTTCCCATCGGGAGACCTGCCTGCGGCGGAGGTTTATGCCGCCCGGCAGGCGGAGTGTGACGCCGGACAACGGCCGGAGCTGCTGACGCCGCTGGGGGCAGCCAAGGATTTTGTGGAACAGGAAGGCTGGTACGGACGCCCCTGCACAGAAGACGCCGCCTATCAGATCTGTGACGCGCCGGATACAGATTATTTTGAAACCAACCAAAAGCTGGCGGAGGTGATCCCTGCTCTGCTGAATGACCGCACCGTAGAGGACGGGGCGCTGCTGGAGCTGCTGTCCGCCTTCCGGCCCGATACATGGGGCGTGCTGGGCCGGACACAGTACGGCTCGGACTGGTGGCCGCCGCTTCAATCGGCTCTGGAGGCGGTTGCTGTCGGGGACGAACAGGCGGAGCGGGACCGGAGCATGATGGCGTTCTATCTTACCTCCTACGGCCGGTATGCGGAATTCATCGGCGAACAGCTGAAGCGCCAGCAGGCATCTGACCCCAAGACATTCCAATCCGCTCTGGAGGAATTTTATCCGGAACAGCAGTCCGTTCTGCTGGCAGCCGTGGCATGACCCGCACCCCAAAACAGCGGGAAACAGGCAAATCGCCTGTTTCCCGCTGCCTGCTTTCACAAGAAGCCCGACTTTTTCCGCCTTACGAGGACAGCGTTCCGTCAGGAAAACAGCCCGTTTCCGCCGCCGGAGTCTTCACGCTCCAGCAGCGTCATGACGGCGCAGAGCATATTCGCCGCATCCGCCCGGGACACCTGCCGGCACATATCCGCACTGCCGAAGCTTCCCGCCGCCAACACTTGGACCGCCTCCATGTTGCCAACTGCCTGCGCAGCCCATGAGGGCACCGCTGTTCGATCCCCGTACCATACATCCAGATCCACATCGTTGAGATCCAGTACCCTGTCCAGCACAGTGGCAGCTTCATTGAACGTAACCGGATCTTCTGCCCGAAACGCCGCCCCGTCCGCGGTTGCCTTTCCCCGCACGATGCCGTCTGCTACACCGGCAGCGGCATACGATTTGGCCCAAGCGGGAATGGCCTCGTCATCGCAGAACCCCGTTATGGTGACCTCCGTCGTTTCCCGGCCGCAGGCTTCCAGCACCATTGCCAGAAACTCTCCGCGGGAAACCTGACGTTCCGGCTCAAAGTAATACTGTTCCCCGATCCTGACACCGGTGAACACGCCCTCCTCTGCCAGCCGTTGGGCTGCCGCCGCTGCCTTACACGCTCCGGTATCGGCATAGGTGACGCCCGAACGGATCTTATCAATGGTGACGGTCACGGTAGCAGGCTGCGAAACGTGCCCGGCACTGTCCGCAGCCGTATAGGTGAAGCTGTCTCCGCCGGTTTTCCCTTGATCGGGCGTATAGGTGAAATTCACACCGTCGATGACAACGCTTCCCTTTTTCGGCTCCCGCAGAATGGAAAATGTCAGGTCATCCCCCTCGCTGTCACTGGCCTGAAACCGGCTTTCGCAGGGGATCTCCCGATAAGTGGTGATCTCCAGATCCCGAACCAGCGGCGCTCCCTCCTCCGGTTCTTCCACAGTCTGCTGTTTCTGAAAAAAAGCCGACGCGCCGGTACCCAGCAACACCGCCGCCGCTAGCGCCAATGCCGTACCGCGTGTTACGGATGATTGTTTCAAGGCAATACCCTCCTGTATCGTAGAAATTACAGGACTATTCTTTTCCTTTCTCTCCGGATTATGCAAAACCGGCAAAAAGCACAAAGGCTTTTTGCCGGTTTTTTCATTCATCGGTTTTACAGCGCATTGCGGATCGGCCGTCCCGGTCTCCGCATGACCGGAGAGCGTTTTTTGATACCGGAGACCACCCCCATGGCGGCAAACATGGTCAGAAGAGAGGAGCCTCCATAGCTGAAAAAGGGCAGCGTAACGCCAATCGTGGGCATCACAAACAGGCACATTCCGATGTTGATGATGGTCTGATACATCAGCATTGCCGCCACACCCACACAGACATAGCAGTGGAAATTGGTCTCCGCGTTCCGGGCCACCAGCAGCACACGGGCAATGATGGCGGCCAGCAGCAAAATCACAGCCAAGCTTCCCACCAAGCCCAGTTCCTCTCCGCAAACGGCAAAAATCAGGTCTGTCCACCGCTCCGGCAGCGACTGGGGAAAGCTGCTCTGCGTCTGCGTCCCGTTCATATAGCCTTGACCGAACAGTCCCCCGGAGCCGATTGCCAGCAGGCTGCGGCTTTGCTGCCACCCCACACCCAGACTGTCATAGCTGTGGTCAAAAAGCACCTTGAGCCGCTCCAGCATATGGTTCATGGACGCAGGCACCTGATCCAGCAGCAGCGCGCCGCCGATCAGTCCCCCCATAGCGGAAAACAGCAGCACGAACCACCGCAGGGCAAACCCTGCCGCAAACGCCATGGCGACAAAGATGAAAAAGAAGGTCAGCGCATTGCCCATGTCACTGGAGATCAATACATACCAGCCCATCAGCGCCAGTGTATGCCCTGCCACCAGAGAAGCGGAACGGAACGACCGCAGATCCCGTTTTTCCTCCCGCAGCCACGCGATCTGCTTGGCCAGCAGCAGAACAAAAGTGATCTTCACGACCTCGGCCGGCCCGATCTGAAACGGGATCCCCGGGAACTTCAGCCAAGCCAGATTTCCTCCTTTTCCCCGACCGAGCGGCGTCCTCAGCAGGCCAATGAACACCACATTAAAGATAGCCAGCCATTTCCATTTTTTCATGACGATCTCCAGATCAACCATGGAAATAAAAATATAGGCGCAGATCCCAAGACACATGGCCACGCCCTGAACGCCCACATAACGAAGCATCTTGGCCGCCCCCATGTAATGGGTGGCACTGGCGATCAGCACCATGCCGAATATGGTGGCAGCGCAGCAAAGCGACAGCAGCATCAGATCGGCCTGCTGGAAAAAGTCCGCCAGAGTGCCTTTTAATCGGTTCAGCATGGGTCATTCTCTCCTCAAATGGCTAAAATTTCAGCTTATCAAGTATACCACACAAAAAAAGATGTGTAAACGGCAGTAAAATTGTTTTTACACTCCGTTCAAACTATGATATACTGTTCTCAGCGCCTGCGGGCGGCTGGATATTTGCGCCAAACCGGCGCTTGATGCGATGTCGTCCGATACCGCAAAGTTTTGCTTGAAAACAGGAGGGCTCCCGCTGTGGAATATCTTTCCCATAACGAACAGGAAACCGAGATGCTTGGGCAGCGCCTCTCCGCCGTGCTGTCGCCCGGCTCTGTAGTGGCATATCAGGGCGGCCTCGGTATGGGCAAAACCGCTTTTACAAGAGGGCTTGCCAAAGGTCTGGGGTATCCCGGACGGGTCACCAGTCCCACATTTACCATTGTCAACGAGTATGAAGGCGGTCGTCTGCCCCTCTTCCATTTTGATATGTACCGCCTTGCGGATGCAAACGCCCTGTTCGACATCGGCTGGGAGGATTATCTGGATCGGGGCGGTATCTGCGCCGTGGAGTGGAGCGAACAGGTAGACGGCGCCATGCCTGCCGGCACCATTTTTGTCACCATCTCCCGCTGCGGAGACCATGATCTATGGCGTACCATTACCATTGAAGGAGTCGAACTTCCATGAAAATACTGGCTCTGGAGACCTCTGCCAAAGCGGTTTCCGCTGCCGTCTCCGAGGACGGCAGAATCCTCTGCGCCGGATATCAGGATACCGGACTGACCCACAGCCGTACACTGATGCCCATTGTGGAACACATCTTAAAAAACACCGGCCTTGCCGCCAAGGATCTGGACGCCATTGCCGTAGCCGCCGGCCCGGGCTCCTTTACCGGAATCCGGATCGGTGTCTCCGCCGCCAAGGGGCTTGCCTTTGCACTGGAAAAACCGGTTGCAGGGGTCTCCACGCTGGCTGCCATGGCCCGGAACGTCTCGTTTTTTGACGGCCTTGTGATCTGCGCTATGGATGCCCGCCGTCAACAGATCTACAACGCCCTTTTTGATGCAGCGGACGGCTGCCTTGTCCGGCAAACCCCTGATCGGGCCGTTTCTCTGGAAGAACTGGCTGAAGAGCTGCGGGGCGATCCCCGCCGCAAGCTGGTGGTGGGCGACGGCGCCGGATTGTGCCACCGCTTTTTGACGGATGCCGGCATTTCCTGCCGTCTGGCTCCGCCCCATCTGCGGATACAAAACGCCATGAGCGTAGCCTTGGAAGCCGAGTCTCTCGCGGCAGCGGGCGGACTGGTCAGTGCGCAGGCACTGGAGCCGGTGTACCTCCGTCCTGCTCAGGCAGACCGCCTGCGGCAGCCCCCCTCCGGTCTTTCATCCTGTTGATCTTTTTATTTAATTCCACATACCATACAAAGGAGAAACAATTATGAGCGGAAAAGTACATGTTATGGACCATCCTCTGGTGGCGCACAAAATGACCATCCTGCGGGATAAAAACACCAGCGTCAAGGACTTCCGGGAGATCGTCTCTGAGATCGGCATGCTGATCACCTATGAGGCCACCCGGGATCTGCCCCTGACGACCAAGGAAGTGGAAACCCCCATCTGCACCACCACTGCTCCCACCTTGAAGGGCAAAAAGTTTGCCGTCGTCCCCATTCTGCGGGCAGGCCTCGGTCTGGTGGACGGCGTGCTGCAAATGGTCCCCGGCGCCCGCGTCGGCCACATCGGGATGTTCCGGGATGAGGAAACGCTGGAGCCGCACGTATATTTCTGCAAAATGCCCAAGGACATTGCCGAGCGGGACATTTTGATCGTGGACCCCATGCTGGCAACCGGCGGCAGCGCGGAAGCCGCCATTACGGAAATGAAAAAGCGCGGCTGCACCAACATCAAACTGATGGTGCTGCTGGCGGCTCCCGAAGGCATCGAACGCATCCAGACCTCTCATCCTGACGTCAACATCTACTGCGGCGCTGTGGACGATCATCTGAACGAAAACGGTTATATCGTTCCGGGACTCGGCGACGCCGGCGACCGGATCTTCGGTACAAAATAACCGTTCTCTCCTGATGCGAGAACCCATTCTGAAAAAAGGCGGCTGTTCTGCAACAGCCGCCTTTTTTGTTTGAACGCTCCTTAATAAAGCTGCGTAAAAATGCCGATCCAATGCAGAGCGGCCGCAGCCAGTACAAACAAGTGCCAAATACAGTGGTCCCATTTCCGGTTGCGGGCAAACGGGATCATTCCCAGCGTGTATACCAAGCCGCCTGCCAAAATAAACCACAGCAGAATCCGGTTATGCTGATAGAAGGTCGGCAGAAACAGCAGGCCGCTCCAGCCCAGCAGAAAATACAGGGTAAAATGCAGCGGACGCCAGCGGCCCGGACCGAATACAACGATCAGGCTCACACCGGTCAGAATCACAGCCCATTGCAGGCAAAACAGCACCACGCCCGGAACTCCGCCCAGATAGATCAGAAAAATCGGTGCAAAGGTCCCGCCGATCAGCAGATAAATCGAGGTATAGTCAAACCGCCTGCACACGCGCTTGGCGGAAGAACCGCTCGGCAAGGCGTGGTAAAGGCCGCTCATGCACATCATCAGCACCATGCTGATCCCGTAAAAGCACGAAGCCATGATCTCCAGCCCTGTGCGGGACCGCACCAGCAGCAATACCATGGCCGCCACTGCCAGCAATGCCCCCAGCCCATGGCTGACAGCGTTAAAGATCTCCTCCCCCAGCGTCAATACAGGCGGTTCATTCCTCAGCCGCATCTGCGCCCGCCGGATGGACCGTGCTCTGGCGCGGCATTCTTTTCTTCTTGTCTGAACAGCTTCCATTACGCAGTCTCCTTGTCGGAATCTCTATATTTCATAATATGGTTTTTAATATTATATTACACGCTTTCGTTTTTTATTTCAAGTCATTTTTAAAAAAAATCGGGGCAGATCTTCTCCGCAGCCGGATATGTAAAACCCTGCAGCTGTCGGAATTGGGAACAGCGGCCTTTCAGCCGGCAAGTCTTGACGGCTCAAGCCTCCGGTGTTATTCTATGAAAAAGACAACGAAAGGAGTGCGCAGACCATGCTGGCAGAATTGCTGGAGATCCGCCCGGGAATCACAGCGGTCATTGGCGGCGGCGGAAAGACAACACTGCTGCGGACACTGGGAGAAGAACTGGCACAGGACCATCGGGTCCTGCTTTGTACAACAACTAAATTTTTCCCGTTTACCGGAATTCCATGCGCGGAAAGCGCGGAAGCGCTGGAACAGCTGCGGCAGCAGTGCCGCCTGCTGTGTGCCGGACAGCCGGTGCCCGATGCAGGCGGGAAGCTGACGTCTCCGCCGCTGCCCTTGCCGCTCCTTGCAGAATGGTTCGACTATGTTCTGGTGGAAGCGGACGGTTCGGCAGGCCGCCCCATGAAAGCCCATGCGCCTCACGAACCGGTGATCCCGCCCGCTGCCCGGCAGACCATTTGTGTGGTGGGGGCCTCCGGATTCGGGCAAGCCATCCAAGACGCCGCTCACCGGCCGGAACGGTATGCCGCGCTGGCAAATGCAGCCTTTTCAGACCCCGTCACTCCGGAGCGGGAGGCCGCAGTTTTGCGGACCGAGGCCCTGCATGACCGCGTTTTTCTCAATCAGATCGACAGCCCGTGCCATTTCCATTCTGCAAAGCATTTCGCCTCCCTGTTGGAAACGCCGGTCGTGGCTGGAAGTTTACAGAAAGGAACATATTGGATATGCTGATTGTGATTCGAGGCGCCGGTGACATCGCCACCGGAATCGCTCTGCGGCTGCATCGTGCCCGGATGCAGGTCGTCATGACCGATCTCCCCAAGCCTACCGCCATCCGCAGAACGGTCTGTTTTTCCCAAGCCATTGTGCACGGGGAAGCAACCGTGGAGGATGTGACCGCCAAATACGCCCAAACGCCGGAGCAGGCGCTGAATGTGTTGGCGGAAGGCTGCATTCCCGTATTGGCCGATCCGGAGGGCGCATGTCTGCACACCCTGCGTCCTGACGGTGTCGTAGATGCCATTTTGGCAAAAGAAAATCTGGGGACCCGCATCACGGACGCACCGGTGGTCATCGGCGTCGGTCCCGGATTCTCCGCCGGTTCCGACTGCCACGCGGTCGTAGAAACCATGCGGGGCCATTATCTGGGCAGAGTCCTCTACCATGGGGCTGCCTTGCCGAATACCGGCATTCCCGGTCTTATCGGCGGTTTTTCCGGCGAACGGGTGCTGCGCGCCCCTGCCGACGGGATTTTCCACCAAAAACTGGAAATCGGAACACAGGTTCGGCAGGGAGACATCGCCGCCGATGTCAATGGCGTCCCCATGGTCTGTACACTGGACGGAATCCTGCGCGGAATTCTTGCAGACGGAACTCCGGTTCACAAAAACATGAAAGCCGGCGACATCGATCCCCGCTGTGATGCCGCCCACTGCAGCTGTGCCAGTGATAAAGCTCTGGCGGTAGGCGGCGGCGTACTGGAGGCCCTTCTGAATCTGAGCGGCGCACTGGAAAACTGCTGATATGGTGATTCGTCAAATTTCATCCAATCAATGGGACTATCTTCCCCTCCTGCTGCTGGGCGACGAACAGGAAGACATGATCGCACGGTATCTGGAGCGCGGGACCCTTTATGTCTGCGAGGAAGCAGGAGAGACTCTGGCGGTCTGCGTGGTGCTGCGGACATCTCCCCATGTGGTGGAAGTGAAAAATCTGGCGGTTGCGCCTGCCCGCCAGCGGCACGGAATCGGCAGGAAGCTGCTGTTGGCCGTCTGCGGGATGTATGCAGAGGATGCCGTAGAGCTGGGAACCGGCGAGGTGCCGGGCACACTGGCCTTTTACCGCGCCTGCGGCTTTCATCCGGTCCGCAGGGTCCGGAATTTCTTCACTGAGCACTATGACCATCCCATCTGGGAAGAGGGGCTCTTGCTGCGGGATATGATTTATTTACGAAGAGAGGCGGACACAGATGGAAAATGAAGTAAAGCTGACAAAACTTGCCAAGTGCGCCGGATGCGGCGCCAAGGTCGGGGCCGGTGTACTGGCCCAGCTGCTGGACGGGATTCAGGTCCATCAAGATCCCAATCTGCTGGTGGGATTCGATAAAAGCGACGACGCCAGCGTTTATCAGGTTTCTGAGGACCTTGCTCTGGTACAGACCGTGGACTTTTTCCCTCCCATTGCAGACGATCCCTACGTATTCGGTCAAATTGCAGCCACCAATGCCCTGAGCGATGTTTACGCCATGGGCGGCGAGCCGAAGCTGTGTTTGAACATCATGGCTGTTCCGGCAGATATGCCCGGAGACGTTGTCCACCAGCTGCTGCGGGGCGGCTATGATAAGGTATATGAAGCCGGCGCTCTTATTACCGGCGGTCACAGCATTCTGGATGACGAGCCCAAGTACGGTCTTGCTGTAACAGGCTTTGTTCATCCGGACCGGATCCTGACCAACTCCGGCGCCAAGCCCGGGGACATTCTTCTCTTTACAAAGCCGCTTGGGATCGGGGTTCTCACCACGGCCGCCAAAGCGGATATGGTCACCGAGGACGGCATGGCTCTTGCGCTGAAGCTGATGACCACGCTCAACAAGGCAGCTAGGGACGCCATGGTAAAATACCGGATCCACGCCTGTACGGATGTGACGGGCTTCGGTATGCTGGGCCATATGCTGGAGATGGCGCAGGGCAGCGATGTGGAAGCAGAGCTGTATGTGGACGAGGTTGCGATGATTCCGGAGGCACTGGAGCTGGCCCGCATGGGCATTCTTCCGGAGGGAATGTACCGCAACCGGACTTTTGCGGAGGACAGCGTCGATGCCGGAAACACAGAGCTTGCCAGACAGGACCTGCTCTATGATCCTCAAACAGCAGGCGGTCTGCTGATGGCGGTGGATCCGGCAGACGCAGACGCGCTGTTTTTGGAGCTGCAGCACTGCGTGCCCAGCGCGCAGCGGATCGGCACGGTGCGGCCTTATCAGGGCGGCAAACGGATTTTCCTTCGCTGAACACCGCTCCATGCAAATACATTGACACAAACAAGGAGGTTGCACAAAATGGCAACGATCACCGTCAACGCCATCGGGGAACAGTGCCCCATTCCGGTGGTGAAAGCCACCCATGCTCTGCGTTCCATGACAGAAGCGGGAACGCTGGAAGTCCTGATCGACAATGAAATCGCCGTGCAGAACCTGACCCGTATGGCTTCCGGACACCATCTGACCGCCCGTGCAGAAAAACGGGGACCGGGTGTTTTCGCAGTCCTGATGGACGTTCCGGAGCCGGTGGGAATCATTCCGGCAGAGGAACCTGCCCTCGCCTGTGCCCCCGACTGCCGCGGCGAGCTGGTGGTCGCTGTCGACAGCGACGTCATGGGACGCGGCAGCGAAGAGCTCGGCCGTGCTTTGATGAAGGGCTTCCTGTTCGCGGTAGGTCAGCTGCCGCAGCTGCCGAAAACGCTTCTCTTTTATAACGGCGGCGCAAAACTGACCACACAAGGCTCTGACTGTCTGGAGGATCTGAAAAAGATGGAAGCGCAGGGTGTTGAGATCCTCACCTGCGGCACCTGCCTGAACTTTTATCACCTGACCGAGCAGCTGGAAGTCGGCACCGCCACGAATATGTATACCATTGTGGAAAAGCTGGCAGGCGCCGGCACGCTGATCAAGCCATGATCTATCTGGATAATGCAGCCACTACCCGCCCGAAGCCCCCCGGTGTGGTAGAGGCCATGACTGACGCCATGATGTCTTGGGGCAATTGCGGCCGCGGCGCCCATGCACAGGCGCTGGCGTCTGCCCGGGCTGTATTCTCCGTGCGGGAACAGGTCGCCCGGCTTTTTCACGCAAAACGGGCGGATCATGTGTGCTTCACCCCCAATTCGACCCTCGCCTTGAACATCGCCATCAACGGCCTGCTGGGACCGGAGGACCACGTGATCTCTACCGATCGGGAGCACAATTCCGTTCTGCGCCCGCTGTACCGCCTGCACCAACAGGGTATGGGACTGGATTTTGTTCAGGCGAACCGGCAGGGACAGCTTCAATATGAAGAGTTTGAACATTTGCTGCGGCCCAATACCAAAGCGGTCGTCTGTACCCATGCCTCCAACCTGACCGGCGATTTGACGGACATCGGTTGGATCGGCACATTCTGCCGCGCCCACGGGCTGCTGCTGATTCTGGACGCTTCCCAGACCGCAGGCGTCTTCCCCATTGACATGGAGGCGCAGCAGATCGATGTGGTCTGCTTTACCGGCCACAAAAGTCTTCTGGGCCCGCAGGGCACAGGCGGTCTTTGCATCCGTGAGGGCGTGGAGATCCGCCCCTTTGCCGTGGGCGGCACCGGCGTCCAAAGCTATCTGGAAACCCAGCCTGCCGACTATCCTGCCAGACTGGAGGCCGGAACGCTCAACAGCCATGGACTGGCAGGTCTCGGCGCGGCACTGGACTTTTTGGAAACCACTGGAATGGATCTCATCCGCTCTCATGAAATGGCGCTTGCCCGCCGCTTTTACCAAGCGGTGCACCAGATCCCCGGCATCACGGTTTACGGCGATTTCACAACGGAATGGCGGGCCCCTGTGGTGGCGCTGAATATCGGGACCTATGATTCCGGTACCGTGGCGGACGAGCTTGCCGAACGATTCGGGATCGCCGTCCGGCCCGGCGCACACTGCGCCCCACGGATGCATCGGGCTCTGGGTACCGAAGAGCAGGGCGCCGTGCGGTTTTCCTGGTCCTGGGCCAATACGGAGGCGGAAACGGATCAGGCAGCGGAAGCCATCCGCATTCTGGCCACGGAGGTTTAAGATGCGGCAGAAAGAAGTCCGGTGCGTCGTGACCTTCCGCACCACAGCTGCCGCCATGGAAATGGAACGTCTTTGTAAGGAATCCGGTCTGCCCGGTCGCCTTATCCCGATTCCGCGGACGATCAGCGCCGGCTGCGGCCTGTGCTGGTCAGCGCCGTCTGAGGCGGAAGGCGCACTGGAAGATCTGGTCATGGCACAGCATCTGATGATCGACGGCATCTATGCTGTCCTGTTATAAACGAGGTGATAAGCTTGGCTGCAAACTGCGAGGAATGTGTATACTACGATTATGATGAAGAGCTGGACGCTTACTGCTGCACCATGGATCTGGATGAAGATGAAATGGAACGGTTTTTGCGGGGTGTCAACAACGCCTGCCCCTTTTACCGGCGGGGGGACGATTACCGGACAGCACGGAGGCAGTGAGCATGGAACTGGTTGATCTTTATACGGAAGACCGGAGCCCTCTGGGCCGCACGGCGGAACGCCGTGAAAAGAACGTTCCGGGAGAGTACCGCATCGTGATCCATGTCTGCATCTTCAACCGCCGGGGACAGCTCCTGATCCAGCAGCGCGCCTCCCAAAAGGCCGTCTGGCCGGAATTGTGGGATGTATCCGTAGGCGGCGGCGTTGAGGCCGGAGAAACCAGCCGCCATGCCGCGGAACGGGAGACCTTGGAAGAGCTTGGGCTTTCTTTGGATCTATCGGGGCAGCGTCCTGTGGTAACCGTGAATTTTGACGGCGGTTTTGATGATTTCTACATTGTGACGCAGGATTTTGACACTTCCTGTCTCACATTGCAGCCGGAAGAAGTCCGTCAGGTGCGCTGGGTAACGCTGGAAGAAATACTGTCTATGGAAGAGGAGGGGGTCCTCCTCCCCTATCCCAGAAGCTTTCTCTGTTTCTTATTTGAAATGCGGAACCGCTTCGGATTTTAATACGGTTGAAAAACAGCACCTGCGCCGCCATATGTGCGCAGGTGCTGTCCTTTTCAATCATCAACATACGGACTCAGGACAGCAGGTGCATCATGGAAACTTCATAAGCAGTCCGCTCTTCCGTGCCGCTGTCTGTGACCTTATGGTAAATACGGCTTTGGACCCTGCCTTCCATGGAGAGGCGGTCTCCCACGCACAGGCTGCTGACTTCCACCGCCAGCTGGCCCCATGCAATGACGGGAAGATAGTCTGCCCTGCCATATCTCCGGGGTACTGCCAGCATCAAATCGCAGATACTGCGGCCCAACGGCGTTCTCCGAAAAACGGGCGGCTTGCACAAGGTACCCGTCAATAAGATCTGATTGCAGGCCTCTCCCATGCCCGGACGGATCTCCGCAGCATAGACCGCGAGCACCAGCTTATTTCCCACACCGCTCCGGTTATTGTAAGAGCGGAGCTGACCACGGACATAAAGCGGAGAAACTCCGTCCAGACAGCCCAGCATTGTCTCAGGAACGATCACCGGAAGTGTATCCGGTGTTCCGGAGAGCCTTGGAACTCCCAAAAAGAACCGGAAAAAGCGGATTCCGTGATTTTCATGGGAGTAGATTGCTTCCCCGGTCGGACGCCCCTCCAGCAGCACGTCATTTTGATTCAGTGTCGTCATGTTGTCCACCTCTCGGTTGTGATGGAACATCCTATGAGCGGAAGCTTCTTAAAATGACTGCCAATTTTGCCGCAGCACTTGTTCCCGACCGGAATTCCGGATATAATAACTGCTGAAAACACCGTCACCACAGGAGGAATGTTCATGGGAAATCTGCTGGACTATCTGGATTGGAGAGGCGATCTGTCTCTTCAATGCGCGCCGTTCAACGAAGTGGACAATCTGATTTTGTCCGAGCTGTCTTATGTGGATTTCACAGGCATCGTTCCGGACGTTGCGCACGGCTCCGGTATCGCCCTCAGAGATGCGGCAGAGTGCTTTTTCTCCCGCTTCCCCGACGGGGAACCCATTGATATGGGGGTTCTGATTCCGGACGCCATTCCCGATATGCTTCGGAAAATGGCCGGTTCCATCCGCTTCGGTTCCATGAAGCTCAGTTGTTTTACCAGTCATCTGGATGTGGTCAAAGGGGAACAGTTCGCGGCGCTGACCATTGAGACCGGCGACCATGCCGTGTACTGCGCTTTTCGCGGCACCGATGATACGCTGGCGGGTTGGCGGGAGGATCTGGAGCTGGCCTGTATGCCGGAGGTCCCCGCGCAAAAGCTGGCTGTTGCGTATACAGCAGCCGTGGCGAAACGGTTTCCCCGAAAAAAGCTGCGGTTGGGAGGACATTCCAAGGGCGGCAATCTGGCGGTATATGCCAGCGTGTTCAGCCCTCCCAATCTTCAAAAGCGCATGATCGCCGTCTGGTCCAATGACGGCCCCGGCTTTCACGAAGATCTGCTGGACAGTCCGGAGTATCAGCGGGTCGCAGACCGCATCCTTTCCATTGTTCCAAAATCCTCCGTTGTGGGAATGCTGTTAGAGCATGGAGAGGATTATACCGTTGTAGACAGCGATCAGCTGGGGCTTTTACAGCACGACGGCTTTTCATGGCAGGTATTGGGAGACCGCTTTATCACCCTCCGGCAGGTGACCCGTCAGGCTCTTTTAAGCGATCAGGCCCTGCGTCAGTGGATTCGCGGTCTGAGCGCAGCCCAGAGGGAGAGCTTTGTCAGCGCCATGTCCGACGTGCTGACCGCCTCCGGCGCTGTGACACTCACAGACTTGCGGGAGGATGGTTTGAAATCCGGGATCGCCATGATCAAAGCTATGAAAACGCTGGATCAGGAAACCAGAGACGGGCTTCTGGAATTTTTCAGTATGCTATTCAAGAGCAATTTGAAAATGATGCTGGAAGGAATTCAGGAGGAATCCGAGAAAAAATGGAGCAGCCTGCGCCGGCGCGGCGGAAAAAACGCCTCGTCAAACCGGTGAATCCGCATACAAAAACGATACTCTTTTCCGGTTTTTCAAAGTAAAAAGCGCGTCTTTCAGCCCAAGGTTGCAGGTTCGGCAGAATCTGTGTATAATATTACTTTATCATCCATCCTTGTGCGCTATTTGCCAAAATCAAGACAGAAAGGGTGAGGCACTGTGCGGAACAAGATGCCACCGGAGCGGATCGAGCGGAAAATCTCCGCCGCCACCAGCTTATCCATGTGCGCACTGACGGTTTTGGCCCAAATCGTCACAACACTGCTCCTGACCTACTTTTTGCAGGAAAAAGCCAGCTATGTGTATGGCCTTTTGGAACTGGCCGGCGCACTGGTGGCCATCCGGGTCTATCAACGCACCGGAAGTCCCAGCTATAAGCTGGCATGGATGTGTCTGCTGATGGTTCTTCCGGTCGCCGGCATGATCCTCTTCTGCCTGTGGGGCGGCACCCATCAGGCAAAGCAGCTGAGTCTGCGAAAGGTCCCCCCCATCCCCCTGCGGGAAAGCCAGAAAATGGCCAGCGAAGTCAATCTCTCCCGTCTGCGCCGCCAGTCTCAGCCTTGGGGACGTCTGGCTTCTTATCTGCAAAAAAAGGGATTTCCTGTCTATCGGAATACCACAGCCCGGTATTTTGGTGACGGCGCGGATTTTTTCGATGATCTGATCCGCCATTTGAAAACGGCAGAGCACTCCATTTTCATGGAATATTATATTCTGGCAGAAGGGCAGATCTGGGACCGGATCTTTCAGGTACTGCGGGAACGCGCTGCCGCCGGTGTGGAAATTTATCTGATTTTTGACGACTTCGGCAATTTGACCCGCCTGACAGATGACACACTGCAAACCATCCAAAACGCAGGCATTGAGGTAGGCGTTTTCAACCCTGTCCACCGCTATGTCAACCGGATCTACTTCAACTATCGGGATCACAGAAAAATCACCGTGATCGACGGCCGGATCGCCTATACCGGCGGCATCAATATCGCAGACGAATACGCCAATCTCTTTGTCCGCTTCGGTCACTGGAAAGACAGCGGCGTCCGCATTGAGGGCGAAGGCGCCTGGGGCTTGGCGGTCCAGTTCATGCAGATGTGGAAGATGCTTGGACGGACCTTTGCCAACGAGGATGACTATTACCGTTCCAGACAGGAGGCGCCGGAGTGTCCGGGCTTTTGCCAGCCCTTTGCAGACGGGCCGCTGAATAATCCGGACAATCCCATTGAAGAGACTTATTTACAGCTGATCGCCTCCGCTGAGCACATGCTGTATATCACAACGCCTTATTATGCTGTGGAGGAATCCATGCAGCAGGCACTTTGCATCGCCGCAGATGCCGGCGTTGATGTGCGTCTGCTGGTTCCGGCAGTACCGGACAAAAAATACGCCTACATGGTCGCAGAAACCTATTGGGGGCAGCTGCTTGCCCATGGCGTAAAAATCTATAAATACACCCCCGGCTTCCTTCACGCAAAAAGCGTTCTGGTAGACCGTGAGGTCGCGCTGGTGGGCAGCACCAACATGGATTACCGCACCTTCCAGCTTCATTATGAGTGCGGCGTTTTGATGTATCAAATGCCGGTGGTCGAGGAACTGCTGGAAGACATGGATGCCATCATGTCTGAAAGCGCTCCTTATACCATGGCAGAGTGGCAGCAGCGGCCTTGGCTGCGGCGAATGGCATCCTCCCTGCTGCGGCTCGGCGCCATCTGGCTTTGACCCTTTCCTTTCCGCACTGCCAAAGCAACCCGCTGTCCCTCTCGTCTATACTCCCATTACTTTGATTCCCCGGAGGTTTTCATGTCTCGTGTACTTTCCCCACAGGAGATTGCCGAGCGCAGTCTCATCAAAACTTACCGAAAATCTCTCTGGAACCCGTTCATTGCCGCTGTAAAGCGGTATGAGCTGGTATCCCCCGGAGACCATATCGCCGTGTGTATCTCCGGCGGAAAAGATTCCATGGTGCTGGCCAAGCTCATGCAGGAGCTGCAAAAGCATACCGAACATCCCTTCTCGCTGACCTTTCTGGTGATGGACCCCGGCTACAATCCGGAAAACCGGGCACTCATTGAAGAGAACACCCGCCGGCTGGGAATCCCTGTCACCATTTTTGAAAGTGACATTTTTGATGTCACCGTACAGGTGGACAAGAACCCCTGTTACCTCTGCGCCCGGATGCGGCGGGGATGTCTTTACGCCAAGGCGCAGGAACTGGGCTGTAATAAAATTGCGCTGGGGCACCATCTCTCCGACGTGATCGAAACCACCTTGCTGGGGCTTTTTTACGGTGCGCAGGTCCAGACCATGCCCCCCAAGCTCCACAGCAAAAATTTCCCCGGTATGGAGCTGATCCGCCCCCTTTACTGCGTCCATGAGGACGCCATCATCGCTTGGAGAAACTATAATGAACTGCGGTTTCTGCAATGCGCCTGCCGCTTTACAGAAGCGCGGGACGCTTCCGGCGACGGGATCGGTGAAAGCAAGCGTCAGGAGATGAAGCTTTTGCTGCGGGAATTGAAAAAAACCAATCCCAACATCGAAAAGAGCATCTTCAGGGCTGTTCACGGCGTCCAGCTGGACACGTTCCCCGGTTTCAAATACCGGGGAAAAGCCCACTCTTTTCTGGAGTTTTACCACGATGACTCCGGTTTTCTGCCGGAGGACGGTTGACAGGAGCAAAGCATGGACTATTATTGCTGTGAAAACCCCGACTGCGGGTTTGCAGCCGAGACAGAACCGGACACCTGCCCGCGCTGCGGCGGAACGTTTTTTTATTCCCTGAGCAGCGAGGAACTGACCGCCTCCAACTGGGTCTGTCTGGGCGATCAGGCCGTGGAGGACCGGCGGGAGACAGACGCGCTGGCCTGTTACCAGCAGGCGGCAGCTCTGGGGGACCCCTTGGGACAGACCAATCTTGGCTGGTGTCTGGAAGCAGGCGTCGGCGTGCAGGCAGATCCCCGACAGGCCGCGCTGCTGTATGCCGGTGCGGCTGCGCAGGAATACATACCTGCACTGACCAATCTGGGTTACTGCTTCCTCTGCGGGATTGGTGTGGAAAAAGACAGTTCCAAAGCACTGGAATGCTTCCGCAAAGGAGCCGCACAGGGCTTCCCACGTGCGCAGTTTTTGCTGGGCGAATGCTATCAGCGGGGAGACGGCGTGGAGGCCGACCCGGAAGAAGCGGCGAAATGGTACCGCTCCGCCGCTTGGCTGGGCTATCCCTCTGCGCAAACGGAGCTGGGCCGCTGTCTGGAATTCGGAACCGGTGTGCCGCAGGATCTGGAGCAGGCCGTCAAATGGTACCGCGCAGGCGCCGAGGGAAACAACGCCTCCGGCCAGTGCTGCCTTGGTTTTTGCTATGAATCCGGTCAAGGCGTGGAGCAAAGCTGGGAGGAGGCCGTCCGTTGGTACCGCGCCGCCGCAGAGCAGGGACTGGCCCGCGCCCAATGCAATCTGGCATGGTGCTACGAATACGGAAAAGGGGTCGTGCAGGATGACCGTGCCGCAGCGGAGCTCTATCTGGCAGCCGCGCAGCAGGGCTATCCCCGCGGGCAGCTTTGCATGGGATTATGCTGCGAACGGGGCCGCGGTGTTCCGCAGGACCAGACCGCGGCTGCGGAATGGTATCGGAAAGCAGCGGAGCAGGGTGAGGAAGACGCTGCCTGCTGCCTTGGTTTTTTATATGAAAGCGGAGAGGGTGTTGAACAAAGCTGGGAGGAAGCCGTCCGGTGGTACCGGATCGCAGCCGAACAGGGGGCATCCCGCGCCCAATGCAACCTCGCATGGTGTTATGAGCACGGCAAGGGCGTGGAGCAGAGCTATAAGGACGCCCTTTTCTGGTACCGCCGCGCCGCAGAGCAGGGCGACTCCAGAGGGCTTTTCTGCGTGGCTCACGCCTATGACTACGGTCTTGGGGTGGCGCAGGATGCCGCGGAAGCCTGCCGGTGGTATCAAAAGGCGGCTGACGCAGGCTCCGCGGCGGCCATGTGTGATCTGGGCGTTTGCTATGAGCGGGGCGAAGGTGTCGCCAAAAGCATGGAAACCGCAGCCTCACTCTACCGCTGCGCGGCGGAACGGGGAAATCCGGCAGGCCAGTGCAATCTCGGCTATCTTTATGAGACCGGAGCGGGCGTGCCGCAAAGCTGGGAAGAGGCCGTCCGCTGGTACCGCGCTGCCGCAGAACAGGGAATGCCCCGCGCCCAATGCAACCTCGCATGGTGTTACGAGTACGGAAAAGGCGTAGCAGCAGACCCGGAGACCGCAGTCCGGTGGTACCGGAAGGCGGCGGAGCAGCACGATCCCCGCGGGATGTTTTGCATGGGCGTTTGCAGCAAGCGGGGCTGCGGTATCCCGCAAAGCTGGACCGATGCCGTTCGTTGGTATACACAGTCCGCAGAAGCCGGTTACCCCCCTGCTCAATGCAATCTTGGCGTCTGCTACGAGTACGGTGAAGGCGTGGAGCAGGATCTGGAAAAAGCAGCGGCTCTGTACCGGCAGGCGGCGGAACAGGGCGATCCCGCAGGGCAGTGTAATCTCGGTTATCTTTATGAGTCCGGACGCGGGCTGCCGCAGGATTGGGGGCAGGCTGCATACTGGTATGAAAAATCTGCTGATGCAGGCTATCCCCGTGCCCAGTGCAATCTGGGGGTCTGCTTCGAATTTGGCTACGGGATTCCGAAAGACCCTGAAAAAGCGGCAGCTTTGTATCAGCAGGCCGCGGAAAGCGGCGATCGAACCGCCGCCTGCAATCTGGGTTACCTTTATGAGATTGGCGTTGGCGTGGCACAGGATTGGAGCGCGGCCGTCCGATGGTATGAAAAATCCGCAGAGCAGCATGATCCCCGCGCCTGCTATCATCTGGCCTGGTGCTGCGAGCACGGAACCGGAACGCCGCAGGATCTTCAGCGGGCACTGGCGCTGTACCGGTCAGCAGAGGAAGCCGGCTTTTCCGGCGCGGCAGAAGCCGTTTCCCGTTTGCAAAAAAGCAAAAAATCCTTTTTCAAAACACTCTTTGGACGCAAGTGACCCCCTGCCGTTCTTGCAGATTTCAGCCCTGTCCCCTCGATTTCTGCATAAGCAGAAACGATCATCGTTCATCACCACCCCCTGATGCCGGTTCGGCCGCATCAGGGGGCGGTTTTTTCATGCCATCGTACCGGATTTCCTCCGGCACATTCATTTCCTGACGGCGCAGCTCCCCTTTCCTTTTCTGCGGGAGAAACGATACCGCCCACCGAAACAGGGAAATTCCCCTTCTCTCTGTCTTATACAATATGGTCTGCGTTTTTTCTACAACTTTCTGCCAGATTTGTGTTTGACGGATGGAGTTAGCCGTGGTAAACTCTTCATAGTTAGAAGAAGCTAACTTCAGGAGGCTATCAACATGACATTAGATACATTACCCATCGGTCAAGAGGCCGTGATCACCGCAGTAGGCGGCGAAGGTGCCCTTCGCTGCCGGCTGCTGGATATGGGGCTGATCCCCAAAACCGCTGTCCGCATAGAAAAAACCGCGCCGCTGGGAGATCCTCTGGAATTGCGTGTCCGGGGGTATGCATTGTCTCTGCGGAAAGAGGACGCCCGGAACATCTCCGTGGAGGTGAAGGCACGATGATCTTTGCTCTGGTCGGCAATCAGAACTGCGGAAAGACCACGCTTTTTAATCAGCTCACCGGCTCCAATCAGCACGTGGGCAACTTCCCCGGCGTAACCGTGGATCAGAAGTCCGGCGCTATTCGCAGCCTGAAAGACTGTCAGGTGGTAGATCTGCCCGGAATCTACTCGATCCGCCCCTACACTCCCGAAGAGATCGTCACCCGGGATTTTATCATCGGTCAAAAGCCGGACGGCATCATCAACATCGTGGACGCCACGAACATTGAGCGAAACCTCTATCTGACGCTGCAGCTGATGGAAATGCGGATTCCCATGGTATTGGCGCTGAACATGATGGATGAAGTTTCTGCCAACGGCGGTACCATTGATGTCAAAGCAATGTCCCGATCTCTGGGAATTCCGGTGGTTCCCATCTCCGCCGTGAAGAATCAGGGTGTGGACGAATTGATCCGGGTAGCAGAAGCCACTGCAAAATCCAAGGCTTATCCATCGGTATACGACTTTTGTGCGCCCGGTCCGGTCCACCGCTGCATCCACGCAGTGGTGCACCAGATCGAAGATCATGCAGAAAGCGCCGGACTTCCGGTGCGCTTTGCCGCTACCAAGCTCATTGAAGGGGACGAAGACATCTGCCGGCGTCTGAAGCTGGATCAAAACGAACTGGAGCTGGTGGAACACAGTGTTCAGGAAATGGAAGCTGAACACGGGATGGACCGCAATGCCGCGCTGGCCGATATGCGGTACGACTTCATTGAGGGTATTTGCCGCAATACGGTGGTCAAATGCCGGGAGTCCAAAGAACATGCCCGCAGCGAGGCCATTGACCGGATCGTCACCAATCAATATTTAGCTCTGCCGCTGTTTTTCGCTATCATGCTGGCGATTTTCTATCTGACCTTCAATGTCATCGGAAAGTTTTTATCCGATCTTCTGGCAGTCGGCATTGACGCCTTGACCGCAGCGGTGGATACCGCTTTGACTGCCTATGGTCTGAATCCGGTGGTTCACAGTCTGGTGATCGACGGAATCTTTGCCGGCGTCGGCAGCGTACTGAGTTTTCTCCCCATCATCGTGGTGCTGTTTTTCTTCCTCTCCATTCTGGAAGATACCGGATACATGGCGCGGGTGGCCTTTTTCATGGATCAGCTGCTGCGAAAGATCGGCCTTTCCGGCCGCAGCATCGTACCGCTGCTGATCGGTTTCGGCTGCTCAGTCCCTGCCATTATGGCAACCAGAACGCTGGCTTCCGAGCGGGACCGGCGGATGACCATTTTGCTGACGCCCTTTATGAGCTGTTCTGCCAAAATCCCCATTTACGGTGTCTTCTCCGCCGCCTTTTTCCCTAAGCATGCAGCTTTGGTGATGATCGCCCTGTACTTCGGCGGCATTCTGGTGGGAATTCTGGCCGCCAAGATCTTGGGCGCTACCGCCTTCCGCGGAAATCCCGTTCCCTTTGTCATGGAACTTCCGAACTACCGGTTTCCTTCTGCCCGCAGCGTAGGGCAGCTGTGCTGGGATAAAGCCAAGGACTTTTTGACCCGTGCCTTCACCATCATCTTCGTGGCCACGATCATCGTCTGGTTCCTTCAGACCTTTGATACCCGGCTCAATCTGGTAACCGACAGCTCTGACAGTCTTTTGGCCACGGTGGGCGCTTTGGTCGCCCCCCTGTTCCTCCCGCTGGGCTTTGGTGACTGGCGCGTTTCCACCGCCCTTATCACCGGTTTCATTGCCAAGGAATCCGTCATTTCCACGCTGGGCATCCTGACCGGAGCCGGAACCGACGTGTCCGCAGCCGCTCTCGGAACCTTGTTCACTCCGGTCACCGCCGTCAGCTTCCTGACCTTTACCCTGCTGTATACTCCCTGCGTTGCCGCGATTTCCGCTGTCAAGCGGGAGCTTGGTTCCGGCTGGAAGGCTGCCGGTGTAGCAGCCAGCCAATGCGTTGTGGCGTGGGTCGCAGCCTTTCTGGTATATCATGCAGCCCTGCTGCTCTTCTAATCAAGCAGACCGGGCAATCTGTGAGCGCGCAGCAGTAAAACGCGCTGCGCGCTCACGGAACATTCCTTCAAGACGATCCCGTCAGCTGAACAGTTCATCCCCTCATCCGATTTGAAAGGTCGTGCCGACATGGTAACTTCCAATATAAAAGAATTCATCAACCATGATGTTGAACAAGTTTGGGAGATTGTTTCAGCAGTGGATCAATACAGTACATGGCGAAGCGATTTGAGCAAAACAGAAACGATCCATGACAAACAATTTATTGAGTATACAAAAGAAGGATACGCCACTACATTTACCGTTACGGCTGCAGATCCATATAAACGATGGGAGTTTGATATGGAAAACAGGAATATAACGGGTCATTGGGTCGGTATTTTCACTTCTGAAGGAGCCGGCACAACCGTAAGCTTCACAGAAACGATCTTTCCCAAAAAATGGTTTATGAGACCGTTCATGAAACCCTACTTAACGAGACAGCAAACACGATTTATTTCGGACTTAAAGAAAGCCTTGGAATCATAATCCTGTATGGCTGCTTACCATACGACCGCAAAGTCCAGTTATTTTCCAAAATGAACCCGAACCTCTGTCTGCTCAAGACCTGTATTCCCTGATTGCACCAACCTGTCGTGATAGAAACCGGAGGTTTTTATGTTGGAACTTTTGATTTTGTTGCTGATCGGAGGCTGGCTGCTGCTGGCCCTGCGATCCTGCCGCCGGCACAAAGGCGGATGCGGCGGTGATTGTTCCCGCTGCACCAAGCACTGTTCCTGAGTTTTCTGCCGGATGGCAGCCATCGTCTGCAAGATATGTTAAGACATATCTTGCAGATTTTTTGATGTTTCTTTTCCGCGGGCACTGGCGTCTCCTCCCCTTTGTCTGTTGTTTTTTGGAAAAGATTCCTTGCGCGGTCTGCTTCTTTTTTCATACAACGAAACTGCTGAAAAATCTGTTTTCCGGAGTTTTTTGTTTAATACGAACAATAGTTATCATTTTAACAGCCCATTTCCGTGCATTACGCCGTCAAACTGACGATTGACTTTTCGACACTAAACCGCTAGAATAAAAAACAATCAAACACGGGTTTTCCCACAGAAAGGAGCCAGACGCCATGATGATGAAGTCCATGTACAACACACAGATGATGTCTCACGGTGCGTCCGCTCCCTGTGCGAACGCCGCTTCTTCCTGCGCACAGGCTGCTACCATGCAGTCTGCTCATATTGCTCTGATTATGGACGCCATTCTGATGGCGTCCATTATTATTTGCGCCCTGATTCGCTTCCTGCTGGTACGCTTGTCTATTCTGGTAGTAGCGATTCTGGTACTGGTACTGCTGGTCATGAAGAATCCTCACACGCCAAAAATGCGAAGAACCGCACCACTGTTTTGATACAGCAAAGCGGCTCCGCTGATGGCGGAGCCGCTTTTTTGTATAATTTTTCCATTCTATTTTGCAAAGGAGACATTCAGATGAAAAAGAAGTTGTTTGCACTCATGATGACTCTGGTCATGGTCGCTGGCCTGACTGCCTGCGGCGGCGGCAAAGAAGAGTCCCCCGCCCCCGGCAATGCCGAGCAGCCCTCCGCCCCCAGTGCAGAAGGCGCCGTTTTCAAGCTGGGTACCATCGGCCCTCTGACCGGTGATGCTGCGATCTACGGGCAGGCCGTAGCCAACGGCGCCAAAATTGCCGTTGACGAGATCAACGCCAGTGACAGCGCCGTGAAGTTCGAACTTCAGTCCGAGGACGACATTAACGACGGCGAAACCTCCATCAACGCCTACAACAATCTGATGGACTGGGGCATGCAGGTTATGGTCGGCCCCACCACCACCGGTCCTTCCGTTGCTGTTGCCGCACAGGCCGGCAGCGACCGCACCTTTATGCTGACCCCCTCTGCTTCTTCCGCTGACGTTACCGCCGGCAAGGACAACGTGTTTCAGGTCTGCTTCACCGACCCGAATCAGGGCGTGTCTTCCGCCGATTATATGGCGGAAAACATGGCTGACGCTAAAATCGCTGTGATTTACCGGAACGACGATTCCTATTCTCAGGGCATCCGGGACACCTTTGTGGCCGAGGCCGGCGCCAAGGGACTGGACGTTGTCTACGAGGGCACCTTTACCAATGACACCGCCACCGACTTTTCCGTGCAGCTGACTGCCGCACAGGCCGCCGGCGCCAACACCGTTTTCATGCCGATCTACTATCAGCCCGCTTCCGTCATTCTGACACAGGCCGCTGCCATGAACTATGCTCCCACCTTCTTCGGCGTGGACGGTATGGACGGCATCCTGACGCTGGAAGGCTTTGATACCTCTTTGGCCGAAGGGCTGATGCTGCTGACCCCCTTCTCCGCTACACTGGAGGAAAACAAGTCCTTTGTTGAAGCCTATGAGGCTCAGTTCGGCGTGACTCCCAACCAGTTTGCCGCTGACGCCTATGACGGCGTGTACATCATGAAGGCCGCTCTGGAAGCTGCCGGCTGCACCTCTGATATGTCCTCCACCGACATCTGCGAGGCTCTGGTTCCCGTGATGCCCACACTGACTTACTCCGGCCTGACCGGCAAGGACATGACCTGGTCCGTCAATGGCGAGGTTTCCAAGGCCCCCACTGCCTTTGTCATCAAGGACGGCCTGTACGTCACTCCCTGATCCAGACCCCATCTCCAAACGATTCTGCCGAAGGGGGCTGCGGCCCCCTTCGGTCCCCCCGTGTTCTATGGCGGAAACAGGGACAGAATTCTGTTTCTGTCCGTTTTTCTGCCATGGAAAGAGAGAAAACAAACAGAAAAAGAGGTGTGTCCCTATGGAATTTCTCTCCTATCTCATCAGCGGCATCAGTCTGGGAAGCGTTTATGCCATCATCGCACTTGGCTACACGATGGTATACGGCATTGCCAAAATGCTGAACTTCGCCCACGGCGACGTTATTATGGTAGGCGGCTATATCTCCTTTTGTGCCGTCAGCTATTTAGGACTGCCCGGATGGCTGGCACTGATTCTGGCTATGGCGGTCTGCACGGTGCTGGGCATTGTCATCGAAGGCCTTGCCTACAAGCCCCTGCGCAGCGCTCCTTCTCTGGCGGTTTTGATTACCGCCATCGGCGTCAGCTACTTTCTGCAAAACACCGCTCTGCTGATCTGGAAAGCCGCCCCCAAGGTCTACCCTTCCCTGATTCCTGCGACCAATGCACAAGGCGAGGTCAATGCTCTGCAGCTGTTTCACGGTCAGCTCTCCATTTCCTACATCTCATTGCTGACCATGGCCTCTTGTGTTGTAATCATGATCGCCCTGACACTCTTTACCGGAAAAACGAAAATGGGCAAAGCCATGCGCGCCTGTTCCGAGGATAAGGGCGCCGCCCAGCTGATGGGCATCAACGTCAACGCCACCATCTCCACCACCTTTGCCATTGGTTCTGCGCTGGCTGCTGTGGCCGGTGTGCTGCTGTGCTCTTCCTATCCCACGCTGCAGCCCACTACCGGCTCCATGCCCGGCATCAAGGCCTTTACCGCCGCCGTCTTCGGCGGGATCGGCTCCATTCCCGGCGCCTTTCTGGGCGGACTGCTGCTGGGCATCATCGAAGCGCTGGCAAAGGCCTACATCTCTACCAATCTGGCCAATACCATCGTATTCGCCGTGCTGATCATTGTCCTGCTGGTGAAACCCGCAGGTCTGCTGGGCAAATATGTCCCGGAGAAAGTGTGAGGTGTGTGCTATGAAAAAACTGTCGATCAAGCAGCATACCCGTACAGACTTCCTGACATATCTGGGTGTCATTATTGCGTTTGCCGTGATGAGCTTTCTCAGCTCCAACGGTTCCCTGAGCCGCTCCCTGACCGGTCAGCTGGTGCCCATCTGCTGCTATATGTCCATGGCGGTCTCCCTGAACCTGACCGTCGGCATTTTGGGAGAATTGAGTCTGGGCCACGCCGGCTTTATGAGCGTGGGCGCCTTCTCCGGCGTTGTGGCCGCCATGAGCCTGCAAACCGTCATTCCCTCTGCGCCCCTGCGGCTGGCAGCGGCCATGGTCATCGGCGCTGCCGCTGCCGCCATCGCCGGCATCATTGTGGGCACGCCCGTCCTGCGCCTGCGGGGCGATTATCTGGCAATTGTCACGCTGGCTTTCGGCGAGATCATCAAGGATTTGATCAACTGCCTGCTGGTGGGCTATGATGCCAACGGCCTTCATGTGGCCTTCAATCTCACCGGCAGCAAAACCGTCGCCGACCTTGGTATGCAGGAAGGCGGTATCGCCATCATCAAAGGAGCGCAGGGTGCTACCGGCACGACCATCATCTCCTCCTTTACCGCCGGCTTCCTTCTGGTGATGGTAACCCTGTTTGTTGTGTTGAATCTGAAGCACAGCCGCGCAGGGCGCGCCATTATGGCACTGCGGGACAACGCCATCGCCGCGGAAAGCGTCGGCATCAACCTTACCAAGTATAAAATGATGGCCTTTGTGACGTCCGCTGCTCTGGCAGGCGCTGCCGGCGCTTTGTACGGTCTCAATTTCTCTTCCCTTCAGGCCACCAAATTCAACTTCAACACGTCCATTCTGATTCTGGTGTTTGTTGTTTTGGGCGGTCTGGGCAACCTGTGGGGGTCCCTGATCGCCGCCGCCGCTCTGACCGTCCTGCCGGAGCTGCTGCGTGCCTTCTCCGACTACCGGATGCTGGTATACGCCATCGTGCTGATCCTTGTGATGCTGGCTACCAACAATCCCACGCTCAAAACATTCTTCAGCCGTTTC
Source organism: Dysosmobacter sp. (assembly GCA_026169195.1). Taxonomy (GTDB): domain Bacteria; phylum Bacillota; class Clostridia; order Oscillospirales; family Oscillospiraceae; genus Oscillibacter. The sequence continues at coordinate 68,160 of JAPFEH010000046.1, read as the reverse complement.
AAACCCCGCAAGCACGTCAGAAAGGAGGCTGTCTGATATGTTTCCAAAACTGGTCCCCATGCCCTCTCCCAACCTGCTGACGGAGCGGGATGTTGACAAACGCCCCATTCTGGAGTGTATCAATCTGGGCATCAACTTCGGAGGTCTCGCTGCCGTGGAAGGTTTTAATATGGCGATCGGCCGCACGGAGATCACCGGCCTCATCGGCCCCAACGGCGCCGGAAAAACCACGGTTTTCAACCTGCTGACCAAAGTTTACCAGCCCACGAAGGGCACCATTCTGCTGGACGGCAATGATACGCACAATATGAATACCGCACAGGTCAACCGTGCCGGCATTGCCCGCACCTTTCAGAACATCCGTCTGTTCAACGACCTGACCGTGGAAGAAAATGTAACCGTGGCTATGGACGCCCATATGCACTACAATATGTGGAGCGGAATTTTCCGTCTCCCCCGCTTCTGGAAAGAAGAACGGGTGGCCCATGACCGGGCCATGGAGCTGCTGTCCATTTTCAATATGGCCGACCTCGCCGGCGCCAAGGCCGGCTCTCTTCCCTATGGCGCACAGCGCCGTCTGGAGATCGTCCGTGCCTTGGCGACTAACCCCAGTCTGCTGCTGCTGGATGAACCGGCCGCCGGCATGAACCCCTCTGAAACCGCCGAGTTGATGGAAAACATCCGCAACATCCGGGATACCTTCCAAATCGCCATTTTGCTGATCGAGCACGACATGAATCTGGTCATGAACATCTGCGAAGGCATCGCCGTGCTGAATTTCGGTCGCATCATCGCCAAGGGGACCCCTGAGGACATCCAATCCAACCCCGCGGTCATTGAGGCCTATCTGGGCAAGCAGAAGGAGGCGTGAGCACATGGCATCCATTTTGAAAGTCGATAACATCAACGTCTATTACGGCAGCATCCATGCCGTCAAAGATGTCTCCTTTGAGGTAAACGAGGGGGAGATCGTGACGCTGATCGGCGCCAACGGCGCCGGAAAGTCCACCACCCTCAATACCATCTCCGGCCTGCTGCACAGCCGCACCGGTTCCATCACCTTTTTGGAGGAACCGCTGGATAAGGTTCCCTGTCATAAAGTCGTTTCCAAGGGGCTGGCGCTGGTTCCGGAAGGCCGCCGCGTCTTTTTGCAGATGACCGTTCAGGAGAATCTGGAAATGGGCGCTTATACGCAAACCGGAAAAAACATCGCGCAGGATCTGGACACCATTTATGCGCTGTTCCCCCGTTTGAAAGAACGCATGAAGCAGATCGCAGGAACGCTCTCCGGCGGCGAACAGCAGATGCTGGCTATGGGGCGCGCGCTGATGAGTCATCCCAAGCTGCTGATGCTGGATGAGCCATCCATGGGGCTTGCCCCCATTCTGGTGGAGCAGATTTTTGAGATCATTCAAAACCTTCACAAAGCCGGAACGACCATTTTGCTGGTAGAACAAAATGCTGCCGCAGCGTTGAGTGTCGCCGACCGCGGCTACGTTCTGGAGACAGGCAAAATTGTCACCTCCGGCACCGGCAGGGAACTGCTGGCAAGCCCCGCCATCAAAAAAGCCTATCTTGGCGGATAACCGGCATTTTGGCAGCGGTGAAAGCGCAGACGTTTTCACCGCTGCTTTTGATCCGGCGGGCTGCCGGATGCGATTCTTGCTTTTCCGCTTCTGCCATGTTATTCTGAAAAAAAACACAGGAGGGATTTTCACATGGAATATCAAAAATTTGAAAACACCTATCTGGTGCGGTTGGACCGCGGCGAGGAAGTTCTGGAGCAGGTCAAGGCGCTGTCTCTCAAGGAGCATATTTCTCTGGCGACCGTTCAGGGGCTTGGCGCTGTCAACGACCTGACCCTCGGCGTCTTTCGCCCGGCAGAGAAAACCTACCAATCCAACCGCTTTCAGGGCTGCTACGAGATCGTCTCGCTGACGGGTACCGTCAGCACCATGAACGGCGAATATTACTGCCATCTGCACATGAGCGCCGGAGACGAAAGCGGTCATGTGGTCGGCGGGCATTTGAATCGCGCCGTGATCAGCGCCACCGGAGAACTGGTCGTCACCGTCATTCCCGGTACCGTAGACCGGGCATTCGATCCGGAGGTCGGCTTAAATCTGCTGAAATTTTGATTGCAGCATTTCCTCTGTCAAAAAACGCCAGACACACTTTTTGAAATGCCCCCTAAATTAGACAATCGTTTGCGTTAAAAATTATTCAAGCAGCCAAAAGGGCTTGTTGTCTGCGGAAAGCAGGCGGCAGGTCCTTTCGCTTTGCCTCGATCCAAGTGAAAAATCAAATTGGTGCGTCTGGTATTTGTTCAAATGCCTTGTCTGACATAGGAGTCCCCATACTCAAGACCGGTCTGTCTGAGATCGTATAGCTGACCGGATCGCTGCTATATAGATCAAGAATCGGGGAAGAACGATATAAATGATGATTGCGCCAGTGCGCATATGCACAGTGCTGCGAAGATTGCAGCAATCCGGCTACCCCCGAAGAATGGAGAAAGTCTACGGACAGCAGAAGAAAAAATTTTGAAACGGATGAACCAATCGAAAGTCTTATCGATGAACAGGAGGTGAGAAAGTGGATGCACCGGACTTTGGAAAAATTTATACAGAATACTTCTCTGATGTTTATAAATATGCTCTGTCGCTTTGCAGAAATGAGGCCGTTGCCGAGGAAGTAACGCAAGAAACATTTTTCAAGGCCATGCGATCTATTGACAGCTTTCATGGCGATTGCAAATTATATGTCTGGCTTTGTCAAATAGCAAAGAACACCTACTTTTCCTTTGTAAAAAAGCAACACAGATTTACAGCAAATGAAGATGGGGAATGTCAAGATTTCTCCGCTGATCTTGAACGTTCACTGTTGGATAAAGAAACATCAAAACAATTACATACTTTTCTTCATGCTTTGAAAGAACCTTATAGAGAAGTGTTTACGTTAAGAGTATTTGGAGAGCTGCCGTTTTCGCAAATAGGCGAATTGTTTGGCAAAACAGACAGTTGGGCAAGGCTGATATTTTACAGAGCAAAAAAACAATTACAGGAGGAAATGAAATGAATATTTCTTGTGATATTATCAAAGATTTGCTTCCGCTGTACCACGATGAGGTATGCAGTGATGATAGCAAAGCAATGATTGCGGAGCATCTTTCCCATTGTGAAAATTGCCGCCATGAATTGGCGGCAATGGATACGTTCCCGATTATTTCCCAAAAGGAACAGAATATTACGGAAGCACATGAGATTAAACAGCTTTCAAAGAGATGGAAAAAAGGAATGATCAAGTCCGCTCTGAACGGTGTTGTATTCACGCTCCTGACTGTTGCGGCATTTTTATTGGCAGTTTACTGTTTTGTAGGCTTTCATTTGGGGTGATCTGCAAATTTTTCAGGCAGGCTGCCTCTGCACGCAGCCGCTGATGTTCTGCTGTGAGGGGGCCTGCTGCCTTTTCTTTGAACGCTGGCGTGTCTCGTTTGTTCCGTGTCCCCTTTGCCATAAAAATCCCCCCATCTGTTAGATCGTATATCATACTGTCTGACAGATGGGGGGCAGTTCGTTTCAGCGTATCAGCCGTTTCTTTGCATCAAACTTCTCATGGAACCTGTCCGGCAGGATCAAATCAGGTCTCCCTGTGCCTCCTGCCGTAAGGGAAGCTCTTGAAAAATCGCCGCTTCCGCGGCTTCATATTCTCCCGGATTTTTGAACCGGCGCATTCTTTTATTGAGCCGCTCCGCATCATCAAACAGGTGGATCAGATAGAACCAGATCTCCCGCATTCGCTGGGCGGCTGTCCCTACCTGCCCATAAAACGCCTGATAGGACTGATACAGGTCTCTGGTGAAATCCTGTAATTCCTCCCGTGTGGCAGACGGACCGCCCCCGCAGCTTTCGCAGCAGCGCCGGATCTGCCACCGCACCGCGGCCGATCATGGCGGTCTCCAGCTCCGGAAACCGTTCCTCCAGTGTCCGCACCTCCGCCACAGTCCGCAGATCCCCGTTATAGCAAACCGGATTGCGGCTTTGCTCCAGTGCCGCCCCAAACGTCTCCAAATGCACACGGCCCCGGTATTTTTCCTTTTGCACGCGGGCATGGATGGTAAGGCAGGCAATGGGATACCGGTTGTAGATCCCCAGCAGTTTTGAGAACTCTGACGGGTCGCTGATCCCAAGTCTGGTCTTCACGGACACCGGCAGCCGCACCTTTGAGAATACCTCCTCAAAAAAGCGATCCAGCTCCTCCGGCCTTGCCAAGAAGCCTGCCCCCTTGCCCTTGGCGGTCACGGTACCCGAGGGACAGCCCAAATTCAGGTTCACTTCCAGATATCCCAGATCTCCCAGCACCTCCGACGCCCATAAAAAGTCCGGCGCCTTGCAGCTCATGATCTGCGGAATGGCAGACATCCCCCTGTTGGCGGCAGGGTCCAGCTCCCGAAAGTCCCGGGCGGTCATGACATGCTGATCCGTAGGGGAAAAAAACGGGATAAAACAGCGGTCTGCTCCGCCGAAATGGCGGCTCCACACCTGCCGGAACACCACCTTGGTGATCCCATCCAGCGGTGCCAGATCAAATTGCCGGATCATTTCAGTTTTTCATCCCATTCCGCCTGACGGAACCCCGTCAGCACAACCCCGTCACCGATCAGGAGCGGACGCTTGACCAGCATTCCATCGGTTGCCAGCAGTGCAAGCTGCTCCTCCTCCGTCATGGCCGGCAGCCGGTCCTTCAGGCCCAGAGCTTTATACTGCAAGCCGCTGGTATTGAAAAATTTCTTCAGCGGCAGACCGCTTTTCCGCCACCATTCTGTCAGCTCCTCCGCGGACGGATGCTCCAGCTTGATATCCCGCAGATCATAGGCGATGCCGCGGGCATCCAGATACGCCCTTGCCTTTTGGCAGGTCGTGCATTTGGGATAACAGAGAAATAACATAAGAACGCCTCCTCATGATTTTTTATGAAAAGAGAGCCATCTGCTCTCCAGTCCGTTGATCTCGAAATTCTCGCAGCCATAGCATGGCTTTTTCCGGTTCCCGGATCACGCCGCGGGCCTCACAGGCTTGCCGGAACTGTGCCCACAGGCGGGGATGGTTGGGGCTTGTGCATTGGTAGCGGTCCCCAAATGCTTCCATGTACCGGTTTTTCATTCCGGGAAATTGTGCATCCAGCTGCCGGTAAAAATACTGCCTGCTCCCATCCCGCAGCGTGACGCCAAAGCCAAAATTCACGATGGCTTCCACCCCTGCTGCAAAGCAATACTCCAGCAGTCCATGCAGGTTTTCCTCCGTATCATTCAGGAACGGCAAAATCGGGCACAGCCATACGCCGGTGTGGATCCCCTGCTCCCGCATAGTCCGCAGCATTTCAAAACGCTGCCGTGTTGAACAGGCATGGGGTTCCAGAACACGGCACAGCTCCTCATCATACGTTGTAAGCGTGGTGCAGACCACCACACGGGTTTTTTGGTTGATATGCCGGAGCAGCTCCAGATCCCGCAGAATCAGGTCTGATTTGGTCAAAATCGAAATGCCGAAATCGTACCGGTCGATCAATTCCAAGCACCGTCTGGTCAATTTCAGTTCCCTTTCCAGCGGCAGATAGGGGTCACACATAGAACCGGTCCCGATCATGCACCGCTGCCGCTTTCGCCGCAGCGCCGCTTCCAGCAGTTCCGGGGCATTGACCTTCACTGCCACATCTTCAAAGAGATGGTCCATTTGATAGCAGGTGCTGCGGGAATCACAGTAAATGCAGCCATGGGTGCATCCCCGGTACAGGTTCATGCCATTGTCGGCAGAGAGGATACTCTTTGCACAAATCGGATGCACGGCTCTCACCCTCCTCTTCTGCCGCCGCAGTTTCTCTGTACGGCTGCGGGCTTTGGCTGCATAGATTCATCAATAGCTGCTGATTTCAAGAGAATCGTCATCCTGCCCCTTTTCGATAGCACGAATCTCCACAAAATACCGCAAGGCAGCGTTGACTTCTACCTGCACCCGTTCTCCCACCTTTCGCCCCAACAGGGCCTTCCCGACAGGAGACTCCTTGCTGATGAGGCCTTTCAATGCATCCTGCCGCAAAGTCGTCACGATTTGAAGCGTCATTTCCTGCTTCATCATCTCATTAAAAATCGTCACCTTGTCAAAAAGCCCTACGGTATCCGCCTGTCCCGTCACCTGTATGACCTTGGCAGTCCGGATCATCCGCTCCAGATACCGGATCCGGCTTTCGTTGCGGTTTTTTGCCTGCTTGGCGCATTTATATTCAAAATTTTCGCTGAGATCGCCAAAAGCCCGGGCTGTCTGTACTTCTTCGATCAATTGAGGGCGCAGTACCCGGATCCGATGGTCAATTTCCTCCTGCATTTTTTTAATATCGACTTCTGTCAGTTCATCATACATCGTGTTCCCTCATTCCGCTAATTCTTCCGCGCGGCGATGCCGCGATTCTCCCGCCGCAGCACGAAAAAAGGCCCTGCCAAGCAGGGTCTTTTTTCACACTGCGCAATCGTTACTGGTACAGTTCCTCGTCTGCGTAATCGTCATACTCAGAGCTGAATTTCTTTCCCAGCCGCTTTTTCATGCCGGTACATCCCACGGACAGGTCGTGCCAGCCGCCGATCAGTAGGCATACAAATGCCGCCAGAGCCAAGCTGGCGCCAATGATTTTCATGACCATACTTGCGGTTTTACTCATAATCAAACCTCCTGTTTCAGATGGGTCTTGACTTACATGATATACCAACAACGGGATTTTTACAACTCTTTTCTGTATTTCCCCGCAAACAAAGTGATCGGATCCCCGGTGGCAGATCGGTCTTTACGCGTTCCAACTCTTCCAAAACAGCCGCATCGCAGAGTTCTGTGATGATTATTTTCATTTTTTTCCGGCAGGAAACCAGAATAATCCGTTCTTTTCAGCACAAGCTATGGCTGCGATACCCAAGGAATCCACAGTGAAGAATTGATGAAGATGAAAAGGAGAAACAACCATGTCTACCAAGAATTCTAACAAGCTGAACGTTCCCGAGGCCCGCGCCGCTATGGATAAGTTTAAGATGGAAGCCGCTTCTGAGGTCGGCGTCAACCTGAAGGAAGGCTATAACGGCGACCTGACCAGCCGCGAGGCCGGCTCCGTGGGCGGCCAGATGGTCAAGAAGATGATCGAATCCTACGAGAAGTCTCTGTAACTTCCCGACAGAAACAATGGAAGGGCCGGCTCAAGCCGGTCCTTCCGTTTGCTTGCGCATCTGTTCCTCCAGCAAATCCGCAAGTGTATAATGATCAATATATTGATTCACCGCGGCATAAAGTCCTGACCAGAAATCCAATGTAGGGCACTCCCCGCACCGGTCACAGCGGTTTTCCTCCCCTGCCAGACACGCCACCGGCGCCAGTGTTCCCTCTGTCAGACGCAGGATACTCCCCACAGAATATTCCTCCGGACGGCGGGTCAGGCGGTATCCTCCCTGCGCGCCCCGGCCGCTTGCCAGCAGCCCGGCCCTTGCCAGCAGTCCGGCAATCTGTTCCAAATATTTCATGGAAATGTTCTGACGGTTTGCAACCTCCTTTAAGGATACATAGCCGCCGTTATCATGAGCGGCAATATCAGTCATCAACCGCAGCGCATAACGTCCCTTTGTCGATACCTTCATTTCCATTCCTCCTTTACAATTCCTATTTTGCCATAGGAATTTTAGGATTTCAAGCCTTTCCGGCAAAGATCCGGCAATCACCGGCTGAAAACAGCACGCGGCCGGCTTCAAAAGCCGCCGCGTCCCAAACATTCCATATCATCAAACCGTAGGATACTCTCCATCCCAGAGCACCTTGCGGAACTTCATGGGATCCGTGTTTCCCTCTGTGGAGAACATCAAGACCTGACTGAAGCGGTCCAGTCCCAGATGCTCCCGCAGATCCTTGTACGTATCATCCTCCATGATCGCCGCCAGCAGTCCCATTCCCACGGCGCCGGACTCACCGGAGATGACCGTCGGATCTCCCTTAACGGGGACGCCCAGCATCCGCATTCCCCGGGCACTGACCCAATCAGGACATGAAATAAAGGCAGATACATGATTGCGCAGAATATCCCAAGAGAGGATATTGGGTTCACCGCAGGCCAATCCCGCCATGATGGTCTGCAGATCTCCTTCCACGATTCTGGGACTTCCATCTCCAGCCACAGCGCCACGGTACAGGCAATCGGCTGCACGCGCCTCCATCACCACAAATTTCGGCGGGTCATTGGGGAACAAATTGGTAAAATACCCCACCACGGCGCCGGCAAGGCTGCCAACGCCTGCCTGCACAAATACATGGGTGGGACGGTTCACATTGATTTGCCGCATCTGCTCAGCAGCTTCAGCCGCCATGGTGCCGTAGCCCTGCATGATCCAAGCGGGGATCTCCTCATATCCCTCCCAAGCTGTATCCTGCACCACCACGCCATGCTCCGTGGCAGCAGCTTCGGCGGCAGCCATGCGGACACAATCATCGTAGTTGACCTCTTCAATGGTGACCTGAGCGCCTTCCTTGGCAATGTTGTCATAGCGGGTCTGGCTGCTGCCCTTCGGCATATGGACCACTGCCTTCTGCCCCAGTTTATTGGCAGCCCAAGCCACACCGCGGCCATGATTGCCGTCCGTAGCGGTAAAAAAGGTTGCCTGACCAAACTCTTTCTTCAATGCCTCGCTGGTCAGATAGTCATAGGTCATTTCCGATACATCGCGCCCCATCTGCTGAGCGATATACCGTGCCATGGCGAAAGAACCGCCGAGAACCTTAAAGGCGTTCAGACCAAACCGGTAAGATTCGTCCTTGACAAACAAGCCCCCCAGTCCCAGATAGCGCGCCATCCCATCCAGCTGGGCCAGCGGCGTCACGGTATATTGCGGAAAGCTATGGTGAAAAAAGCGCGCTTTTGCCACATTGCTCAGGGACATGATGGAAAGCTGACGGTCATCGCTGGCCGGCATATGATTGGCAGTCCATTTGATCGTTTCTTTCATAACCCCTTACCTCTTAATTTTTTTTAGTCAAGCAAATTTTTTGTCAGTTTTCAATATCATCATATCACACCGCCTTTGAATGTCAAGGGGGTTTCTGAAAATTCCGTGTGTCAAAAGCATGATTTCCCAATCCACTTGACAAATACCCCCTAGGGGTATATGATATTGCCAGTAAATACCCCCCGGGGGTATCGTTCTCTCAAAGGAGGTATCTCTCATGCAGGAAGAAAAATATGATATTTCCGGAATGCACTGCGCTGCCTGCAGCGCTTCCGTGGAACGGGTAACCCGGAAGCTTCCGGGTGTAGACCGCAGCGAGGTCAATCTGACGACCGGCATCATGACCATTTGCTATGATCCTTCCCAAGTAAGTCCGGAACAGATCATTGCCAAGGTGGAAAAAGCCGGCTTTGGCGCTGCACTCCACGCGGAAAATCCGGAAAGCCCGCCTCCCTCTCCCGCCGGCACCGAAGAAGATCCTTTGCGCCGCAAAAAAGCGGAATTGATCACTGCCGGCATCTTTTCCCTGATCCTTCTATACGTGTCCATGGGACAAATGCTGCCCTTTGGACTGCCGGCCCTTCCGCTGCCCGATCTCTTTTCCATGCACACGCATCCTGTAAACTTCGCTGTTTTGCAGCTGCTGCTGACCATTCCCGTGTTGTACTGCGGGCGGAATTTCTTTACCAGCGGCTTTAAGGCTCTGGTCCACGGAAACCCCAACATGGACTCTCTGGTTGCCATTGGTTCCGCCTGCTCCTTTCTATACAGTGTGGTCATGACCTTCCTGATTTCGGACGCTCCGCACAGTTATGTCCACAATCTCTACTACGAATCCGCGGCAGTGGTGCTGACGCTGGTCTCCTTGGGAAAATTCCTAGAAAGCCGCAATATGCAGAAAACCAAGGGCGCGATCACCGCCTTGATGCAGCTGGCTCCGGACACTGCCATTCTGGCCGCTTCCGGACAGGAGGTCCCTACCAGCCAGTTGAAATCCGGAGATCTGGTACTGGTAAAGCCCGGTGCGCGGATTCCCGCAGACGGCGTGGTTACAGAGGGCAGCAGCAGCGTCAACGAATCCATGCTGACCGGAGAGAGTATGCCGGTGGAAAAAGAGGCCGGCAGTGAGGTCATCGGAGGAAGCGTCAACCAAAACGGCGTGCTGTATGTGCAGGTGACCCGCACAGGGCAGGATACCACACTTGCCCGTATCATCCGCTTTGTAGAGGATGCCCAAGGAAAAAAAGCCCCCATTTCCAAAACCGCCGACAAAGTCGCCGGCGTCTTCGTCCCCGCCGTCATGCTGATCGCGCTGCTGGCCGCTGTGGCCTGGGCTGTGGCAGGACAGCCCTTCTCCTTCGTTTTGAAGGTCTTTACCTCTGTGCTTGTCATTGCCTGCCCCTGTGCCCTCGGGTTGGCGACGCCCACCGCCATTATGGTGGGCACCGGTCTGGGCGCGCGAAACGGGATCCTGATTCGCTCCGGCGAGATTCTGGAGATCACCCACAGCATTGACACTGTGGTGCTGGACAAAACCGGCACGGTGACCAAAGGGGAGCCTGCCGTTACCAAGGTGGTTCCGCTGAACTGCGAGGAAACCGTTTTGCTGCAAACCGCGGCCGCAGTCGAATCCGTCTCCGCCCACCCGCTGGCTCAGGCGATCACTGCCTATGCCAAAGAAAAGGGGCTGACGGGGCTGTCCCGTCCCTCGGCATTCGAAAATCTCTCCGGCCGGGGCCTGCTGGCAACGTGGGAAGGCAAAACCATTCTGGCCGGCAACCAGCGGCTTCTGGAGGAACACGGGATCTCCCACGCTCCCTTGCTGACTCTGGCAGGGCAGCTGTCTGCACAGGGGGAAACTCCCATGTTCTTTGCGGCAGACGGGCATCTGCTGGGTCTGATTTCCGTGGCAGATCCGGTAAAGGAAACCAGTGCAGCCGCCATTCAAGCTCTGAAACAGCAAGGGATCCGTACCGTATTGCTGACCGGCGACCGTCAGGCCGCGGCAGAGCATATCGGCGCTCTGGTCGGTGTGGATGACGTCATCGCTCAGGTCCTGCCGGAAGAGAAGGCCGGTGTCGTTCAACAGCTGCAGGCGCAGGGCCGCAAAGTGATGATGGTAGGCGACGGCATCAATGACGCCCCCGCGCTGACCGCTGCCACTGTGGGCTGCGCCATCGGGACCGGCAGCGATATTGCCATTGAGTCCGCTGATATTGTCCTGATGCGCTCGGATCTGCGGGACGTCCCCCGCGCGCTGCGCCTCTCATCCCTGACCCTGCGGAATATCAAGCAAAACCTGTTCTGGGCGTTCTGCTACAACACCATCGGCATCCCCGTCGCGGCAGGTCTTTTGTATCTGTTCGGCGGCCCGCTGCTCTCCCCCATGTTTGCCGGCGCGGCGATGAGCCTCAGCTCCGTATGTGTGGTGGGCAATGCCCTGCGGCTGAGCCGCGCAAAACTTTGAAGGAGGTCCGATCATGGAATCAACCGATTGCTGCCGGCACAAGCACCGGTCATCCGAGGAATCCGGGGCGCTTCTCAAACGCCTGAGCCGCATCGAAGGACAGGTCCGCGGCGTCCGCGGTATGGTGGAGCGGGAAATCTACTGCACCGACATTCTGACGCAGGTCTCCGCGATCCAGTCCGCCCTGAACGCCTTTTCCCGTGAGCTTCTGGCTGCCCACATCCGTACCTGTGTCACAGACGGCATCCGAAACGGAGATCCGGAAATCGTGGATGAATTGGTGCGGACCGTGGAAAAACTGATGAAATAACCACTGTATTCAAAAGGAGGAACCAAACATGACCATCATCAACGTCCCCGACATGATGTGCGAAAACTGTGTCAAGCGCATCACCAACGCCCTTGAAGCGGCAAACCTGACCTTTACCGTCAATCTGGAAGCAAAGCAGGTCACCATTGACGGCTGCCAGAACTGTGTGCAGACTGCCGTCAATGAGCTGGATGATCTGGGCTTTTCACCGGAAGTACAACATTGACCGCTTTCATCCCCTGCTGCCCCCCGGCATGGTTCATGCCGGGGGGCAGATTTTTGTTACTTTTTGTTACTATTTTCTTATTTCATATGGGATAATTTTCATTTTTTTGATTTTATTTTGTCCGAAGCGGGAACAAAAGTGCGTTGATATCCACAAAAACTTGACAAAAGTGGGTGATAGGTGTATACTGTCCCCAGTTTTTTAGCTGGTAACAAAAGTTACAAGTTGTTTCCAACTCTGGATGCAGCTCTGCGTGCTCCCGATCCAACCAGATCTGTGAGCCGGAAAAACCACATTCAGGAGGTACGGTTTTGAACACACATGACCTGCAAAAAAAACTGCTCGCACATTTGAAATCCCCCGCTTTGCTCCTAACAGCTGTGGCTGCCGCACTGGTTACCGGCGCCGCTGCCACCAACTGGGCAGACGCCCTGTATATTCTCACAGGCGTAGAGGACTCCGCCATTGTACTGGACGGTTCGCAGGAAGTTCCCGATCTGTCCGATCATATGGTATATGTTGCCTCTGGCAGTCAGGGCTACGATATTTCTCTGGACGCCAAACTGGAGGTCACAATCCATCATAATCAGGAGACGCTTTCCACGGTTTCCCGAAAGGAAAGCATCTCCGCCCTGCTGGACCGCATGGGGATTTCCCCCAGCCCGCTGGAGATGGTGGCTGTTGATTTGTCCCAGCAGGAGCTGACGATCACGGTCGCGGAGGACATCACCTACTACGAAGAAACCCGTGAGGCAGAGGCTTTTCAAACAGTCCGCGTTGCCAACCCCGATCTGCCCAAGGGCACCGAACAGGTCGTACAGACAGGAAAGGACGGCGTCCGCACTTCTGTCTACGAGGTGGTGTGGTCCAACGGCAACCGCATCAGCCGTCAGTTTGTAGAGGAGCTGGACAGTACCGCAGTAGATCAGATCGTGGAATACGGCACCGCCGCCTCCACCGTCACACAGTCCGACCGCGTTACCGACATCCGGAAAAATGCGGACGGCAGCGGTACTCTGGTCTTTGCTTCCGGCAATACTCTGGCTTTTTCTCAGGCAAAGAGCATGACTGCCACCGCCTACACCGCCGGACATGGCGGCGCGGATTATACCACTGCCACCGGAACGCTGGTGGATGTGGGTACTGTGGCGGTGGATAAGCGGGTCATCCCGCTGGGCACCCGAATGTATATTGTAACCAATGACGGCATCGTATACGGGATGTCTGTCGCGCGGGACACCGGTGTCCGGGGCAATAAGGTCGATTTGTATTTCAACAGTTACCGCGAATGCATCGAATTCGGCCGCCGTAGCTGCACCGTCTATATTCTGGAATAACCCATCATGTTTTATAAAACTGCCGCCGGTACAAATCGTACCGGCGGCAGTTTTATCCGTTACAGCCTTTCCAAAAGCGGCGGAAGCTCTGACAGGGACTGGATCCTGTAATCCGGAACGATCTCCGGCCTTGGCGGCCGACCATGCGGATCAAACCAGCAGGTACGGAGTCCGGCATCCCGACCGCCACGGATATCGGAAGTCAGGCTGTCCCCCACCACCAATGCCTTCTTCGGGTCAAAATCCGGAATGGCCGCAAAAGCCGCCTTGAAAAAATCCGGACTGGGCTTATCGGCAGGCATCTCCTCGGAAATAAAAATCCCGCGGAAATAATGTCCGATCCCTGCACTTTTCAGCCGCGCATACTGCACCGCTGCCGCGCCGTTGGACGCCAGATACAGGTCATATCGGGGAGCCAGCTGTTCCAGCAGCTCCGGTGCTCCCGGCACAAACCAGTGCCCGTGCGCCAGCCGCTGCTCATAGCAGTCGCAGACCGCCCGACTGGAGCGCTGTACCCCCAGCTCTTCAAACAAAAGATCAAACCGGCAGGTCAGTACCTGCTCACGGGAAATCACGCCTTCCTCCAGCAGCTCCCACTGCCGGCGGTTCAGCTCGTGATACCGCTCCAGAATTGCCGGAAGCGGTTCAATCTCAAAGGCCCGCAGCGTCCGGCTCAGTGCTTCCGCCTCCGCTCTGGTGAAATCCAGCAGGGTGTCATCCAAATCGAAAAAAATTGTTTTCAGCATCATGCTCTCCTCTTTTCCTTCTTTTTCGCAGTATATCTGTTTTTTTACAAGTTGGCAAGCCGGTTTTTTTTTGGTATACTGATAGAAATACGAAAGGCGGTATGCTGATGGAATTATGTGATTATCATACCATCCGGGTGCTTTTGGAGCGCCACGGATTTCATTTTTCCAAATCCATGGGACAGAATTTTCTCATTGATCCGGCCGTTCCGGCGGATATCGCCGCTGCGTCTCAGGCGGATCGGAGCTGCGGCGTACTGGAGATCGGTCCGGGTATCGGCCCCCTGACTGCGGAACTGGCCCGACGGGCCGGAAAAGTCGTCTCCGTAGAATTGGACCGCTCCCTGCTGCCCGTGCTGGCAGAAACCATGGCGGAATATCCCAATGTGGAGATCGTGCCGGGGGATGTGATGAAACTGGATCTGGACGCGCTGGCAGCGGAAAAGTTTCAGGGACTCCGGCCCATTGTCTGCGCCAATCTCCCTTATAACATTACGACTCCGGTATTGGCAAAGCTGGTGGAAAGTCCCTGTTTCGAGACGATCACGGTTCTGATTCAAAAGGAGGTCGCCCAGCGACTTTCCGCTCCGCAGGGGTCGGCGGATGGCGGCGCCTTCTCGATGTTCCTGCAATACTATATGGAGACGGAAGCCCTCTTTGACGTTCCGCCGGAAAAGTTTCTCCCCGCTCCCAAGGTCACTTCCGCCGTGCTGCGGTGTGTCCGGAGGAAGGCTCCTCCGGTAGCCGTCCGGGACGAAGCATTCTTTTTCAAAGTTATCCGCGGCGCTTTTCTGCTGCGCCGCAAAACCTTGGTAAACAGTCTCAGCGCAGCTCTGCCCGGATACGGCAGGGACGTGATCCGGAATGCTATCATGCACTGCGGCCTCAGTCCCGAGGTTCGGGGCGAGCGGCTGACATTGGCGGATTTTGCCCGTCTCGCCGAAGCGCTGCAGGCGCATCCACAATGAACGCCGGTCCGGACGCCGGTTTTTTCGGGAGTCCGGCTCTGCAAATAAGGAGGAATCTGATAAATGGAAACTTTTGGTCTTGAGGCGTTGGGTATCATCAACCCCTCTGCGGTCTATCGCAACCTGACTCCCGCCCAATTGACGGAACACGCTCTCCGCCGCGGTGAAGGCACGCTCTCCAACACCGGTGCGCTGGTCGTCAAAACCGGTAAATATACCGGACGCAGCGCCAATGACAAGTTTATTGTGGACACTCCCGCGGTTCATGATGAAATCGCATGGGGCGCTGTGAACCGGCCGATTGAAAAGCAGGCATTCGAATCCATCCGAAGCAAAGTGCTGGCTTATCTGCAGGGCAGAGAACTTTTTGTATTTGATGGTTTTGCCGGCGCAGATCCCAAATACACGCAGGCCTTCCGGGTCATCACCGAGCTTGCCTCCCAGAACCTGTTCATCCACCAGCTGCTGCGCCGGCCCACCGCAGAGCAGCTCCGCGATTTTTCCGCGGACTACACCATTCTCGCAGCCCCCGGATTCAAATGTATCCCCGAGATCGACGGGACCCGCTCGGAGGCCGCAATTCTGGTCAACTACGAAGAACGGCAGGTCGTCATCTGCGGCACACAATATGCCGGTGAAATCAAAAAATCCGTGTTCTCCGTCATGAATTACGTGCTGCCCAAGCAGGGTGTATTTCCGATGCACTGCTCCGCCAACATCGGCAAGGCCGGAGACACCGCCGTATTCTTCGGCCTCAGCGGCACCGGAAAAACCACGCTCTCCGCGGATCCCAACCGGAAGCTGATCGGCGATGACGAGCACGGCTGGGCAGACGATTCCGTTTTCAACTTTGAAGGCGGCTGTTACGCCAAGTGCATCAACCTCAGCCCCGAGGGTGAACCGGAGATTTACAATGCCATTCGATTCGGCGCTCTGGTAGAAAATGTGGTCATGGATGAGAATACCCGGGAATTCGACTTTGATGACGACTCTCTGGCAGTGAACAGCCGCGTGGGATATCCGGTAGAGTATATTCCCAACGCAGAGCTTTCCGGCATGAGCCAGAGCGTTCCCAAAACCGTGATTTTCCTGACGGCCGATGCCTATGGCGTTCTGCCTCCCATTTCAAAGCTCAGCCGCAATCAGGCCATGTATTATTTTGTCTCCGGCTTCACCTCCAAGGTCGCCGGCACGGAAATCGGCATCACCGAGCCCGTCCCCACCTTTTCCACCTGCTTCGGGGAACCCTTCCTGCCTCTGGATCCTTCCGTTTATGCGAACATGCTGGCAGAAAAGGTCGAAAAATCCGGTGCTCACGTTTATCTGGTCAATACCGGCTGGAACGGGACCGGCAAGCGGATGAAGCTCAGCTACACCCGGGCCATGATCACTGCCGCACTGACCGGCGAACTGGAAAACGCCGGCTTTGTAACCGATCCGACCTTCGGCGTTCAGGTCCCCACCGCCATCACGGGCGTCCCCTCCGAACTGCTGATTCCGGAAAACACATGGGAGGATAAGGCGGCATATCACGAGAGCTGCCGGAAGCTTGCCCGGAGCTTTGCAGAGAACTTCAAAAAATATACCCATATGAGTCCTGATGTGGTTGCCGCCGGCCCTAAGGTCGACTAAACCGGGTTTGACTCCTCAAAAAACGGGAAGGCTGCAGCCACCCTTCCGGACAGCTCCTCAGTAAGAAGCTGCCCGATGTCATCATCACACAAACATCCCCCCATTGTCACACCAGCGGAGCTGCTGTTTGACAATGGGGGGGTGTGCAGATTCATTCAGGCAGTCCCGCATGGAATCCGGAACTGAAAACGATCCCGAAGAAGCAGGCAGCCAGTCCAGCCGCATGGTTTATGCCAGCATCAGCAGCCGATACAAAAAATCCACGCCCCGCGGCAGTACACGTTCGTCATCGAAGCAGAATTCCGGTGCATGAAGCTCCGGTGTCTGCCCGAGTCCCAGAAAGAAAAACACACCGGGTACGAATTTCTGATAATAAGAGAAATCCTCCGCCGCCAAAACCGGTGCATCCAGCAAATCGGGCGCATGCTCTCCCAGCGCGGCGCAAATGGTTTCATACAGGGCTTCATGATTCCAAACCGCCGGATATCCCTCATTGATGTCCACCTCCACCGCGCAGCCGGTTTCCCAGGCCAGCGTTTCCCCGAGCTCCGTCAGGCGGTTCCTGCAAACAGAATAGGTCTCTTCCCGATAGGTCCGCAGGCTCCCTTCCAGCACGGTCTTTCCGCTGACGGCATTGCGGACACTGCCGGAGTTCATCTTCCCAAACAGGAATGCCCTCGGCTCATCGGGCGGCAGACTGTCCACTGCGGCATAAGCCCTGCGCAAATATTCCGCGCCTGCGGTCAGCGCGTCGATTCCCTGCACGGCCCGACTGAGGTGGACGCTTTTTCCGGTAATGGTCACGGTCACTTCGTTGGCTCTCGCCATCAGGGGGCCGGGGCGGGTGAACACCTTCCCCGCCTCCAATCCCGGCCAAAGATGCATTCCGAAAATCCGGCTGACCCGATGGGCCTGCAAAATCCCTGTTTCGCACAGGGGCCGTGCGCCGCCGGTGGTCTCCTCAGCGGGCTGAAACAAAAACAGCACATTTCCGGGCAGCTCTGAACGGCGGGCATCCACCAGCTCTGCCAGTGTCAGCATCATGGCCGTATGTCCGTCATGCCCGCAGGCGTGCATACAGCCGGAATGGACGGAAGCATACGGCACACCGGAACGTTCCTCCACCGGAAGCGCATCCATATCCGCCCGAAATGCCACAGTCTCCGGCTTTCCAGCGTCAAAATATGCGCAGATACTGCCTGTAACGGGACTGAAGATCCGACAGTGCAGACCTGTCAGCGCAGTACGGACATACTGAACGGTTTCCGGAAGCCGGTTATCCAGTTCCGGAATCCGGTGCAGCGCGCGCCGATGAATCACAGCGTTATGGAACATAAGCATTGCCTCCTGAACAGGGAAAGATGCCACATACTATAACACATTGCGTCTGAAAGCGGTAGTTTTTTGGAAAAATTTCTATTGCATCCGAAAAGCCGCCATGGTATGATAACAAAAACGAGATAGAGGCGCGGATGCGATGGACCCTCGGGAGCCGGCAGGCTGAGAACGCGGGAATGGCAAATCCGCCGAACTGTTCTTCTGGGCGCAGGAGAATGGTGGGGTCATGGGAAATACCCATGGGACTGTCTGCGGGCAACCGCGGGGGCGCTATCTGCTTACAGAAAGTTCACACTGGAACACCAGTGTGTGTAACTGTCGGTGGGAGCGTGCCTCTACCGGCTTTTTCTTTTGAAAAAACAAAAAGTATGGAGGGCACACATATGAAATTCCAACACATCCGGGGCTCGATCGTCGCCATGGTCACACCGTTCCACGAGGACGGCAGCGTCAACTTTGATGTTCTGACGAAGCTGCTGGAGCGACAGATCGCAGAAGGGACCGACGCCATTTTGACTTTGGGGACCACCGGCGAATACTCCACCATGACCCACGAAGAAGACGCCGCCGTTGTGGCACACACCATTCAGGTGGTGAACGGGCGGGTCCCCGTCATTGTGGGAAGCGGTTCTAACTGCACAGCCACGCAAGTGGAAAAGAGCATTGAATATCAGAATATGGGAGCGGATGCCCTGCTGCTGATCGCCCCCTACTATAACAAAGCCAATCCCGAAGGGATGTATCGCCATTTTGCGGAAACTGCCGACGCGGTGGAAATCCCCTGCCTCCTTTACAACGTCCCCGGCCGTACCGGCTGCTCCATTCCGGTCAGTGTCGTGGAGGCCCTCAGCCGCCACCCCAATATTGCGGGCATCAAGGAGGCCAGCGGCGATATGAGTTACGCCATGAAGATCGCCCACTGCATCGGACCGGATTTCGCCTTGTACTCCGGAAACGATGATATTACCATCCCTCTCATGAGCATCGGCGGCAGCGGCGTTATTTCCGTATATGCCAACGTCATGCCCGCCATGTGCCACCAGATCGCAGCAGATTATCTGGAGGGCCGGCAGGCACAGGCGCTTGCCAGCCACCTGAAATATCTGAAGCTGATGAACGATCTCTTTCTGGAGGTCAATCCCATCCCTGTCAAAAGCGCTTTGAATATGATGGGACTGAGCGCAGGTCCGATGCGGCTGCCCCTGTGTGAGATGAGCGCAGAACATCAGGCCGTTTTGCAGGCCAGCTTGAAGGAGGCCGGATTGCTGTGAAGCTGCTTTTGATCGGCCGCGGAAAGATGGGGCAGTTGATTCGGACTACCGCACAGTCCGAAGGCGATGAGATCGTTGCTGAATTCGGCCGAAGCGATCTGGAAAAGCTGGCGGAGCTTGGAAAAGTTGCAGATGCGGTGGTGGATTTTTCGCGCCCCGAAACTCTGCCGGCAGTCTGCGCCTACGTCCGCCGTACCGGAACCCCCCTGATTTCCGGAACGACCGGCTATACGCCGGCGCAAATGTCTGAGCTGGAACGTCTGGGGGCCTTTGCTCCGGTCCTGTGGAGCGCCAACTACTCTCTGGGTATCGCAGTCCTGTATCGGGCACTGACCATGGTTTCCAAGGTACTGAAGCCGGACTTTGACATTGAGATCACCGAGATCCACCACCGTCAGAAAGCAGACGCTCCCAGCGGTACCGCCAAGCTTCTGGCGGAAGCCGTAGACCCGAACCACGCCCTCACCCCGCTCTATGGCCGGGAGGGCAGCTGCGGAAAGCGTTCTGCCGGTGAGTTGGGGATCCACGCTCTGCGCGGCGGTACCGTGGCAGGGACGCACACGGTCCAGTTCTTCGGGCCGGATGAAGAATTGGAATTCACCCATCGGGCAGCCAGCCGTCAGATTTTTGTCAACGGCGCCCTGCACATGGCACACCTGCTGCCCGGAAAACCCAACGGAGTCTATGACCTGCAGAAAATTTTGTTTGGAGAGTGACCTATGAACGCACAGGAGATCATTGATTATATTGCAAATTCCGAAAAAAAGACCCCGGTCAAGGTCTATGTCAATACCACCGGCCCTGTCGAATTCGGCAGCGCCCATGTATTCGGTGGAAACAACAGCTATACCGTGTTCGGAGACTGGCGTGAACTGGCTCCCGTTCTGGAAGCCAACGCAGAGAAGATCACGGACTGCGTGGTGGAAAACGACCGCCGCAACTCCGGCGTCCCCCTGCTGGACCTCAAAGACCTCAAAGCCCGCATTGAGCCGGGCGCGATCCTGCGGGAAAAGGTCACCATCGGAGAAGGCGCCGTAATCATGATGGGAGCCATTCTCAACATCGGCGCTGTCGTGGGAAAAGGAACCATGATCGACATGGGCGCCGTACTGGGCGGACGCGCCACCGTAGGCGACCACTGCCACATCGGCGCAGGCGCCGTATTGGCCGGCGTGGTGGAGCCCGCTTCTGCCACACCCGTAATTGTGGAGGACGGGGTTCTGGTCGGTGCAAACGCCGTTGTGATCGAAGGAGTCCACATCGGAAAAAATGCGGTGGTAGCCGCCGGAGCTGTGGTCATTGAAGATGTGCCCGAAAATGCGGTGGTGGCCGGCAGTCCTGCCCGCATCATAAAAATGAAGGACGAAAAAACCGAGGGAAAAACCGCTCTGGTGGATGCTCTGCGCAAGCTGTGAGCGCAGGCACAGCCATTGCACATTTTCGACTTTCTATGCCGAAACGGCGGAACAGAACCTGTTCCGCCGTTTTCTATCGGCTCCTCTTCGTTTCATTCCCCGCCCATCTCGTCTTTTCATCAGCGGCATCTATCAGAATTGCCAAAATTTCTGAAATAAATTTGGCAGAGGACCCCTGCGAAACCAGTTGCCAGATACATCCATTTATGATACCGTTATACCACCATTTGAACAGGGGGCGGTGCCATGCTGGTATTGGATTTTATCAATGTAGGCAATGGCGATTCTATTTTGGTGCAGGAACTGGCAGACGGCGGACGCCGGTTTGCCATGCTGATCGATTGCGGTCATGACAATCTGGTGCGGGATGACCACACGGACCCGCTGGACCCGCGGTCACGGCGCATTTATGCGGCAGACTTTTTGAAGCAGAACGGCATCTGCCATCTGGATGTACTGCTGCTGACCCATTTTCACCGGGATCATGTCGGTGGTCTGCGCCGCGTGCTGGAAACCGTTACAGTGGGCCGGCTGCTGACTGCCTATCTTCCTCCTCCGGATGCGGAACCGCTGGATCCGGATGGAGAAAACGGTCTTCCAAAGGCAGCGCGAAACCTGCTGCGGTGCACAGACCTGTATGTCCAGCCTTTGCTGCTCAACCGGTCCAAAATCCATGAACTTATAGAACTCCCCGGCGACCGGATGGAGACCCTGCATCTGACAAAGGATCTGACTATGGACATTCTCTTCGGAGAGCCGGCGCTGTATCCGCGCCAGAAAGCCGTTCTGGATGCCGCATACCGGGGAGAACGGAATGGTTATGATCTGATTCACTGGGCCAAATCCATGAATGTGACCAGTCTGCGCCAGCGGTTTTATTACCATGGACAGGAAATCGTACTGGGCGGAGACGCGTATGCCCATATGTGGGAAACCGCGACAGCAACGCCCTGCGATATTTTAAAAGTGCCGCATCACGCTTCCCTCTCCTCCACCACCCGAAAGCTGCTGAAAATGCTCAAGCCGAAAACAGCGGTGGTCTGCGTAGCGGCACGGCGGCCCGACGAACGCCCCCATCCCTATATCGTCAGTCTGTTGAAAGAATGTGTGGGAGATGTGCGGTTCACGGACGCCGTGGAAATTCCCGGTCTGGTAGAGCCGGAATTTCATGAATCCGTGCACATAGAACTGGCATGACAAAAAATCCCACCCTGTTTGCGCCTTCTCCGCGCCACCGGTATGGCAGAGACAGATCGAAAAAGCACTGCGGCGCAGCTGAAACCGCTTTCCTCCTCATATACAAAAAAAGAGACGGCAAAGCCGTCTCTTTTTTGTTCTTATGCCGTTTCCTCCAGCGGGAAATCGTTGGTCGGCGCTTCTTCTCCTTCAAAACGGAAATTCTTCGCGGTAACAATGCCATTTTCCGGGAAGGAGGCCGCATCCAGCACATAGCTGTACCAAATGCTGTCTCCCACATCCAGCAAAACAGCTCTGGGAACCTCCGCGGCATTGAAGTCCAGATAGCCCAGGCTGTGCTCCATCCGGATATAATAGTGGGTATTTCCGCTCACTACGGCACTGCGGATTTCCGCGATGATGCCATGCTCTTCCTTCAGTTCGCCTGCATGCACCTCGGCGTCCCCGGCGCCAATCAGGCCCGCATTTGCCAGTGTCTTACGGTAATTGCTCTCGCACTCCGCCACGGTATCTCCGGTTTCCACGATTTGATACTGCTGGACATTGACCATCGCATACATCTTCACCAGACCATCGGCGCCCTTCAGCGACATAAAGTACGTGGGCTGGTCCGCAATATTCAGCAGCAGCGGGAAGGTGGCTTCATAACGCATCTGCTGCACCTGACTCTGGGCAGACTCCATGGCAGAGGCTTCCGTAGCACCGGCGCAGGGATAGAAGTGCGTCTCCTTGGTGCGCTGATTGGAAAGAATGAAGCCGATATTGGACTGATCGGAGGTGACGGAGGTAACACCGGTATACATATATACGTCATCATCAATGGCGATATAGTTCCATCCCGCCGTGGTGAGGGTCACGTCCTTTTGCCCGAACAGAGAGTTCAAAAAGCCGTTGTGGTACAGTCCGTAATAGTCATACTGCTCCATGATGATATCATAGGAATAGACCCGGTCGACCCAGTTGGGCACTTCCTCATAGTACTGGCTTTCACCGGTGATGGCATTGACCAGCACCGCACCATGAACATCCGTGCCGCCGAAAAGCCCGATGGTCTTGACAATACGGGAACAGACCCAGTAAGGGATCCCGTCCTCGTCAATTTCAAAAACCGGCGTATCGAACATCATGGTGGGATAGTGGAACCGCAGATGACGGTACAGATTCCTGCTGAAATGCTCCGCCACGGTGTATTTCATTCCCTCGTTGAGCCGGACCACCTCAGCTTCCTGCGTTACCATGTCAATAATCAGGTAAGCCGGCAGTCCCTCAGAGCGGTTGGTAAACCACTTGATCAGATCTCCGTAAGCAAGCGACGTTACCCGGACGGGGCGGCCCTGATAATTGATCTGATTATAGTTGGGCAGGATCTCAAACTGGGAAACCATATCTGCCAGTTCACCCAGCTTCCGATTCCCCAGACGCGCCGCGGAATCGGCATCCAGCATGGGGATCTGGTCGTAACTGATCTCCTGAATCTCCGAAGTGAAATCTCCACTCTGGATGGGCAGCAGCTCACTGTACGCGCCGGCCCGCAGAACCACCCACGAAGCAGCCGCACCCACAGCGATCACCACGATCAATCCGATCACAGCCAGAAACGGGACTGTGCACTGCTTTTTCACAAAGCTCACATATCCCTTGACTCCATCCCCCCGGAAGCCGGAGGTGATCACCGCGCTGACGCAATAGACTGCGCACAGCAAAAAGGCAAACACATAGAATTCCTCCGCGTGGAGGTTGATGGCCGGCAGCTCCACATAAAAGTATACCAGCCCAAAGACCAGTGTGACTGCCAGATTGATCAGGGTTCTTGTAAACGCATTGCCAATCGGTTTCCGGGGTTTTCTTGCCTTTTTGGGCCGCGGAGGCGGCGGTGTGTAGCCGGCGTCCCCCTGACCGCCCGCGCCATTGAAGCCGCCAAAGCTTCCGGGATCAAATCCCCCGAAGTTAAAAATAAACGGCATTTGAAAACTGCTCCCTTCTAAAAGTTTCTTGAAAAACTAAATATTTTTTTATCATACAGGAAAAGTATGAACAAATCAAGGCAAACACGGTCATTCAAGCAATTTTAGCCGGTATCCCCTTTCTGTTCTCCCCATGCAACGGGTAATTGGCTGCATCTTCTCTTTATGCAAGCTGCCCCTGCCGCTTCCACGGCAGGGGCAAACACTTATTTCGAAACGCAGAGCTGGTCATTCTCTACGGTCAGTCTGGCAGTATCGCCGGCTTTGAGCGTACCGTCCAGCATTTTCTCAGCCACGGCATCTTCCACCTTGCTCTGGATGCAGCGGCGCAGAGGTCGGGCGCCGTATTTGGGATCAAAGCCCTCCTTTGCAAGCTCTGCCACAGCTTCGTCTCCGGCGTCCAGATGGATCCCCATGGTCTCCATCCGGTCGCCCACTGTTTTCAGCATTCTGCGGGCTACCTCACGGATATCTTCCTCTGTCAAGGCGCGGAATACGATGATGTCATCGATCCGGTTCAAAAATTCCGGCCGGAAGGTCTGCCGCAGTTCTGCCAGCACCGTCTCCTTGGCGCGGCGGAAGGCGTCTTCCGCATCAGGATCCCGATGTTCTCCGGCGCTGAAGCCCAGTTTCGCGCCAGCCGTCGTCAGCGCCTTGGCGCCGATGTTGCTGGTCATGATGATGACCGTGTTCTTGAAGTCCACGGTACAGCCCTGCGCGTCTGTGATGCGGCCATCATCCAGAATCTGCAGCAGAATGTTCCACACATCCTCGTGAGCCTTTTCGATCTCATCAAACAGCACCACGGAATAGGGCTTGCGGCGGACCTTCTCCGTCAGCTGACCGCCTTCTTCGTGTCCCACATAACCGGGAGGAGACCCGATCAGGCGGGAAACGGTATGCCGCTCCATGTATTCGGACATATCGATCCGGATCATGGCGTTTTCATCTCCGAACATGGCCTCTGCCAGAGATTTGCACAGCTCCGTCTTGCCCACGCCCGTGGGACCCAGAAACAGGAAGGAACCAATGGGACGCTTCGGGTCCTTCAATCCTACACGGCCGCGGCGGATGGCCCGCGCCACCGCGTGAACGGCTTCATCCTGTCCCACAACACGTTCATGGAGAAGCGCTTCCATCCGCAGCAGCCGTGCGCCCTCATCCTCCGTGAGCCGGGTGACCGGGATCCCTGTCCAGCCGGATACCACGGCGGCAATGTCCTCTTCATTCACCGGACGGTGGCGGGCAGGGTTCTTCCGTCTCTGCTCCCGCTCATGCTCCACCTGCTCCTGATAATTCTTCTCAATATCCCGCAGCTGGGCTGCCGTCTCATAATCCTGCCGGTCAATGGCAGCCTCTTTATCCTTTACCAGCGCCGCGATCTTCTCTTCCAGACTTTTCAATTCCGGCGAAATTTCTTCCGACTCCATCCGCACCCGACTGGCAGCCTCATCCATCAGGTCGATGGCCTTGTCCGGCAGGAACCGGTCATTGATATACCGGGCAGACAGCTTCACCGCAGCCTCCAGCGCCTCATCGGTAATATGCAGCTTGTGGTGCTGCTCGTACTTTTCCCGCAAGCCCTTCAAAATCTCCAAGGCGGCCTCCTGACCGGGTTCCCCCACCTGCACCGGCTGGAACCGGCGCTCCAGCGCGGCGTCCTTTTCGATATACTTCCGGTACTCGTTCAGCGTGGTAGCGCCGATGACCTGAATCTCTCCCCTGCCAAGCGCAGGCTTCATGATGTTGGCGGCATCCACCGCCCCCTCCGCGCTGCCGGCCCCCACAATGGTATGGAGCTCGTCAATAAAGAGGATCACATTTCCGGACTTGCGCACCTCCTCCAGCACCTTTTTGATGCGCTCTTCAAATTCGCCCCGGTATTTGGTGCCTGCCACCATGCCGGAAAGGTCCAGACTCAGCAAATGCTTATCCAGCAGGTCATCCGGCACATCGCCCAAGACGATTTTACGGGCAAGCCCTTCCGCAATGGCGGTTTTTCCGACACCGGGCTCTCCGATCAGGCAGGGATTGTTCTTCGTCCGGCGGGACAGGATCTGAATGACCCTGTGGATCTCTTCATCTCTGCCGATCACCGGATCCAGCTTTCCTGCGCGGGCATCCGCTGTCAAGTCGCGGGTAAATTCCTTCAGCGTCTTGTTTTTCCCCCCATCGTCCCGGCTGACAGACGCCGCGGCGTTTCTGGCCTCCGCCGCTTTGCCCCGCGGGGTCTCATTCAGGCTCTGCATCAAGGCGGTATAAAGGTGCTTGGCCTCCACGCCGGCAGTCCGCAGAATGCGGACTGCCATGTTGTTGCCTTCCCGCAAAATTCCCGCCAGCAGATGCTCTGTTCCAACATAGTTGTAGCCGCCGCGCACGGAATCCTCCACAGCAATTTCCACCACCCGCTTGGCACGAGGGGTCAACCCCTGCGCCGGATTACTGCCCGGCAGGCCGGCGCCCACGCTTTTCCGGATGATCTCCACGATCATGTCATCCGTCAAGCCGGCTTCTGTCAAAACCGTATGGGCCATGCCCTCTTCCTCGCGGATCAGTCCCACCAGCAGGTGTTCTGTTCCGACATATCCGTGTCCCAGTTCGCCGGCAGCCTCCTGCGCAAGCCGCAGGGCCTCCTCCGCTCTGGGGGTAAACTTATTTTCATTCATATTCTCATTCCTCCCTGATTGGGATCTTCCCTTTTATTGTGCTTCCTCAGTGCGGGCCTCCATCTGACGGATCTGGTCCCGCAGCTCTGCTGCGCGCTCAAAGTTTTCCTGACGGACCGCTTTTTTCATTTCCATCCGCAGGGCGTTGATCTGCCGCGTTCTGGAAAAGCGGCTCTGCGACTCTTCATCCACCAGATGTTCCTGCTTCTGCGGCTCCTGCGGTTCCCTTTTCTCCGCAGAAGCGCACAGCGCCGGCATGTCTGCAAAGAAGTCGTCAAAGGGATCCTCCAGCATCCGGCTCATTCTCCCAAGCAGGCCGGGCATCGGAGTGAAGAAATCCTCGAAGAGATTCCCACCCATCAAACTGCCGAAACTGCGTGCCATCTGCTGCCTCTGTGCGGCGAAGCGCTGAGTGTATCCCAGCTTTTCCGCACATTCGCTGCAAAGGTGCTTTTCTGTCACATTGCCGTTGACATTGCTCTGATAAACAAAGGTAACTTCATTCTTACCGCAATTCTCGCATTTCATAATTCATTCCTCCTATAAAAGCAAATGATTTTGTTGACTCTTTTACGCAGGCTTCCTGTCAAACCTGAAGGATGAGCACCTGCTTCATGATATCCGCCCGCACGTTGTCACGCTTCTCTCGCGGCACAGCCCCCAGCGCCTGATCGCCCACGGCTGCCAGCAGCGCCCGCCCCAGATTCTCTTCCAGCGCGCCGGACTGCACCAGATTTCCAAGAATTGCCCGCGCAGACGGCAAATCAATCGGTTCCCCGAGGGAATTGATCACATGCATCAGCAGTGTCTGCCGGTCCACCTGAACACGGGTGATCCGGATATATCCGTTGCCGCCCCGCCGGCTCTCCACAATGTATCCGCGCTCCGGAGAAAAGCGGGTGCTCATCACATAATTGATCTGGCTGGGCACGCAGTTAAAGCGCTGCGCCAAATCGCTGCGCTGGACTTCCAGAACCCCGTTCTTCGCTTCCTCCAGACTTTCCCGCAGAAAGCTGGCGATCAAATCAGAAATTCCCACTTGCTGACCATCCCTTTCTCGCAAAGCCAAACTTTTTTGACTTTGACTTTCTTTAACCTTTGTTTCTGACGTTAGTATAACACATCGGCCGCAATTGTCAACACATGATTTTTGACTTTCTTTGACCAATTTGAAAACAATTGATGAACGACCTTTGCTCTGCGGACTTTTCAAATCCTGACGTTTTTTTAGCGGCGGAGTCTTGCAATTTCAAAATTGTATGGTACAATGAGAATCACAAATCTTATGGAGGTGCTTCCCATGGCTTACAAGATTACTTCTGCTTGTGTCAGCTGCGGTGCTTGCGCTGATGCCTGCCCCGCAGGCGCTATCAGCCAGGGTGACGATCAGTACGTCATCGACGCTGCCGCTTGCCTGGACTGCGGTTCTTGCGCTGACACCTGCCCCAACGGCGCCATCGTCCCCGAGGACTAATCTCAACGGGATACATAAAAACCCCGCAGGCTCTGCCTGCGGGGTTTTTATATCCTTCTGAACCGCTCCGGAATCCAGCCGCTCCTTGCGTTCCGGCCTTTTTTCCGCTATAATGTGGACACATCACCAGAGAGGAGGCGTATGCAGTGGAGCATTGGGAAGCCCTGACCCCCGGCGGATACCGCTTCGTTTATAACGACGTCCTGTTCCGCCCCGGAACCGATACCTTTCTTCTCTCCTCCCTGCCCCGCCTGAAACCCGGTCTGCGCGTCTGCGATCTGGGCTGCGGCACAGGCCTGCTGGGACTTTTGCTGCTGCAGCGCCAGCCATCCCTGTCTGTTACCGGACTTGACATTCAACCGGACGCGATCCGCCTTGCAAAGCAGGCGGCCGTGGAAAACCAGTTGGAAAACCGTCTCACCTTCCATTTGGCAGATTTGCGGCAGGCTGCCTCCCTGTTCCCGTCCGGCAGTTTCGATCTGGTGGTCTGCAATCCCCCCTATTACCCTCCCGCCGCCGGCGCTCTGGCGGCGGACGGAGTCCGTCGTACCGCGCGTGCCGAGGTATTCTGCACACTGGAGGACATCTGCCGGTCTGCCGCATATCTGCTGCGCTGGGGCGGCAGCTTCTGCCTTGTTCACAAACCGGAACGTCTGGCGGACGTGATCTGTCTCCTGCGGGAAGCCGCTCTGGAGCCCAAGCGGCTGCGGCTTGTCTGCGCTGCTGCCGGTGCCGCGCCCTCTCTGCTGCTGATAGAAGGCCGCCGCGGAGGCAGACCCGGATTGTCTCTGGAGCCGCCTTTGATCCTGCGGCAGCCGGACGGCGCCCCCACCGCTGAGGTGGAGTCTATTTATTTCAGACAACAGGAGGATATGCCATGAGCGGCACACTGTATCTGGTCGCCACCCCCATTGGAAATCTGGGAGACTTTTCTCCCCGCGCTGTGGAGACCTTGGAGAACGTAGATTTTATTGCAGCGGAGGACACCCGGGTTTCCATCAAGCTGCTGAACCATTTTGAAATCAAAAAAAGTCTTGTCAGCTACCACGAACACAATCACGTCTCCGCCGGACAGACGATTTTGCAGCGTCTGCTGGCAGGAGAATCCTGCGCGCTGGTGACCGATGCCGGCACCCCCGCCGTTTCTGACCCCGGAGAGGATCTGGTGCGGCTGTGCGCGGAAAACGGTGTGACGGTCCTTTCCATTCCCGGATGCTGCGCCGCTGTCAACGCTCTGGCAGTCAGCGGTCTGCCCACCGGCCGCTTTGCTTTTGAAGGGTTTCTCACCGTGAATAAGAAAAACCGGAAAGAGCGGCTGGAAGCCTTGAAAAACGAGGAGCGAACCCTGATTTTCCATGAAGCTCCCCACAAGCTGCTGACAACGCTGCGGGATATGGAAGCCGCATTCGGTTCCCAGCGGCGGATCGCCCTGTGCCGGGAGCTGACAAAGCTCCACGAGGAAACACTGCGAACCACATTGGGCGGCGCTATTGCCCATTTTTCACAGACATCACCGAAAGGCGAATTTGTTCTGGTGCTGGCCGGAGCGGAACCTCAGCAGGAAACCGCCGTCACTCTGGAGGATGGCGTGGCACAGGTTCTGACACTGAAAGCACAGGGTATTCGCCTGAAAGACGCCGCCAGAGAAGTTGCGGAGCACACCGGTCTTTCCAAAAATGAACTGTACGCCGCCGCGCTGGAACGATGAAGCGCTATACACCGGCGCATTGCCCCGAAAAAGGCAGTGCCGGACCAGCCCGTTAAAATCCGAAAGCCCCCCATGATGCAGTGTTTCATTCCTGCATCATGGGGGGCTTTTACAAGATTTATGGTTTTACAGGTTTTTCAATTCTTTCAAGCATTTGGGGCAGACATTCTTCCCCTTGAACACGGTGATATCCTTAGTCGCGTCGCAGAAAATGCAGCTGGGCTTATACTTTTTCAGAATAACGGAGGAACCCTCCACATAGATTTCCAGTGCATCCTTTTCTGCAATATCCAGTGTACGGCGCATCTCGATGGGAAGCACAATGCGCCCCAACTCATCTACCTTTCTTACAATCCCTGTTGATTTCACCACATGTCTCCTTTTCCACAGTCTTTTGTTAATACATTTGTGTGATATGAACATATCACAGCATGTCATATTTTGTCAATTCAAAACGAAAATGTTCATCCTTATTTAACAATTTTCACAAGAAGGAGTGTGTTTCCTGTGACAATGGCTTGGATCTGGACCGGAATGGTGGTTTTGTCTCTGGCATTCGGTCTTTTCTCCGGAACGCTGGATCAAGTGGCAAATGCCGCCATGACCGGTGCGCAGTCCGCCATAGAACTGAGCTTTTCCATGGCCGGAATGCTGTGCCTTTGGAGCGGTGTTATGGAGGTTATGAATACCTGCGGCCTCTCCCGCGCTCTGGCACGCCTCTTCCGCCCGCTGCTGCGGCGCCTGCTGCCAGAGGCCAGTCAGGATCAGGAAACCCTCGCCGCCGTCTCTGCCAACGTCTCTGCCAATTTGCTGGGGCTTGGCAACGCAGCCACGCCTCTTGGCATCCGCGCCGCGCGAAGAATGGCCGCAGGATGCGGCGGCACCGCCAGCAATGAGCTTTGCCTCCTTGTGGTGTTGAATACCGCCTCCATCCAGCTGCTGCCCTCCACCATTGCCTCTGTGCGAGCCGCAGCAGGCTGTCAGACTCCTTTTGATATCCTGCCCGCAGTCTGGTTTTCTTCCGCATTGTCTGTAACTGCCGGAATCCTGACAGCCAAGCTGCTGGCTCATTGGGGAGGGCGCGGGACATGAACTTCAGTTCCCTGCTGATCCCCCTGCTGCTCTCCGCCGTTGCGTTATACGGCCTTGAAAAGCGCGTGGATGTGTATACCACCCTGACCCATGGAGCCGAAGAAGGTCTGCGTGTGCTCCTCCGCATCATCCCCGCTCTGGTCGGGCTGCTGACGGCCGTCGGGATGCTTCGGGCTTCCGGCGCGATGGAATGGCTCTCCGGGTTATGCACCCCGTTACTTGAATTTCTGGGAATTCCGCCGGAGACAGCGCCGCTAATGCTGATTCGCCCCGTCTCCGGCAGCGGTGCGCTGGCCGTCGCCAGCGATCTGCTGTCTTCCTGCGGGCCGGACAGCTATGAAGGGCGGGTCGCCGCCGTGATGCTGGGCAGCACAGAGACCACTTTTTATACCATCGCCGTTTATTTCGGCGCTGCCGGTATTCACCGGACGCGCCATACGGTTCCTGCCGCGCTGGCTGCTGATTGCATGGGGTTTGTGGCTTCTGCTCTGGCAGTGCGCCTGTTTTTCGGCGCAAAATAACCGGACGGCGGCTTCCGCAGCCACCGTCCGGTTTTCTGTTATTTCGTATAAGGCCGCGCTACGGAAACGGAACCATAATTGTCCGCAAATTCTCCGTCCACCAGATAGCGGGTTTCCTCCACGCTTTCCAGCGAGCACAGTGCCTGCGCCAGTGCCCGCAGCGCTGTGGACAGCCCCTCATCATCCGGAACCGTTTCCAGCAGCACCGTAGACAGGTTCACATAGCACACGTTTTCCTCCAGCCATACGGATTTCGGACGAAAGTTCTCTGGAAAAACAGGGAGCAGCGCCTGATCCAGCGGGCCGCTTTCCACAGCCCGCGCCACAGCGCTGACGTGCGTGTCTCCATCATACAGCTCCAAAACCCGCTCCTCTGGCCGCAGCGCACCGGTTTCATCCAGAAAATACAGCGTTGCATCCACCGTACCGATCACATCGCCCTCCGGCGCCAGCCGCACTTCCCGCCCCGTAAAAACCTGTTTATCCCGGTAAGCGAGTTCCCTGCCCCGAACCGTGATCTTGACCGACAGGATCTCGGGCAGCTGTGTCAACGTCAGTGCAATGGCTTGATCCGCCAGCGTCAGCGCTACGCCGGACAATGTCCCATAAGAGGAAGAGAGGTCCACCAGCGCTCTGGTTCCCTCCAGCTGCAGGGACAGCAGCATCGTACCCGCCGGTACGGCATTTTCCAGTGTCTCGTCCTGCGGGCCAGCCAGCAATCTCCGGATCAGCATGGATGCCAGCGTCTGTGTGTCCGCCGTCTCTATATCCTGCAGACACACATTTTCTGCCCGTAAAGCGCCGCCGCCCGGAACGGAATCCAGATTCCGCTCCAAAAAGTAGACAGCGTGACTTTCCTCTCGCGCCGGTTCTTCTCCGGTTCCGTACAAAACGTATCCGCATGCCAATACCAGACACAGAACCAGCAGCAATGACACTCCCCTTTTCACAGTTCCTCCCCTCCTTCTGCCGCAGGCCACCGAACCGTGAATACCGCGCCGCCGCCGGAACGGTTGGATGCTTCCACCGTCCCTCCCCGACGCCGTACCATGTCACTGACGATGGATAATCCCAGACCGGTCCCGCCAGCTGCCCGGGAACGGGCTTTTTCCACCCGATAAAACCGCTCAAAGATCCGGGGCAGATCTGCCTCCGGAATCCCCGGCCCCCGGTCCGCCACAGACAGGGCCACCTGTCCGTGCAGCTTTCGCAGCGAGATCTGTACCGGTCCTCCCGCAGAATATTTCAATGCGTTGTCCGTCAAATTGGAGATAACCTGATAGACCTCGTCCCGGGTCGCTTTCACCCGACACCCGTCCTGTGCGGAAAAGGTCAGTTCCACCCCGTTTTCCTGCGCCATCAGGCTCATCATCCGCATGACCTGCTCCAGCACCGGCAGCACATCCACCACCGCGGCAGGCGGAATGATCCCGCTGTCCAGCTTCGTCAGCTGCAGCAGATCCTCCGTAATGCGGCTGAGCCGCTCCGCCTCCCTGCCGATATCGGTGACGAACTCCCGGGTGGTCTCCTGATCCATATTCTCCGTCTGCAAAATGGAGTCCGAGAGCAGCCGGATCGCCGCCAACGGCGTTTTCAATTCGTGAGACGCATCTGACACAAAGCGGCGTCTGGCATCCTCGGTGGTCTGAAGCCGGTCTGCCAAGCTGTTGAACGCATCGCCGATCTGGGCGATCTCATCGCCGCCCCTGATCTGCGCTCGATGTCCGTAAGCCCCTTCCCGCACCTGACGAATGGCTGTCATCAGCCGGCTGATTTTTTCTGTCAGCGCCATGGACAGCAGCAGGCTCAGCAGCAGCGCCCCTGCCCCCACCACCAGGGAAATGCGCTTGAGATTTGATTGAAGCCCTTCCAGCAGGGCCGCCTGCTCCACATCATATTCATAGGCATACACCGCCCCAATGATCTGGTTTTGATACAGCACCGGTGAGGAAGCCCGACTGCGGAACGCTCCGTTCCGATAGACGCAGGATGCGGCGTCACTGCCCCGCAATGCCTGTACGATCTCCGAATAAAGCACATAATTCCCCACCGCGCTGCCGGTTTCCCGGGTATCATAAAGGGCTTTCCCATCACTGTCCGTTACCAGAATTCTGGAAAGTCCCGTTTCCTCCACCACCGCCATCGCCGCTGCCACATTTTCCTCATTCAGCTCATCCAAGCCGGATAGCGAATAGACCATGACGGAAACGCTGTTTTGCATGGTGGTCACTTTGGAACGAAACACCATATCCTCTGAAACGACCAGCGGATAGGTATTGAGCAGCACCAGCACAGCCGCGATGATGGAAAGGTAGCTCAGCCCGAATTTGACCCGCAGACTGTTCCACACCCGTTTCCTACCCTTTGAAATAGTACCCCACTCCCCACTTGGTCATGATGTGCTCCGGCTCTGCCGGAGCACGCTCCAGCTTTTCCCGCAGCCGGCGGATATGCACATCCACTGTCCGGTAATCTCCCGCATAGGTGTAGCCCCACACCACATTCATCAAATTTTCACGGCTGTACACCCGCCGGGGGTTGCGCATCAACAATTCAATGAGGTCATATTCCTTGGCCGTGAGGTCCACGGTCTTTCCATCCCGAACCGCGACCCGCTCCTCCGTATTCAAGGAGAGATCTCCCACCGTCAGCACGCTGCCCTGAACCCGGTGGACCCCTGCCGCCCGCCGCAGCAGCGCACGGACTCTGGCTTTCAGCTCTAAAATATTAAAGGGCTTGGTGAGGTAGTCATCTGCGCCGCACTCAAATCCCATCAGTTTATCAGCATCTTCACTTTTCGCCGTCAGCATGATAATGGGCACATTGGAGAATTCCCGAATCCGCATACAGGCCTCCAGCCCATCCAGCTCCGGCATCATCACATCCAGAATCAGCAGATCAAATTTCTCATTGCGGGCCAGCTCCACGGCAGCGGCGCCATCATAAGCGCACTCCACCTGATATCCCTCATTCTCCAGATTGAATTTCATGCCTTTGACCAGCGTCTTTTCATCATCAACTACTAGAATTTTCATGCTGTCCTCTCTTTTTCCGCAGTGCCCGCGATCACCCGGTCCGTCAGTCCATCCAGCTTTCCCTGTCCGATCCCGGAGATCTCCAGCAATTCCTCCACAGCCGCAAAGGGGCCGTTTTCTTCCCGATATGCCACAATGCGGCGGGCCAGCTCCTCTCCGATTCCCGGAAGCTCCGCCAGTTCCGGCGCCGTGGCGGTATTCAAGTCCAGCGGAGACAGATCCGGCAGGAATTCCTCCTGCGCCACAGTCCGTTCCGTCTCCACCGAAACAGCCGTCCCCGACCGGTCACGGGAGGAAACCACCAGCAAACCGCTTAGAAAAACCGCCGTCAATCCCAGCAGAAGCCATTCAGCTTTTGTGATTTTTTCAGGTGCCATTGTTGAACTCCCGCCTTTTTTTTGTTATACTGATGTCGGATCCAGCCGATTTCCGCCGCCTGTCCGGCCGCGGAACGTTTCTGATACCGATTATAACATATTTCTCAGGAGATAGATATGAAAACAAAACGCTTTTTTGCTCTTTTTTTGGCTCTGATCCTGAGCCTCTGCCTGTTTCCGGCCGCCTATGCCGCAGAGGAACCGGCGCCTCAGCTTCCGGATGACCCCGACATTCTTGCCAAAGCCGCCTTGCTGGTGGACGCCAATACCGGCGGTATCGTGTATGCCAAAAACGAGCATGAAGAGCTTTATCCTGCCAGTCTTACCAAAATCATGACCGCCCTGCTGGCACTGGAGGCCATTGACGCAGGCAAGCTGTCCATGGACCAGATGCTGACCGCCAGCGCCACCGCACTGGAAGGCCTTGCCGCTGACGGCAGTTCCGCCGGCATCAAAGTCGGGGAAACCATGTCGGTGAAGCATCTGCTTTACTGCATGATGGTGGTCTCCGCCAACGAGGCCTGTGACATTCTGGCGGAAGCGGTCGCCGGCTCCGTCCCCGCCTTCGTGGAGAAGATGAATGCCAAAGCCGCGGAGCTGGGCTGCGAAAACACCCATTTCGTCAATCCCAACGGGCTGCATGACCCCCAGCACTATACCTCCGCATGGGACATGTACCTCATCACCCGCGCCGCTATGGAGCACCCCGCGTTTATGACCATCTGCAACACCGCCAACATTGTGATCCCCGCCACCAATCTCAGCGAGGAGCGGAACCTCTGGACCACCAATCACCTGCTCTCCACATGGCGGGTTGTCGGTTACCGTGACACCCGTGCGCAGGGCATCAAAACCGGCTCCACCGATGCGGCAGGACACTGTCTGGTCTCTTCCGCTGTGCAGGGCAGCCTCCACTTTATCAGCGTCATTCTGGGGGCAGACCGGGTGGAGGAAAACGGCGTGGGAAATATCCGGAGTTTTTCCGAAACCTCCCGGATGTTTGATTACGGCTTCAAAAACTTCGCCTATAAAACCATTGTATCCGAACAGGAGATCATTCAGGAAGTCCCCGTGTCTCTGTCCAAAATGGATCATGTAACCGTTCATCCCGCGCAGGATCTGGAGGTCCTCCTGCCCAAAGTTCTGGAGCCAGAGGACCTGCAGCGGAATCTTTCCCTGCAGGAGCCGGTGGAAGCGCCGGTGAAGGAGGGGGAAAAGCTGGGAACCATGACTTTAAGCTATGATGGCGTCACCTATGCCTCCGTGGATCTTCTTGCCAGCTTTGATGTGGAAGCCAGCCGTCTTTTGACCTTCTGGCAGAATGTCAAGGATTTCTTTTCCGGAACCGCGGTTCGCGTGGCCGGCATTGTGCTTCTGGTGCTGATCGCTGTGCTGGTCCTATGGAAGCTGTTGTTCAGACGCCGCCGCAGCCGGTATGGACGCAGCTCCTACCGGGGACGCAGCAGCAATTACCGCGGACGCCGGAGACATTGAGCGCACAGGGTATCCAGAGAACCGGCAAGCTGCATACAAAGTGGAACCCCCGGAAAACAAGGCGGATCACGCCTTGTTTTCCGGGGGTTCATGCAGCATCGTTCTTGCGAGCCGAAGGGTCCTGCGGCCCGCTCAGTCTCTGGAGCATTTCTCCGCGTCGATGGCCAGCACCAGCATCAGAACCGCCAACGCATCCAATGGATTTGCGATGTCAAGAACATATGTATCCGTCCAATTGAACACCTCTTTTGTAATGCGCGCCACCAGTGCGCCGCACGGCTCCGTCACCTGATAATCCCATTCCAGAAAGCTGCCCTGCACCTGCCAGCCATTGCAGTCAACCGCAAAACGGGGCGTGAAAAACGTAAACTCCTTCTGGATGCAGCCTGCATACTGTTCTCCCAGATACATCTCAAACTTGGGCAGAAAGGTCAGCACCCGTTCCTTCACCGTGCCTACATGGTCTCCCCGCGCATTCAGAATGTGCAGGCAGTGTCCCCATGCAAGCTGCCCCTCCACAGTATAAACCACATTCCCTTCCTGATCGTAGATATCATAGCTGTCAAACCAGCTGAAAAAGCGCTGCTTAAAATAAAGTCTCATTTATGCCTCCTGCAACTCCATTGAAAAATTTTGGAACCGCTTTGCCGTTCGCCAGAGATACACCAGTCTCAAAATCCCCGCAATCACCAGTCCAATGGCAACGGCCAGTGTCGCCAGCACCCCCAGAACGGCGCTGAGCAGCACCAGAAATATGCAGCCAAGCGCTCCCAGCGACAGTCCGATCCCCCACTTCCACAGCTTTCTCCAGTTTTCCGCCAGCGTGTCATCCAATCCTGTCAGCACCTCTCCGTGCGCCAAAAACTCCTGATAGCATCCATACACGCTGCCTGCCAAGGTCAGGGCAGTAATCGCCAGCACCAGTCCGGAACTTCTGTCCTGCGCAATCAGGAGCGCGGAGACAGAAAGCACTTCCGAAACAGCGCCCACCAGAGCCGCCTTGCCATAACGGGCCTCGATTCCCCGAAGCCTCCACAAAATCAAGGCATACGCCATACCGCACGCAAACGCGAACAGCAGCCCCGGCAGCCGCAGCCCCGGTATCCGCTCCACCAGATTTTCATTGGTCATCACTCCGGCGATCTGGCTGACGATCGCTGTCCAGAATAACATTCCCAGCCATCTGCCCAGTACCGGTGACTGCTCCTGCAGCCATTGCTGCCGCGCCTGCCGCGCTTTCATCTGTGCCTGCCGTGTTTCCGGCATTTGCCGGGCGCTTTTATACAATCCGCAGACAGATTGTCTGGTGCAGGTCCCGCAGGCTGAATGTCCCTTTTCCCTGCAGCAATCCGCAATCGCACAGCTGCCGGAAAACCGCCCCGTTCCGGCGTCACAGCCCGCGCAGCGAAGCTCATTTCTCCAGCTGCAATCCTCACAGGTGTTTCCGCAAAAGCTTGTCATACTGCCTCCTTTCCCTCAAGCCTTTCGAACCAGCTCCTCCCGCTCCGTCCGCAAGGCGCCCAACGCTTCTTTCGTGTCCTCCAGCTCTTGTTTCAGTTCCTTTTGGAGCCCTGTGATTCCGGACCTCAGCGTCAGAAGTTGATCCTGCACCTGACGAATCCGGTCCAATACGGCAAGATCCGAGAAAACATTATCGAACCAGATATCTGCTGTCCGTGTAAATCCATCGGGTATCACTCCGATTTCCATGGTTCTGGCTACATCCTCCAGCTCCGCCCGGTAACGCCGCAAAGCGCCGGCCGCTTCACCGATCTGCCGCTGCGCGTCATCCAGACTGGAATATTTCATCATATCAAAAACGAGTCCGCCGCCGAATACGTCCCACGTTCCACAGCTTTCCGCATTCTCCAGCTGCCCCGAAGCGCCCTCCAGCTGAAAAAGCGCCTGCTCACCGGCACGGACTGCCTCCTCCAGTCCCCTGCTCCGGCTCAACAGTTCCCGTTCCCGCGCCTCCATCGTTACAAACCGTTCCGCCAGCGCAGGATCCTTCTGCCGCAGCACGTTTTCCTTCTTTTCCAGTAACGCCTGATATGCCGCTTCACAGCCGCGGCTTTCCTCGATCCGCCGCCGTACATCCAATATTTCCACACGAATCTCAGCAAGCTGCCTCTCGGCTTCCTGCAGCCTCAGCCGGGCCGCAGAGGCTTCCCGCAGTTCCCGCTCCATATCCGTATCCCTGCTGCCCCGCAGGGATGCCAGAATGGAGGAAAGGGTCAGTTTTTCCAGCTTTTCCACGTCCCGTTCCTCACTTTTCAGCTGTCCCGCACACGCCTCCGTTTCCCTGCGAAGCACCTCTTCCTGCCGCAGCAGCCGTTCCAGCATGGAGCGGTCTTCCCGCCGGCGGGCGATCCGTTCCTGAAGCATATCGAGCTCCTGCTCTTCATCCCACATGATATCCCCTCCTCGTTCTGAGGGTATCATATCACACCGCTCATGTTCAATGTGTAACATTTTTATGACAAAAACCGGCGGTACCGCCGGTTTTTTGTCACTGTTTTCCGATCATTCGCCCTTCATTCCCCTGAATTTGAAGGCTCTTTGAAAAATAGGTCTCCATCGCACGGATCAGATACGCGGTATCCCGGCTGCCTGCCACCTCATAGGCACTGTGCATCGCCAGCTGTGCCAGTCCGATATCCACACCGGGCACCGAGAAATGCGCCGAGCTGATATTGCCCAAGGTCGATCCTCCCGGCAGATCCGCCCGATTGCTGTACCGCTGAAGCGGCACGCCGGCCTCCTGACAACCCCCGGTAAAAACAGCTGCCGAAAACGCGTCTGTGGTATACCGCTGCGCAGCATTGTACTTCATGACCACGCCGCCGTTGAGCACCGGCGCTTCTCCGGAATCCGCATATTCCGGATGGGCGGGATGGACCGCATGGGCATTGTCCGCAGACACCAGAAAGCTGTTGGCTGCCGCTGTATAGAACTGCTCTTCACTGCACTGCAAAGCAATGCAGATCCGCCGCAGCACATCCGTCAAAAAGGTTGAGTCCGCGCCCTGACGGGTTCCGCTGCCTACCTCTTCATGATTGAATACCGCCAGCACCGGAATACTGCCGCTCTCCTTCGCCGATAAAAAGCCGCGGAGACAGCCAAACACACATTGAAGGTCATCCAGCCGCGGTGCGGCGATAAATGCTCCCTGTGCGCCGATCACCGTTCCCTTGGTTCGGGGATACAGATAGAGGTCCGTAGCCAGCAGCTCCGTCTCCTTCACTCCGGCAGCCTCTGCAATCAACCGGCGGAACTCCCCCTGTTCCGTCCCCTCTGCAAACAGGGGCGGCAGGTCCACATTGGCTTTCAGGGCAGTCCCTTTGTTGACCTCCCGGTCCATGTGGATGGCAACACCGGGAATGATCAGCAGATCCCGCTCCAGATTGACCAGCCGGCAGGCCACTCCGCCGTTCCGGCGCACCATGACCCGCCCCGCCACGGACAGGGGGCGATCCAGCCATGAACGCATCACCATGCCGCCATACGGTTCCACACTTAGCCGCAGACAATTTCCGGCAGACGGCAGCTCTGCCGTTTCCCTCACCTTAAAGGCGGGTGCATCGCTGTGCGCCGCAGCGATCATGAAGCCGCGAAACGCTTCCTCCGGAATCCGGAAGGCGATCAGGCTGGAATCCCCCCGCATAACGGCATACCGGCCGCCCCGCTTCAGCTGCCACGGTGCGCTTTCCTCAAGAATGGCATATCCCGCCTGCCGCAGTTCCTTCATGACATTGGCCGCCGCGTGATAGCAGCTGGGACTTTGATCTACAAACTCCAGCAGCTGTCTGGAAATCGTCTCATCCGTCATTTCATACGCTCCTCTTCCGGTCTTTTTTCTATTCTGTATCGTATCACACATTGCAAGGTTTCATCAACCGTGTTAAAATGAAAAAAACAATCAGGAAAGAGATTTGGTAATATACATGATCATCCTAGATCTGGAATGGAACCGCGGTTATGACCGGACGCCTCTGGAGGAGATCCTGCAAATCGGCGCCGTGCGGCTGGAAACACTGGGCGGTCCCATTGTAGACACCTTCAGTATTTTTATTCATCCCTGTGTCCATAAAAAGCTGAATCAAACTGCCAAGGCTTTGCCGGAGCTGCAGTCCGCTTTGGACTCCCCCCATGATTTTCCCACTGCCCTGCGGCTGTTTTCCCAGTGGTGCAGCGGAGACTCCGTGTTTGCTGATTGGGGCGGGGATGACTTCGAGATTCTCCGGCAAAACTGTGCTTTCTGGAAAATCCCCGCCCCGCCCGCCGCACAGCTGATCGATTTGCAGATGGCCTTCTCCCTGCGGGTCGGAACCACGCAGGGAATGGCGCTTTACCGCGCGGTGGAATACTGCGGCATCCCGGATTCCTTTACCTTTCACAACGCTTTGCACGACGCCGTGTACACGGCGGTGGTCAGCGC
Source organism: Dysosmobacter sp. (assembly GCA_026169195.1). GTDB lineage: Bacteria > Bacillota > Clostridia > Oscillospirales > Oscillospiraceae > Oscillibacter. Next base: position 27,459 of record JAPFEH010000046.1, on the reverse strand, counting down.
ATGGGTCAATCAGGAATCTCTGACGCTTCTGGCGCTTCCCAAGGAGATCCGCCGTCTGCAGGGTGCGCCCGATTTTCCCCCGCAGCCGGAGCGCGAAACGGGGCCATACGCCTCCTTGCAGACCGCGTTGAACAGCCGGGGCTGCCGCCGCCCTCTCTGTCCTCTGTGCGGAGAGGCCGTGTGGGTCCGCCGCTGGTATTCTGATCATCCGGACCGCTATTATTCCGACTTCCGCTGCAAAACCCACGGCAGCTTTCTCTGCCGCCTGCACCTTTCCCCCACGGAGAGCGGCCAATGGCAGGGCCGCCTGTCCGTTCCGGAAATCACCCCCGCCCTGCTGCGGGACTTTGACCATGCGATCCATGCCAGAGAGATCCCATGCAAATCCGTCAAGCCCCGCAAAGAGTTCCGCCGCCGGTATCACCGCCGCAAACCGGCATCCGGACAATGAGGAGGATGGCAATGAATATCCGTTGTATCGCTTTGGATCTGGATCTGACCACACTGGATCGGGAAGGCCGCCTGTCAGCGGGCAACCGGGCGGCGCTGGAGGCAGCTCTCGCGCAGGGAATCCACATTGTCATTGCCAGCGGCCGTGCCTTTGGCTCTTTGCCGGAGGAGCTTCTGGAGATTCCCGGTATCACATATGCCATCACCTCCAATGGCAGCGCCGTTTATCACATCCCGACAAAAAAACGTTTGATCGGTTATACACTGGAATCCCGTTCTGTTCAGGAGATCCTGACACGCACGGCGGGACTGCCGCTGACATATGAGGCTTTTCTTGATGGCGCAGCCTATGCGGACGCAGGATATGTGCGGGACCCCGTTTCCTACGGGGCCGCTCCCCGTGCCATCCGCTACATTCAAAGCACCCGGCATCCGGAAGCGGATATCCGCAGTTTCATTCTGGACCACCGCGAACAGCTGGACAGTCTGGACTTGATCACCGGAGATCCGGCATTCAAGGCCCGCACGATGGAAATGCTGCGAAAAAACGTACCGGACATCTATGTGACCTCTTCCGTGCCTCAACTGATTGAGGTTTCCCATCGGAATGCCGGAAAACACAGCGGCGTCAAATTTGTGGCGTCCCTGCTGGGGCTTTCTTTGGAGCAGGTGGCCGCTTTCGGCGATGGTGACAATGACGCAGAAATGCTCGCCTGCGTCGGCTGCGGCATCGCCGTGGAAAACGCTACGCCGGCCTGCCGCGCCTCCGCCCGATACGTGACCGCGCACCATGACGCAGACGGCGTCGCTCAGGGGATCCGGAAGCTTCTCGGAATCTAGCGGCAGCACCGGTTGTCTCCGTCAAAACAGCCAAATGTTTCCATCATGAATTGGGGGCCTCACCAAAAAGCAATCATTGTTGCAAATATCACTTTATCTTCGGAATCTCCCTTTTATACTGGACGTGTGAAAACCATTCGATGGCCCCCTTTCGGGGTTTCCAGTGAAAAAAAGGAGGACTCTACGATGATGATGTATCAGACCACTCAGGCGCACGAAAAACTGCGGGCCAAGGTACGCGCCTTCGCAGAAGCAGAGGTAAAGCCCATTGCGTTCCTGCTGGATCAGGAGAACCGTTTTCCGACGGAGGCTGTACGCAAGCTGGGAGAGCTCGGGCTGATGGGGATTCCCTACGACCAGAAATACGGCGGCGCCGGACTGGACGCTCTCAGCTATGCCATCGCCGTAGAGGAGCTCAGCCGCGTGGACGGCGGCACCGGCGTCATCCTCTCCGCCCACACCTCTTTGGGAACATATCCCATTGTGGCGTTCGGCTCAGAAGCTCAGAAAGAAACATATCTGCCCGATCTCTGCTCCGGCCGCAAGGTAGGCGCTTTCGGCCTGACAGAACCAAATGCCGGATCTGACGCCGGCGGGACGGAAACCACTGCCGTAGATATGGGCGACCACTGGCTGCTCAACGGTGAAAAGATTTTCATTACCAACGGCGGAGAAGCGGATACATATATCGTCTTTGCCGTGACCACTCCTGATATTGGAACAAAAGGGATTTCCGCTTTTATCGTGGAACGCGGCTGGGAGGGCTTTACCTTCGGCGATCACTATGATAAAATGGGGATTCGATCCTCGGCTACCTGCCAGCTGCTCTTTCACAACGTGAAAGTTCCCAAGGAAAATCTGCTGGGCAAAGAAGGTCAGGGATTCAAAATCGCCATGTCCACCTTGGACGGCGGCCGCATCGGCATCGCGGCTCAGGCACTGGGGATTGCTCAGGGCGCCTTTGAAGCTGCCGTGGAATATTCCAAGGAGCGGGTCCAGTTCGGGCGCCCCATCTGCCAGCAGCAGGCCATCGCCTTCAAAATCGCCGATATGGCTACCAAGCTCCGCTGCGCCCGGCTGCTGGTTTACAGCGCCGCCGCCATGAAAGAGGCCCATGTGCCCTATGGCATGGAATCCGCAATGGCCAAGCAGTATGCTTCCGATATTGCTCTGGAGGTCACCAACGACGCCCTGCAGATTTTCGGCGGTAACGGTTACCTGAAGGGCATGGAGGTCGAGCGTTTCTACCGCGACGCAAAAATCACCACCATTTACGAGGGAACCAACGAGATCCAGCGGGTCGTCATTGCATCCCACATTCTGGGAAAAGCCGGCAAAGCCGATGCCGCTCCCACCGCCCAGAAGCGCGGCGGAGAAACCGGTGAGCGCAAAAAGCAAATTCTGAAAGACGGCACCGCACAGGAGCAGGTGGATGCACTGGTAGCCGCTCTGAAAAAAGACGGGTATGACTTCACCGTCGGGATCCCCATGGATACTCCCATTTCTCAGGCTGAGCGGGTCGTCAGCGCCGGACAGGGTATCGGCGAAAAGTCCAACATGAAGCTCATTGAAGCTCTGGCCAAGGCCGCCGGCGCCGCCATTGGCTCCAGCCGTCCTGTTGCGGAAACTCTGCGTTACCTGCCGCTGGACCGCTATGTGGGCATGAGCGGTCAGAAATTCAAGGGCAATCTCTATATTGCCTGCGGGATCTCCGGCGCCGGCCAGCATCTGAAAGGCATTCGGGACGCTTCCACCATCGTAGCCATCAACATCGACCCCAATGCCCGGATCTTCAAAAACTGCGATTACGGGATCGTCGGCGATGTTCAGGAGATTCTGCCTCTGCTGACAGCCGCTCTGGATACCGGCGAAAAGCAGCCGGCTCCTCCCATGAAGAAGATGAAGCGGTCCGCCCCCCAAAAGGTCTGCCATCCCCGTCCGCTGTTCTTGTGCAACGGCTGCGGATATGAATACGACATCCTGCAGGGCGACCCCGAAAACGATGTGAAGCCCGGCACCGCTTTTCAGGATCTGCCGAAGGGGTGGGTCTGCCCACATTGCGGCGAGGATTCCAGCCAGTTTATTGAAATCGGAACGGAATGCTGAAAAGGCTTCCGACTGAATAGAAGGAGGTTTTTATATGTATCAAGTCCGGAAGGTCACGGATGACCTATATTGGGTAGGCGCCAACGACCATCGTCTGTCCCTGTTTGAAAACATCCATCCCCTGTATCACGGCGTCAGTTATAACTCCTACCTGCTGCTGGACAAAAAAACAGTGCTGTTTGACACTGCCGACTGGAGTGTCGGACGCCAGTTCATCGAAAACATCAAAGTCGTCCTGAACGGCCGGTCTTTGGATTATCTGGTCATCAACCATGTGGAGCCGGATCATACGGCCGCATTGGAGGAGATCCTCCTGCGCTGGCCCAAAGTCAAGATCATCACCACCCCCAAAGCCGTGATCCTGCTGCATCAGTTCGGCTTTGTACTGGAAAGCGAACAGGTGGAGGAAGTCCGCGAAGGCGACAGCCGCTGCTTCGGAAAGCACACCGTCACCTTCGTGATGGCTCCCATGGTTCACTGGCCGGAAGCCATGGTCTCCTTTGATGTTACAGACGGCGTTCTCTTCTCTGCGGATGCGTTTGGTTCCTTCCGCTCTCTGGACGGAAAGCTGTTTGCCGATGAATTTGATTTTGACCGGGACTGGATCGATGATGCCCGCCGCTATTATACCAATATCGTCGGAAAATACGGTCCGCAGGTGCAGGCTCTTTTGAAGAAGGCCTCTGCTTTGGATATCCGGTATATCTGCCCCCTGCATGGTCCCGTGTGGCGCAAGGATCTGGGATATATCATGGATAAATATATGCACTGGAGCACGTATGAACCGGAGGAGCGGGGCGTTATGATCGTCTACGCTTCCATGTACGGCAATACCGAACAGGCGGCGGAGCTGCTGGCTTCCAAGCTGGCAGAGCGCGGCGTCACCAACACCCGTCTGTATGATGTGTCCACCACCCATGTCAGTTATCTGATCTCGGATCTCTTCAAATACAGCCATCTGGTGCTGGCCTCCGTCACCTATAATCTCGGTATCTTCCCGCCCATGCACAACTTCCTTGCAGACATGAAAGCGCTGAATCTGCAGAAACGGACCTGCATTCTGGTGGAAAACGGCTCTTGGGCGCCCCGTTCCGGCAGTCTCATGCGGGAATGTCTGGACAGCATGAAATGCATGAACATTCTGGAAGAGGGGCTGACGCTCTCCTCCTCCTTTCAGGAACCGAATCTGCCTGATATGGACGCCATGGCTGACTCCATCGCCGCTTCTGTCAACAGCTGAGCCTTCTCTATTATGAAAGGATACCGGCACAGGACACCCCCTGTGCCGGTATCCTTTTCCGACGGCTCTGACAGAAGATACAAAAAAAGATCTTTATTTAGTGATTTTTGCCACTCGCAGTTCCATATATTGTGTAGTATAATAACTTTGCTTAATAGATATTGTGCGGTTGGCCGCACAGAATACATACGGAGGGATCATGCATGAATGTCATCAAACGAAATGGAACGGAAGATTCTTTTGATATTGAAAAGATCGTTGCGGCCATCAGCAAGGCCAATAACAGCGTGGAGGAAAAGGCCCGCATGACCCCTTTGCAGGTGCGGCGGATCGCAGAATTCGTGGAACTCAGCTGCCTGAAAATGAACCGCGCACCGTCTGTAGAGGAAATTCAGGATCTGGTGGAATATCAGATCATGGCGCACGGCGCTTATGAAGTCGCCAAAAATTATGTGACCTATCGTTATACACGTTCTCTGGTCCGCAAGAGCAATACCACCGATGATAAGATCCTCAGCCTGATCGAGTGCTGCAACGAGGAAGCCAAGCAGGAAAACTCCAATAAAAATCCCATCGTCAACTCCACGCAGCGGGATTATATGGCCGGCGAAGTTTCCCGTGATCTCTCTGAGCGGCTGCTCCTGCCCACAGATATTGTAGAGGCACACCGGGAAGGCATCATCCATTTCCATGACTCCGACTACTATGCCCAGCATATGCACAACTGCGATCTGGTGAATCTGGAGGATATGCTGCAAAACGGCACCGTCATCACCGGCACACTGATCGAGCGCCCCCACAGCTTCTCCACCGCCTGCAATATTGCCACGCAGATCATTGCGCAGGTGGCCTCCAACCAGTATGGCGGCCAGTCCATCTCTCTGGCCCATTTGGCCCCCTTTGTGGATGTGAGCCGGAAAAAGCTGCGGCGGATCGTGGAGCAGGAAATGGCTGCCATTGGCATCCATCCCGGCGAGGAGAAACTCTCCGAACTGGTGGAGACCCGTCTGCGGGATGAGGTCCGCCGCGGTGTTCAGACCATTCAGTATCAGGTCCTCACCCTGCTGACCACCAACGGGCAGGCGCCCTTTGTCACGGTGTTCATGTATCTGGGAGAGGCCAAGAACGAGCAGGAGAAAAAAGATCTGGCTCTGATTATCGAAGAGACGCTGGAGCAGCGCTATCAGGGCGTAAAAAATGAAGACGGCGTTTGGATCACCCCCGCTTTCCCCAAGCTCATCTATGTGCTGGAAGAGGACAACATTCATGAAAACGCTCCTTACTGGTATCTGACCGAGCTGGCCGCCAAGTGCACCGCCCGGCGGATGGTGCCTGACTATATCTCCGAAAAGAAGATGCTGGAGCTCAAAGGCGACGTGTATACCTGCATGGGCTGCCGCTCCTTCCTGACTCCGGACCGCTTTACCGACGCAGGGATCGGCAACATCGCCAACGCCGGCAACTACGAGCCGGGCAAGCATAAGTATTACGGCCGCTTCAATCAAGGCGTTGTTACCATCAATCTGCCGGATGTGGCCCTCAGTTCCGGCGGAAATCGAGAAAAATTCTGGTCTATTTTTGAGGAGCGGCTGGAACTGTGCCATCGGGCGCTTCGCTGCCGTCACGAGCGGCTTAAGGGCACCCTTTCCGACGCAGCCCCGATTTTGTGGCAGTACGGCGCTCTGGCCCGCTTGAAAAAGGGAGAACCCATCGACGCTCTGCTGTATAACGGTTATTCCACCATTTCTCTGGGGTATGCCGGTCTCTATGAGTGCGTCAAGTACATGACCGGAAAGAGCCATACCGACCCTGAGGCAACCCCCTTCGCTCTGGATGTCATGCAGAAGATGAACGACAAGTGCAAAGAGTGGAAAACCGCTGAAAACATTGACTACTCTTTGTACGGCACCCCTCTGGAATCCACTACTTACAAATTTGCCAAGTGCCTGCAGCGGCGCTTCGGCATCATTGAAGGCATCACGGATAAGGGATATATCACCAACAGCTATCATGTCCATGTGGCGGAAGAGATCGACGCTTTTACCAAGCTGAAATTTGAAGCCCAGTTCCAGCACCTCTCCCCCGGCGGTGCCATCAGCTATGTGGAAGTCCCCGATATGCAAAATAACATTCCCGCCGTGCTGCAGGTGATGAAGTTTATTTATGACAACATCATCTATGCGGAGCTGAACACCAAAAGCGACTACTGTCAGGTCTGCGGCTGGGACGGCGAGATCCAGATCGTGGAAGAACAGGACAAGCTGGTGTGGAAGTGCCCCAAGTGCGGCAATACCGACCAGAACAAAATGAATGTAGCCCGCCGCACCTGCGGTTATATCGGCACGCAGTTCTGGAATCAGGGCCGCACGCAGGAGATCCGGGACCGGGTTCTGCACCTGTAAAACACGGAGCAGGGTCTGTCCTCAGCTTTCCCCTTGCAGGAGTTGTTCCATTCATTCCCCTTCCATCCTCCCGACCATTACTGGTCGGGAGGTTTTTTATGACCGTTCTTCTTCCCATCTTGCAGTTGTTTACAAAATAGAATTTGAAATGCAGCGTGAAGTATACTATAATAATTATTGAATTGTTCTATACAAAGGAGTGAGACCTTGGAAGCGACCCGGAAAAAGCTGGCGGAAGGGATCTATCTGACGTATCTGCCGGCAAGAAAATTCAAAACCAGCCTGCTCTCCGCCCAGTTTGTAAGGCCTCTGCGCAAGGAGACCGCGGCGGCGTGCGCCCTGCTGCCGGCCGTTTTGCGGCGGGGCACTGTGACCTATCCGGATATGGGCGCGTTGTCGATGCGGCTGGATCATCTGTACGGAGCCCGCGTGGATTACACGATTCGAAAAAAAGGGGAAAACCAGTGCGTGGGGTTTGTCGCCAGCTTCATTGATGACAGCTTTGCCCCCGGCGGAGAAAAACTGCTGGAACCCATTGCGGATCTGCTGGGAGAATTGGTATGCGGCCCCGTCACGGAGCGCGGCCGATTTATCAATGCTTATTTCGAAAGCGAAAAAACCAATTTGGTCGATGCCATCCGCAGCCTCATCAATGATAAACGGGATTATGCCGACAGCCGCCTTCTGCGGGAGATGTGCGCCGGAGAACCGTACAGCGTCCCCAGACTCGGCGAGGAAAGCGAAGCCGCCCGTCTGCAAGCCAACAAGCTTTATACCTTTTATCAGGAATTGATTGCCGGATCCCGTTTGGAATTATTTTATAGCGGAAGCGCCAGTCAGCAGCGCGTAGAAGGCGCGCTGTTATACGCCTTTTCCGCGCTGCCCCGGGAAAACGTTCAGGAACTTTCCTTCCCGCAGGAGCACCTGCCCCGACAGGACGTGCTGCGGATCGAAGAAGCCATGGATGTCACGCAGGGAAAACTGGGAATGGGATTTTCCTGCGGCAGTGATGACTATATTGCCATGCTGCTGGGAAATACCCTGTTTGGCGGCAGCAGCAACTCCAAGCTCTTTATGAATGTGCGGGAAAAGCTGTCCTTGTGCTATTATGCCTCGTCTCTCTACCACCGTCAGAAAAAGCTCATCACTGTGTCTTCCGGCATTGAATTTGACAAATTCCAGCAGGCCTATGATGAAATTCTGGCACAGCTGAATGCTGTACAGCGCGGGGATCTGGAGGACTGGGAGCTGGAAAGCGCGAAAAGCACCCTGCTGAACGCTTATGCCTCCATGGGAGATTCTCAGGGCAAGCTGGAAAACTTTTATCTCGGTCAGGCAGCCACGGGGCAAAGCGAGACCCCGCAGACTCTGGCCCGTCAAGTACAGGAGGTCACGCCGGAGCGGATCTTCCGCGCCATGGAAACCGTTCGTCTGGATACGGTATACTTCCTGCATGGAAAGGAGGCCGCGGAATGAAGCAGACGTTTTATAAACGCATCGGAGAGTCCGTTTATTCCCACCGGCTCCCCAACGGGTTGGAAATCCGGATCATCCCCAAGCCCGGTTATACCAAAAAATACGCTTTCTTTGCAACCCGCTACGGCGGTATGGATACCCGCTTCCAGCTCAACGGCCGGTGGCTGGATACGCCGGCCGGAATCGCCCACTATCTGGAGCACAAAATGTTCGATACGGCCGAGGGCAACGCTCTGCAGGAGCTGGCGAAAAACGGCGCAGAACCCAACGCCTTCACCTCCAACGCCATGACCGGATATTATTTCGACTCCGCAGAACACTTTGAGGAAAATCTGGAAATCCTGCTGTCCTTTGTCTCCATTCCCTATTTTACCAAGGAAAGCGTAGAGAAGGAGCAGGGCATCATCGGTCAGGAGATTTTTTTTTTTTATGATAATGCGTACAGGGAGATCTACACCAGAATGCTGCGGGCCATGTATCATTCCTCTCCCGCCCGCACCAGCATCGCCGGTACAGTCGAGAGCATCTCCCATATCACAGCCGAGACTCTGTACGACTGCCACAAGGCGTTTTATACGCCCTCCAACATGATGCTCGCCGTTGTGGGTGATGTTTCTCCGGAGCGTATCGTGGAGATTGCCCGACGGATCCTTCCCGCAGAAGGCGGCCCCGTGATCCCCCGGGATTACGGAACAGAGCCGGAAACGATTGCGCAGGCAGAAACCGGCTGCACCATGGAAGTCTCCTGCCCGCAGTTTCTGGCAGGCTTCAAATGCCGCCCCGCCAGAGACGGAGAGGACTATATGCGTCTGTCCTTGATCGGCGACATTGCCTGCGATGTGCTGTTGGGTGAGTCCAGCCCCCTGTACCTGCGGCTCTATGATCGGGGGCTCATCAACACCAGCTTCGGCGGCAGCTTTGAAATGATGCCCGGGGTTGCCTATCTCTATGCCGGCGGCGACAGCAAGGACGCCCGAGCCGTCGCTGCCGAGATTCAAAAGGAAGCAGACCGGTTGGCGCGGGAAGGCGTCAGCGAGGCATTTTTCCAGCAGGTCACACGGGCCTCCTTCGGCGCCAATCTGCGGGGCTTGAACTCCTTTGAAAATATCGCCGTCTCCTTGACGGAAGGGTATTTCCACGGCTATGATCCCTTCCGTTTCCCGGAGGTGTTTGATTCCATTACCAAAGACGATGTGACCGCATTCCTGCGGGAAAACATTCTGGCAGAGCGTATGGTCCTCAGTGAGATCACGCCGCCGGCTATGTAAGCGCACAGAAAGGAAGACCTGTTTTGACTGCTTTGAAAGATATGCCCATCAGCTTTCCCGGTCTGTTCGGAAGCTGGGAATTCAATCCGGACCCCGTTGCCATCCATGTGGGACACGGGATCTACTGGTACGGAATCATTTTAGCGGCTGCCATGCTGGCAGGCTTGTTCCTGTGCATGAAGCAGGCCAAGCGCTACGGCTTGACAGAGGACAATGTTCTGGACTTTGTTTTATGGGCAGTCCCCTGCTGCATTGTGGGCGCACGGCTCTATTACGTCATTTTCTATCTGGATCTCTACCGGAACGCCGACGGAAGCCTGAACTGGGGGCAGATGATCGCCGTATGGGACGGTGGACTGGCAATTTACGGGGCCGTCATTGCCGGCGCGCTGGTTGCACTGGTATTTACCCGAATCAAAAAGCTTCCATTGGCAGCTCTGACCGATCTGGCCGTTATGGGTCTGCTGTTGGGGCAGTGCATCGGCCGGTGGGCAAACTTCATCAATCGGGAAGCCTTCGGCGGTCTGACGGATCTGCCTTGGCGGATGCGGCTGTGGGTCAGCAGCACACAGTTTATTGAGGTCCACCCCACCTTCCTCTATGAAAGCCTGTGGAATCTGGCGGGACTGCTTTTGCTGCTGTTCGTGGTGGCAAAGGGCCGCCGTTTCGACGGAGAAAACACATGTTTTTATTTCCTGTGGTATGGTCTGGGCCGCTTCTGGATCGAAGGACTGCGGACAGACAGCCTGTATCTCTTTGATTGGACATTGTTCGGCGAACCCATCCGGGTCTCTCAGGCTTTGAGTCTGGTCATGATCGTGGGCGGTGCTCTTGGGCTTTTCTATCAAATCAAAGTCAAAAAGCACACCGCAGCAGACCTTTTGGTAAACCGGGTCGCGGCAGCCAAGGCCGCCGCGCTGGCCGCCGAGGAAGAGGCCGCCTTTCAATCCGATCCAACCTTGGATGAATCACTGCTGACAGCAGAAGAGGGACCGCTCCCGGAAGCAGAGGAGGCACAGCATGGCAATCCAGATTGACGGAAAGGCTCTTGCAGCCAAAGTAAAAGACCGTGTCCGGAGCGGCGCCTCAACATTGCAGCGCCAGCCCGGCCTTGCCGTGATCCTTGTCGGGGAAAATCCGGCCTCCAAGGTTTATGTGGCGGGGAAAGAAAAAGACTGTGCCGAGTGCGGCATCCGCAGCTTTCCTCATAAGCTTCCGGCGGAAACAACGCAGGAAGAGCTGATGGCCCTGATCCAAACCCTGAACAATGACCCTTTGGTCGACGGGATCCTCTGTCAGCTGCCTCTGCCGGAACACCTGAGCGAAGACGCCGTCATCAACGCCATCCGTCCCGACAAGGATGTCGATTGTTTTCATCCTTTCAACGTAGGACGTTTGGTCATTGGAGCACCGGTGTTCCTGCCATGCACCCCTGCCGGTGTTATGGAAATGCTGAAAGAATATCAGATCTCCGTTCGGGGCAAGCGCTGCGTCGTGCTTGGCCGCAGCAATATTGTGGGAAAACCCATGGCGATGCTGCTCACTCAGGCTGACGGAACCGTGACCGCCTGCCACTCCCGAACAGAACAGCTCTCTGCCATCACGCGGGAAGCGGATATTCTGGTTTCTGCCATCGGAAAAACGGACTTTGTAACCGCAGACATGGTCAAAGAGGGAGCCGTGGTTATTGACGTGGCCATGAACCGGAATGCATCCGGAAAGCTCTGCGGCGATGTGGACTTTGCCTCAGTAGCGCCCAAAGCCGCTTATATCACACCGGTTCCGGGCGGCGTAGGGCCTATGACCCGCGCAATGCTGATGCAAAACATCCTGACGGCAGCACAGATGCATCAGGCATGAGACTGTGCCGGCCTTCATCTGCACCGGTCACTCAGGCACATATTTTCCAAACCTGAAAGAAAGGACAGCGCTCATCGAGCGCTGTCCTTCTTGTTTCTTGTAAAAATAAGTCTCACTGCCGGTTCAGCGCAGCCTCCAGATTCCGGGCAAACTGATCCGGACAGGACGTATCTTTAAAGCCGCAGCGGATTCCCTTGAGCCGCTCAATGGCTTCCCGCGCCGGCATCCCTTTTACCAGAGAGGCAATCCCCTGCAGGTTGCCGCTGCAGCCCCCCAGCACTTGAAGGTCCTGAATCACTTCCTGCTCATCCACTTCCACCCGCATTTCCTGAGAGCAGACGCCTTTGGGACGAAACCGATATGTCATGATCTCTATCTCCTTTGTACAAATTGAACTTTAAGATATCATACCTGCCGGAAAAAGGCAAGCCTGTTACGGACTTCCTTCACGAAGTTTGTTTTTCTTTAGCGATATTCAATCTTTCTTCTTGACAATATCGAATATCGATGATATCTTGGAAACAGAAATAACGATATTCGATAATAAGGAGGTTCTCATGGCCCGTGAAAAATTTCAAACCCTGACAGAGCAGATGTTTTACATCCTGCTGTGCCTGCGGCAGGAGCTGTGCGGCACGGACGTGATGACCCATGTCAAAGAGCTGACCCATGGTCGGGTCTCCGTCGGCCCCGGCACTCTATACAATCTGCTGGAAAGCTTTTTGCAGGCAGGTTACATTCGGGAAACCAAGGTGGAAGGCCGGAAACGCAGCTATCTTATCACGCAGGCCGGTCAACAAGCCTTGGAAGAGGAATACCGCCGCCTCCAAACTCTGACGGCGGACTATGAATCACTGACAGGAGGTGCGCACCCATGAACAAACACAAATGGGAGATTTCCCCGATGTATGGTCTGTTGGACCGCTCCAGCGTTGCCGCCCATCTGGAGACAATGGCCGCCAAGGGCTGGATGCTGGAAAAGATCGGAACGTTTTTCTGGAAGTACCGGCGGATAGAGCCGAAGGCGCTGCGCTTTTCCGTCACCTTTTTCTCCGCGGTCACTCCCCTTTCTCCGGAGCCGACCGACGCAATGGAAACTTATCGGGATTACTGTGCCGCGGCAGGCTGGCAGTTGGCAGCGGCGCTGGGCGCCGTGCAGATCTTCTTCCACGAGGATTCGGAGCCGGTCCCCATTGAGACGGACCCTGCGGCAGAATATGACAACATCTGTCAGTTTATGAAAAAAAGCTGCCTTGCCGGTTATTGGACCATCGGCGCGCTGTCCCTGTATCAGATCCTTTTCCAGTTGTGGCGGATCTGGACCCGTCCGGTGGAAACGCTGTCCAACGGCTATTCCGCCATTGCCGCCCTCATATGGCTTCCCATGGCACTGCTCTCTGCCGCAGAACTGGTCGTTTACTACCGCTGGAAAAAGCGCGCCAAAGCCGCCGCGGAAAGCGACTGCCCCCTGCCGGAAATGCGCAGCGCCCGAAAACTCAGCATCCTGTCGCTGGTCTGGAGCGGTCTGGTGCTGCTCCTGCTGCTCTTCTCCGCTTTTCAGTACTCCCGCGGGATGCAGCTGCTGCTGTTGGGGATGCTGGCTTACATGGCGCTCATGGGCCTGCTGCTATCCAGCGCGCTGGACGCTCTGCGGCACCTGCGCACGCCCCGCTGGGTCAACCTTGCCGTGACCTGCGCCCTCACCATCGCCTTGATGGTGGGCGGTATGGCGGGTCTGCTGGCTCTGGTGCTCCGCAATTCCGGCTCCGGCTGGCTGGAAGAGCGCCCTCCCGCAGAGACTTATGAATACCACGGCAGGATCTGGGAGGTCTATGACGACCCCATCCCCCTGCGGATCGAAGATCTTGCAGACACGGACTATGACCGGTGGAGCACGGAGGCGCAGATCTCCGTCTCCCCCCTGCTGGCACACGGCGTGTTTTCTCAGCGGCCCCGACTGGGAGAGTCCAAGGATCTTCCGGATCTGGACTATGAGCTGGTCATCCTCAAAGCACCTTTCCTCTATGACCTGTGCAAGCAGGACTACATCCATTGGCTGGAGCGGGACAATGACAAGGTTCCGCCGGATTATCGGGACGAATATCGTTCCATCGACCCTGCCCCGTGGGGCGCGCAGGAGGTCTATCAGGCGTTTTATGCCGGCGAGGCAGGAAACCGGTTTCTGATCTGCTGGCAGGACCGGATCGCCGAGGTGGACTTCCCATGGAAGTGGACCGTCACAGCGGAGACGGCTGCCGCTGTCTCCGCCGCCTTGAAAGGAGCGGCGCTATGAAAAAAAGGGAAAACAATCTCTACTCCTTCTATGACCGCAGCGGCATCCAGCAGCATCTGGCGCACATGGCTTCCAAAGGCTGGATGCTGGAAAAAACGGGGCGTTCCATCTGGACCTACCGGCGGATCGAGCCGAAAGCGGTGCAGTTCTCCGTCATCTATTTCGCCCCTGCCTCGGAATTTGACTGCAGTCCCGGTGAGCAGCAGCAAGCCTATGAAGATCTCTGTGCGCAGACCGGCTGGACGCTGGCTGCCTCCTGGTCCCAAATGCTGATTTTTTTCAATGAGGACCCCGCTCCGGTCCCCATTGAAACGGACGCGGCCGTGCAGGTGGACGCCGTCCATCAGGCCATGAAAAAAAACTTTCTGCCCAGCTACGCCCTTTTGATGGCGCTGACCCTTTATCTGTTCGGGAAAGACCTGTTCGCTTTCTGGAAGGATCCCGCGGATACGCTGTCCAACCCCGCTGCGCTTACCACGCCGCTCCTGTGGCTGCTGACGCTCCTGCACTGTGCCATCGCGCTCTCCACCTATTTCCTCTGGCGCCGCAAAGCCCGGCGGGCCGCGGAGGAAACCGGACGCTTCACCCCGATCCGCGGTCACCGCAGGCTGCGGCTCCTGCACGAGCTGCTGAGTACCGGCTGCTTTCTCTCGCTGTTCTTCTCTCTCCCCTCTAGTCTGTCCCTCCTCCTGTTCGGGGTGCTGCTGGCGCTGGTTGCTCTTCAGGGCCTGCTGGCCGGTCTGCGGGCGCTGCTGCGGCGCACAGGATGGTCTACGGAAGTGAACCGTCCGGTGACTCAGGTTCTCAGCTTTCTGCTGGCCTTTGCGGTCATCTCCGCTCTGACATGGGGCAGCCCCCGCCTGCTGGAAAATCCGCCATGGGCAAGGACCTATGAGTATCAGGGGGAGCGGTATGACGCAGACCCCATCGAGCTTCCCCTGACTTGGGCAGACCTGACGGGCGAAGCGTTCCCCCATGTGGCCCGATCGCAGCTCAAAACCAGAACCTATTTCCTCTCCCGCCAGATCTGCAAGGAGACCATCGGCCTGCCCGGAGAGCGTTTGAATCTTCAATACACCATCACCGACATCCGCCGTCCATGGCTGCGGGACACTGTGGTGCAGGACCTGCTGGAAAACAGGAATCTCACCGCAAGAATCCCCGGCAGAATTACGTTCACCTTGTACCGCAGCTGGCTCCCCGAACCGGAGCCTGACCGCTGGGGCGCCGACGCCGCCTACCGCCTCTACTTGGGCGAGGAGCAGGACCAGCCTGATTCTGTCTTTCTGCTGTTCTACGGCGACCGCATTGTGGAGCTGCAGCTGCCCGCAGAGCCGACTGAGCGCCAGCAAACAGCCGCAGGCCGTGTATTCCGCACGATTTTTTAAAAAAGAGGGAGAGACCGTGTCTCTCCCTCCTTTTATCACATGATTCCTGCGTGGTTCTGTTTTTTCTCCAGCAGCAGCCGGTCAGCGATCATGGCAATGAATTCCGAATTGGTAGGCTTGCCTTTGGCATTACTGACCGTGTATCCAAAGTATTTTTGCAGGGTTTCCAGATCTCCCCGATCCCAAGCCACCTCAATGGCATGGCGGATCGCCCGCTCCACGCGGCTGGGCGTGGTGGCGAAGCGTTTTGCCACCGCCGGATACAGTACCTTGGTCACCGCATTGATGACCTCCATGTCTCCCACGGCAATCATAATCGCCTCCCGCAGATACTGGTAGCCCTTGATGTGAGCAGGAACGCCAATCTCATGGATCACCGATGTGACCCGGTTTTTCAGCGTGGTCTCCTGCTCCTCCGGCGCAGCCGCAGGTCCCAGTACGGCCTGCATCCGATCCAGCAGAGTCCCCGCTTCACAAGGCTTCGGCAAGAAATAAGCAGCTCCGAGGCTCATGCTCTCCGCCACCACCTGATCGGTACAAAAAGCAGATAAAACGATCGCCCGGGTCCTTTCCTCCCGCTCTTTCAGCTGCCGCAGAATCTGGACACCGTCGGTTCCCGGCAGGATCAGATCCAGAACTGCGATGTCCGGCCTGCACTGCTCCAGAATCTGTAAAGCTTCCGTCCCGTCACCCGTAGATCCCACCACGGTAAATACCTCTGTCTTCTCGATCTCCTCCCGCAAGGTGCTGCGGAATTCTTCATTGGCATCCGCCAGTAATACGGTTTTCCTGTTATCCATGTTACCTTGTCCTTTACCAGAATTTTCGATTTGCGACGGATTCGTAACGCTTTAAGTCACGTTTTCTATAAATTAACACAAACTTACAGATTTTTCAAGTTCGTTCTGTAAAATAATTCCAGAATTCGTTCGACATATTTTTCGAGACATTTCAAATTCTTTCAGCTTCAACGGACTCTTGCTTTTTTTGCAATCTTCGATTACGATATAAGAAAACTCTTTGGAGGCTCTTTATGGATCTCATAACTGCTTTACGGGATTTTCGCCCATGGAACGAGCAGGAAGCGCGGGATGCGGCGGAAATCCTGCGCCGTCTGGAACACGGTGAAGAATTATATCATCGGGAAAACACCGCCGCACATCTGACAGCTTCTGCATGGGTGGTAAGCCCGGACCGGCGTCAGGTTCTCATGGCCTATCACAGCCTCTATGACTCGTGGGCCTGGCTGGGCGGCCACGCCGACGGAGACCGGGATTTGCTGGCAGTGGCCATGCGGGAGGTTCGTGAAGAGAGCGGTGTCCTCGCCTATCCTGTTTCCCGGCAAATCTATTCCTTGGAGATCCTGCCTGTTTTCGGACACCAAAAGCGCGGGCAGTATGTTTCCTCCCATCTTCACTTGAACGTTACCTTCCTGTTGGAAGCCGATCCTTCCGCTCCGCTCCGCAGCTGCCCCGGCGAGAACAGTCAGGTCGCATGGTTTTCACCGGAGAACGCCATTGCCGCCTCCACGGAAGTCTGGATGCGGGAGCAGATTTATGAAAAGCTCCATGCAAAGCTTGCTCTCTTTCCGTCTCTTTCCAGCCATTGAACCGCCATGCAGCGCCTTAGCCCTATCCAAAATCCCCCCTGATGCAGATCATGTCTCTGCATCAGGGGGGATTTTCCACTTTCTTTTCATGAAGCCTGCTTCTTTTCAAAGCAGACACGGCAAATCGACTGCCTTATGCGCCTTTTCCGGTACGCTTGATGACCAGCAAGGTTCCCAGCATCAGCACAATGCCAATGGGCAGGCCCAGAATGCCGGGTGCGCCGAAATGCACCAGAGCGCCGGCGATCAAATAGGTGATGCCAGCCACTGCCGCGCAGGTAATGGCGTATGGCAATTGCGTGGACACATGGTTCACATGGTCGCACTGTGCACCGGCAGAGGCCATGATGGTGGTATCGGAAATGGGAGAGCAGTGGTCGCCGCAGACCGCACCCGCCATGCAGGCGGAAATGCAGATGATCGCCATGGGATCATCCATGGAAAACACATTCTGCACAATGGGAATCAGAATGCCGAAGGTTCCCCAAGAGGTGCCGGTCGCAAAGGCCAGCAGGCAGCCAATCACAAACACAATGACCGGCAGCAGCATCTGTACGCCGGTGGCGGAGGTCCGCACAAAGTCCCGAACGAAATACTTGGCGCCCAGAGAATCGGTCATCGCCTTCAGGCTCCATGCAAATGTCAGGATCATGATGGCAGGAACCATGGCCTTGAAGCCTTCGGGAATGCAGCCCATCATCTCCTTGAAGGTCATGGAGCGGCGAAGCAGGAAATACACCAGTGTAAACACCAGCGCAAAGGCGGAACCGAGCATCAGACCCACAGATGCGTCAGAATTGGAGAACGCAGTGATGAATCCCTCACCGGAGAAGAACCCGCCGGAGTAGAGCATTCCGGTCACGCAGCAGACGATCAATACCGCCACAGGCAGGACCAGATCCAGCACCCGTCCCTTGTCCTCCACTACATTTTCTTCAGCGGTGGCATAGGGGTTCGGACCCGAAAACAGGTCGCCGTTTTCGATGGCGTTGGACTCAAAGGTACGCATCATCCCATAATCCATTTTCATAACCACCAGACCGACCATCATCACAATCGTCAGCAAGGCATAGTAGTTATAGGGGATCGCCCGCAGGAACAGATTGAAGCCCTGTCCATCCTCAGCAAAGCCTGCCACGGCAGCCGCCCATGAGCTGATGGGGGCAATGATGCAGATCGGCGCAGCAGTCGCGTCAATGATATAGGCGAGCTTGACGCGGGAGATGTTGTGTTTATCGGTGATCGGGCGCATCACGCTGCCCACCGTCAGGCAGTTGAAATAGTCGTCAATGAAAATCAGGCAGCCCAGCAGAATGGAGGCCAGCTGCGCTCCCACCCGGGATTTGATGTGGGTCTTTGCCCAGCGGCCAAACGCCGCAGAACCGCCGGCCTTGTTCATCAGGCACACCATAGCGCCCAGAATCACGAGGAAAATCAGGATTCCCATATTGTAGCTATCCGTGACGGATGCCACAATGCCGTCCGGAAAGACATGAAGAATGGTTTCTTCAAAGGCGAAATTGGAATACAGCAGACCGCCCACCAGAATTCCGATAAACAGCGAACTGTACACTTCCTTGGTCAATAATGCCAATAAAATGGCAATTACCGGGGGAAGCAGGGACCATGCGGTATTAAAGAACCGGCTGGGAGACTCCATATAGCCGCTGCCGCCGCAGCTTTCGCATGGAGCTGCCGTTCCTTCATCTGTCAAAACAACGCCCATGGTTCCACATTCCGGGCATTCGATCATCTTGGTGCCGTTCTCTTCCGTGGGGTCCTCGGCAAATGCCGTAACGGTCATGACGCTGCACAGCACCAGCAGCAGCGCCATCAGCGGCAGCAGATGCCGCTTCAGATGTTTCATGGTTCTCTCTCCTTATAAAAAATGAAGTCATGACAGAAGTCATGACTTCATACGCTACACACTACGTATGGAACCACGACAGCGCTCCGCCCTTTCAGACGACAGTCCGGGGGATCTTCTCCCACGGCCCGGCTCCACAGCCCACAAGCTGGCTCATGAAACCTCGGCAAATGTCCCTTTTATCCACCCCAGTGCCTGTCCTTGAAGGGAGGACGACTCATGGCATTTGCGCCTCTATCATGCTAACAGCTTTTATTATAGTAAAGATTTCCGGAAAGTCAATCCGCTTTTCCTGTTTTTCTGCAAAATTTCGCATTTCATTGCAAAAATATGCAAAAAAGGCGCCGGTACCTGTCAGATACCGGCGCCTTTTGATGTTTACGCTCAGGATCAATAACGACCCAAGGAGCCGGAGGCATCGTCGGCACTCTTGCCGAAGTGGAAATCATTGCCGGGCAGAATGGCATTGAGGACAATACCCGCTATGGCAGCAATCGCCAGAGATGTCAGCGTGACAGATACCTCGCCGATCTGGAAGGTAAGTCCGTTGGTAAAGCCCAGACCACACACCAGAATAACAGCGGCAATGATGAGATTACGGCTGTTGGTGAAGTCCACCTGATTCTCCACCACATTCCGCACACCGATGGCAGAGATCATACCATAGAGGATAAAGCTGACGCCGCCGATGATGGCCGCGGGAATGGAATTGACAAAGGCGGCGAATTTCGGACTGAAGGACAGGATGACCGCATAAATGGCTGCCAGCCGGATCACCCGGGGATCATGGACGCGAGACAGTGCCAGCACACCGGTATTCTCTCCGTAAGTAGTATTCGCCGGACCTCCGAAGAGCGCGGACAGCGCTGTGGCAACACCGTCGCCCACCAGCGTACGGTGCAGGCCGGGCTCTTCGATGAAGTTCTCGCCCACCGTGGCGGAGATCGCCGACATATCGCCAATATGCTCCATCATAGAAGCAATCGCAATGGGCGCCATCACCAAGATCGCGGAAATATCAAACTTGGCGATGCTGCCGCCGAAATTCGTTACAAAGGGCTGGAAGCCCAGCCATGCGGCATCCTTTACCTCCGTGAAGCTGATCAGACCGGCTCCCATCAGATTGGCTGCCACAGCCACCAGATAAGACCCTACAACACCCAGCAAAATCGGAATGATCTTAATCATTCCCTTGCCCCAGATGTTGCAGACAATGATGATTCCCATTGCTGTCAAAGCCAGCCACCAGCAGGTAGACGCATTGCTGACAGCGGAAGGCGCCAGATTCAAACCGATCAAAATGATGATGGGTCCGGTGACCACAGGGGGCAGATAATGCATCACCTTATGGACGCCCACTGCCTTGATTACAGCCGCCAGCAGCACATACAAAAGGCCGGCCACCACCATGCCGCCGCAGGCGTACTGCAATTTTTCCGCCGGTTCCATCGCGGCATAGATTCCCTGATCCATGGCAGCCATCGCAGAAAAGCCGCCCAGAAACGCGAAGGATGAGCCAAGGAACGCAGGCACCTTCATTTTGGTGCAGATATGGAAAAACAGCGTACCGAAGCCGGCAAAAAACAGGGTGGTCTGAATGTTAAGGGGCAGACCATAGCTCTGCACCAGAATCGGAACCAGCACGGTGGCGCCAAACATGGCAAACATATGCTGCAAACCCAAGATCAACATTTTGGGCACGCCAAGACTCCGTGCATCCCGAATGGGCTGCTGTCCAATAGGGGCCTTTTTCTCGTTCATATCAGTTCTCCTCTCATATCTTAGCCGCACACGGGCAAAAAAAATACCGGCACTGACAGCCGGTCAAAGAAAAGAAATAGAAAAAGAGGACGCCGTCAACGCTGCCAGATTCATCATGCCGGTTTCCTCCCTCTCGTTCTTTTTCCCCATTATACAAAAAGGTTCCCCATATTACAAGCGGACTTTTTCATGACAGCAAGATAAAATCCCGCTTCGAAATTGTAAAAAATGACGGCAGCGGCGCTGCCGTCAACCTTTCCTTATTTCAGCAGCTCCTCCATCCGGCTTTCGCCGTAAACCGGAATCCCGTTGGCCAGCAGCAATGCGGCTGTAACACCGTTGCCATCTGTCAGGACGCCGGAGAAGGTGCCGTCATAGACCGCGCCGCAGCCGCAGGAGGGGCTGCGCTCTTTAAAAACCGCCGCTTCACACCCAAGCAGCCGGCAGAGCCGCAGCGCTTCCTCCGCCCCCCGTCGGTAGGCGTCTGTCACATCACCGCCATTTCGGGTCACTACCCGCTCTCCCTGCCGCTCCGCAGGCATGCGAGGTGTGGCCAGCCCTCCCAACTGCTCAGGGCACAGCGGAACCAGCTGATGTTCTGCCGCCAGCGCCGCTGCCAGCGGGTGGGGCTTGGATGCCCCATCGTACCGGCAGCAGGTCCCCAGCAGGCAGGCTGAAATCAACAATTTCATAAAATCACCTGCTTCCCAGAGATCGGCGCTCCTGCAGAAGTTCATTGTGAAGTTTCAATGCGCTCCACTCCCGATTGGTGGGCGTCAGCACCGCTTTCAGGCACTCCGGTCCCGCACCGGCCCGCGCCAATGCCGGAAGCAGCGCATCCAGACGGTCCTCAAGCTGGCAAAGCACCATCATGCGTTCTCCCAGCGGCCCGCCGGCATAGGGCATCACCGGCGCGGCATCCGTATCCAGTCCTGCCAGCTCCGCCAGCGTTTTATTATAATCCATGCGCGCCACCGGCACGATCTCCACGCCGAACGGCCCCACGGCCGACTCCAGCGCCAGCACGTTCAGCAAAGAATCAAATCCAAACAGCAATAATTTTCCGCTCATATTCCAACACACTCCTTCTGCTTTTGAACATCGCCGCTTTTACAGTGGAAGCGGCCTTCCGTTCAGCGCCGCCTGCGCCAGATGCTCCCCGTCATATCGCAGCTTCAAGGAGAAAAAAGGTACATCATCATCCAGCAGCTTCAAAAAGATCCTGTCTCCCTCCCACAGCGGCAGGGACAGCAGTTCTGCCTTCCGGATCCATGCCAGATCCCCCTCATTGCAGGGATGCGGTGTTCCGGTCCATGCGGCGGCTGTAAACAGGTGCATATACTCTGTGGGATACTGGTCCGACACAAAGGTCACCAGCCCCCGATAGCGGTATTCCGTCAGCGTAAGCCCTGTCTCTTCCCATGTCTCACGAAGGACACAGTCCTCAGGACTTTCTCCCTCTTGAAATTTCCCGCCCACACCGATCCACTTATCATGGTTCATATCGTGTTTCTTTTTCACCCGATGGAGCATCAGATACGCATCTCCCTGCTCCAGATAACAAAGGGTGGAATTGATCATGGGGCATCTCTCCTTTTTTTCAATTATACTCAGTTCACGCAAAAAAGGAAGCTCTTTTTATGACCCTTCTGTAAAAAAATCCATGCCTCCCCAGACACCGGCGTTTTCAAAACCGTGAGCGGCGCTCCTGTTCCTCATGATCCGCAGTCAATTCCAGCCCTCCCAGCAGCACAAACAGCCTCTACTCAAACGAGCAGAGGCTGTTTTGCGAAAATGGTTTATTTCCGGATCAGCTTCAGCAGTTGGATCACCAGCATACTGCCGAAGGACAGGCCCACGATGGTGCCCACCAGACCCATGGACAATTGCGCCACTTGGAACAGCGGCTCCAGAGCCGGAATCAGCAGCACCGCGCCCAGCAGCACCGCGCCCACAGCGAAAGCGCCCAGCAGCCAGCGGTTATCCCAGAACTTCCGTGTCAGCAGCACCGGACGGCGGGACTTGCAGTTGAATCCATGGAACAGCCGGCTCAGGCACAAGGTCGCAAAGGCCATGGTGCTGCCCATTTGGGCGCCGCCGTTTGCAAGACCAATATGGAACGCCGCAATGGTCGCAATGGCGATCACCACGCCCTCTACCGCCACACTGGCCATGAAGGGACGGGTCAGGATCCCCTCCTGCCGGGGACGGGGCTTTTCCTGCATCACCGCGTCGCTATGAGGCTCCAATCCCAGCGCGATGGCGGGCAGAGAGTCTGTCAGCAGGTTGATGAACAGCAGGTGTACTGCCGCAAAGGGGACAGGCAGCCCCATCAGTGAAGCGTACAGTACCGTCAGGATACCGGCCGTGTTGCCGGAGAGCAGGAACTGAATAGCTTTTTTAATGTTGGCATAAACATTCCGGCCATTTTTCACAGCACGGACAATCGTTGCAAAGTTATCATCCGCCAGCACCATACCGGCGGCATCCTTGGCCACCTCCGTGCCGGTAATGCCCATCGCCACGCCGATATCGGCCTGCTTCAGCGCCGGCGCGTCGTTGACGCCGTCGCCCGTCATGGCCACCAGATTTCCACGATCCTGCCAGGCCCGGACAATCCGGATCTTATGTTCCGGAGAAACCCGTGCGTACACAGAGACCTTGGGTACAAACTCCCGCAGTTCCTCGTCACTCAGCCCGTCAATGGCCGCTCCGTCCACCGCCTCGGTGCCTTCCGTCAAAATTCCGATCTCCCGGGCAATGGCGGACGCCGTAACCTTGTGGTCACCGGTAATCATGACCGGACGGATGCCGGCTGCAATACATTCTGTCACGGCAGCCTTGGATTCCTCACGGGGCGGATCCATCATGGCGATCAGACCAAGGAAGTCCAGACCGTCCTCATCCGCCAGGCACACCTCTGCCCGGTCAATGCGGCGGCAGGCAAATGCCAGCACCCGCAGCCCCGCATTGGAAAATTCTTCATTGACCGCTTCTACCGCCGCACGCTCCTCCGGAGAAATCACACAGCGATCCATCAGCACATCCACGGCACCCTTCGTGACCATCAGCATCCCGCCGGCCATTTCGTGAACGGTGCTCATCAGCTTCCGGTCGGAATCAAAGGGAATTTCGGTCAAGCGGGGCCAGCGCTGCCGGGTCTGTTCTTCATCAAAGCCGTTGTCTTCGCCCAGACGCACCAGCGCCGTCTCTGTGGGATCGCCCACTTCACCGCTTTCGTTGACTGTGGCATCACTGCAAAGCAGCGCCGTCCGCAGCAGAGGTTCCTGTACGGGATCATGGAAATCCGCATCCTTGGCATCAATGATCCTGCCGCCGGCATAAATCTTTTTGACAGTCATCTTATTCTGCGTCAGGGTGCCGGTCTTATCCGAACAGATCACAGATACGCTGCCCAGACCTTCCACTGCCTGCAGCTTACGGATGATGGCATTTTCCGCCGCCATTTTCCGAGTGCCGAAGGACAGCACAATGGTCACAATGGAGGACAGGGCTTCCGGAATGGCAGCCACTGCCAGCGCCACGGCAAAGAGGAACGCGTTCATCACATTTTCGTGACGCACCAATACGCTGACGCCAAACAAAATGGCGCAAATCACCAGAATAATCATGGACAAACGCCGGCCGAACTGGTCCAGACTGACCTGCAGGGGCGTCTTTTTTTCTTCCGTGCTTTTCAGCAGCGCAGCGATCTTGCCCATCTCAGTTCCCATGCCGATGCTGGTCACAAGGAATCTGCCCCGACCGTAAGTGACAAAGCAGCCGGAGAACACCATATTTTTCCGGTCACCCAGCGGCACGTCTCCGGAAATGGGGGCAATGTCCTTTTCTACCGGCAGGCTCTCGCCGGTCAGCGCACTCTCCGCACACTTCAAGCTGGCACACTCCAGCAGGCGGCCATCGGCACAGATGGCATCGCCCGCCTCCAGCAGCACAACATCGCCGGGAACCACTTCACGGCCGGGGATCTGGATCACTTTTCCATCCCGCAGCACCTTGGCGGTGGGCGCAGACATCTGCTTGAGGCTGTCCAAAGACGCGGCGGCCTTCACAGTCTGCACCGTTCCAAGAACCGCATTCATGGTGATGACCGCCAGAATCACGATCATACTCTCCACATCACCCAGCAAAGCGGACACCGCCGCCGCCAAAATCAGGATGATAACCAGAAAATCGGCAAACTGCTCCAAGAAGATCCGCAGCGTGCTTTTTTTCGTTCCGGCCTGCAGCTCATTCGGGCCATATGTTTTCAGCCGTTCCGCCGCTTCCGCGGCAGACAGTCCCTCCTCCCCGCAATCAAACTCCCGGAAGAGCTCCACGCGGTTTTTCTGCCACAGCTTGTTTTCTTCCTTCATATTGTATACCTTCCTTTCTGGACAGGACGCAAAAAAACGAGACCCTTGCGTCAATGCCCTGCATTGATGCAAAAGTCTCGCCATTTCAATCCGAAGCGGGGTCAAACCCGTATTGACGCCTGCGGATACACATTTGTGTTGGCTACTCCCTTTTAGCGTAGAGCATGATATCACAAGTATCCCACCGTTGTCAACTGTCATTCCTTGAATTTTATCATCTTTTTCCTGTTTTTTTGCATTCTTCTTTGATTTGACGGAAATTTTCCTGCCCGCAGGCTCTGATATCGTTCGCTCTTTTCCATTCTGGCATTCTCTGAAGAAGTATGCTATACTGTCGGCAGAAAACAGGCAAAGACGGGCAATGCACCGGTATGGAAAACCGTGATGGGACTGCTTCCCTGCCGTGTCTTTGCGGAAGGGAGTCTCCATGCGCATCCTCATGCCGGGCAACAGCTTTACCTCCTCCAATCAGATGCCCCAAATGCTGGCCAAGCTGACCGGTAAAGGGTGGGATTATGATGAAATGTCCCGCAGGCTGTCGGACGCATACCGCAAAGCTGCCAAGGAAAATCAGGCGCTCACCGCCGATGCAGGCCGGCGGTTTTATGAGCTGTCCGCAGTTCAGACTCTCTATGCCGCTGATGGAGCGCACCCCAATGCGGCCGGCTCCGGCATAGCCGCTCAAACCATTGCGGCAGTGATTCAACAACACAAGGAGACGCAGCGATGATTCGTGAAATTTGTAAAGACCCGACCTTTCTGGCACAAAAGGCTGTCTCAGCCTCACTGGACGATCTGCAGGTTGCTGTTGATCTTCTGGACACACTGGAGCACCACAAAGACCGCTGCGTTGGCATGGCCGCCAACATGATCGGCGTCAATAAGCGTATCATCGTTTTCGATAACGGCGGGCAGCCCATGGTCATGTTCAATCCGGAGATCATCAAAAAATCCGATCCCTATGACACGGAAGAGGGATGCCTCTCTCTTACCGGCACACGCCGGACCAAGCGGTGGAAGTCCATCAAAGTACGCTGGCAGAACGAATACTTTCAGGAGCGGCTGAAAACCTTCACCGGCTGGACAGCTCAGATCATTCAGCACGAGATCGATCACTGCGAGGGGATCGTCATATGAAAAAGTGTAAAATCACCGTGATGCGGATCTCACAATATGAAGATTTGATGGCCCAGTACGAAAATCCGATTTCCCACGCCTGCGATCTGCAGGTCGGGCAGGTCTTCATTGCCAACGGCTGGGAAAAGCCCGAGAACTTCTGCCAAAGCGCCTGGGATACGCTTTCCCCGTTTATATTGGCTTTGAGTCACGGCGGCGAGAATTTTTATGACGGCTGGATGAAGAATCCAAAATCCGCCATGCTCTCCTGCAATGACGGATTCCGCCCAGTGAGCTTTCTGGTCGAAGCCTTGGAGGAATCTGTTGAATAAAAAGGAGTTTACCATGAAAACCGCCATTTGCTACTACTCCCGCCACCACGGAAACACACGGAAGGTTTTGGAGGCCATGGCGGCCGGCAGCGAGGTTGACCTGATTGATGTGACCGATTGCCATGATATCCCATGGGAAACCTATGCCTGCATTGGCTTCGCTTCCGGCATTTACGCCTTTGATGTTCATCCGTCCGTTGTGGACGTTTTCCGCCAGCAGCTTCCTTCCGGAACGCCGGTATTCTTCGTCTATACCTACGGTGGTGCCAAAGGACGCGGCGCCGGACAGCTGGAGGCTGCCGCCCGGGAAAAGGGCTGTCCGGTATTGGGCGCATTCCGCTGCAAAGGCTATGACACCTTTGGCCCATTCAGATTGATCGGCGGCATTGCCAAGGGGCGCCCGAATGAACGGGATCTGGCTCATGCCCGCAGTTTTTTCCAAGAAGTTCAGACCCGCCTGCGCTGAGTGCACAGGCGGGTCTTTTTTCAGTTGGCCCAGCAGGTCACGGCATCCCGCAGGAAGCGGGCGCAGCCGGAAACCGTCTTGTCATAGTAAGCGGTGAACCGTTCATCCATCACATAGAGTTCCGCGATTCCCCGGTGCCTGACCGGATCATACTGATTTCCGGTCATGGTGAGCCACCGGCGATGGAGGGCGCAGAGCTTCTTTCCCTCCCCACTCTCCGGAGACAGGCCTGACCGGACGGCTGCCTCCAGCCGCTTTTGGATCTCCTGACCCAGCTCCGTCCACTCCCGATACTGCTCCTGCGTCAGATTCATCACCGCGGCGTTGGCCTCGTCCACTTCCCTGTCGCCGTATCTGGCGCGGAGCTCCGCTCCGTAGACCTCCTCGTTATGGGCCACCGTCCGCTGCTTGAACGCCTCAAATTTCTGCTCGTCGCTCATAATCTCGTTCCTTTCTTCCGCTCCGATGGTGTCTTTCACCGATCGGATCAATCTCTCCAGCCGCTCCCGCTCCACCTCCAAGGCGGCAAGGTGGTCTTTCAGGGCAGCCAGACGGTCAAAGGAGGGATCATCCAGACATTCTTTGATTTTGGCCAGCTCCACCCCGAGG
>JAPFEH010000050.1 GCA_026169195.1 Dysosmobacter sp. | reverse complement strand
CTTGGGTGGAATCTTTCCTCCCGGTGAATGCGCCTCAGAAATGTAAAATTCCAAAACCATAATGAAAATGCCGACCGCCATCTCATTGCCTCTGCGCTGAGATGGCGGCCTTTTTATACGCCGGGAGATTTTACGGTTACTACAGAACGCCTTGTACAGCTCAGAATGGACCTTCTTAAAGGCTGTGCTGTCAAAGCGGCTGCTGATGACAGAGGTCCAACGGATGATGAATTTTCCGGCAGTCAGCTCCTCTACATTCCGCTCCTGCATTTCTGCTTTGATACTCTCCTTGATGGCGTTTGCTTCTGCGGTGGCTTGGGCAGCTAATTCCTCCCATTCCTGCATTTGGGTGATGCGGCTTTCCAGTTCATTGATACTCATTATGGTTTCTCCTTTGAAATTTTCTAAATGTTTGTTTGGATGCTTTACGGGGAAAGGGGATATGCTGGATGCCTCCTTTCTGAGAATGTGATGATATATAAAAAGACCACCGAGAACTCAATCCCGATGGTCTTGAAATGTATCGTTCAATTTTTGTGCAAACACAGTGAATTTACATTTTTAGAATAGAAATCCTTCTTTCTGATATCCAGAAGCCATTACGGTCGGCAGAGAAAAAATAAAGCTGAGAGGATTTGATTCTCTCAGCCTATTTTTGTCACCATTACTCACACTATATACTTTATTAAGAGATTAGGGTAAGTAAAGGTGACATATTATTTCTGCTTGATGATTCTTCCGGAGCGGCTAAACTGTTCCAGTGGAGAAACACTGTCAAAATTCTTGGCGATATCTGCATTAAAGATTGCACAGTAATGTTTTGTCATTTCCAGCGTGGAATGTCCTAATAGCTTCTGCAATGTAAAGGCATCTCCACCACAATCAATTAGATACTTTCGAGCAAATGTGTGTCTAAACATATGCAGAGAAGTTTTGTGAACACCTCGGTTGCGGTTGTATCGCTCAATAGCCAGTCTCAAAGCGTTCTCTGTGAGCTGTGCTCCATATTCATTGCAGAATAGAAAATCATCTGCTTCTCCTCCTCTGATACGCATATAGTCTTTCATGCGCAGTGCTAGAGTGGAGCAAAGCGGAATCACCTGAATCTTTCCGGTTTTAGTGTGACGGAATGTAACTTGCTTGCTACCTAAATCAACATCTCTGTTTTGAATATTTCGGATGGTAGCAGCTCGACAGCCGCTATTCAAAAAGAACTGGATAATCACCCAGTTGCGGTATTCACAGAAACTACAATCTGCCTTTGGACGTTTGAGCAGTCGTTCAATCTCGTCATCACTATAAGTCTCTTTAACAGTATCTTTGGGCTTGAAGTGCTGGATGGATACAGAGGAATACCCCTCCTCATTGCACCATGTCAAAAAGGATTTAAATGCTCGAACATAGCTGCTGATAGAGTTTGCAGACAGACCGGATTGACGCATAGAGGAAATCATGTCCTCAGCAGCTTGCTTTGTAAGACCAGATAGAGGAGCGGTAATATCAAGATGCTTTGAGATGCAATGCAAATGCTCCCGATAGGTTTTCAGTGTTTTATCAGATAATCCCCTTGCTGCGGATGCGGATAAGAATTGCTGGAAGCGTTCCTCAATCGATGCGGATTCTTGTAACTGGACAGACAGCTTTTTCCTCATTTTTTGGACCTCCTGATTCGTAAAATAATTTCAAAAAATCAGGCGCTCAAAAATATCATAGGAAAAATAAAAAACCCTCGGAACTCTAGAAATTCCAAGGGTTTGGTGGAGACTACTGGACTCGAACCAGTGACCTCCTGCGTGTGAAGCAGGCGCTCTAACCAGCTGAGCTAAGCCTCCGAAACGGATATGCAAATTGTCGTCCCCATAAGACGCCGTGCTGTCACAGCGTCTTACGGGATGGTGACCCGTACGGGATTCGAACCCATGTTACAGCCGTGAAAGGGCCGTGTCTTAACCACTTGACCAACGGGCCGAAGGTCCATGAAGCGCCGCAGGACGCTTCATGGTATGGTAGCGGCACCTGGATTTGAACCGGGGACACTGCGGGTATGAACCGCATGCTCTAGCCAACTGAGCTATGCCGCCAAATCATGCCAACCAACGGGCACGGATTACTATAACAGAAGTGCGGCGGTTTGTCAACAGATTTTCTTCTTTTTTTGAAATTTTATAAAAAGAAGCTCCATGAGGCTGTTTGCGGCTCGAGATGCTGATGGGGATTCCGCTGTCACAGAGACATTTCTGACCGGAGAATCCTGAGGGCAAACTGGATAACAGATGTGCAAATCCAATGGCAGGAAAACCGGTAATGGCCCATGGCGGAAGCGGGATCCCGTTCTCGCCTGCCGAAAATGTGCAGGGACCTGAATGCCGAAAGCCCCTGCACGGGAACGGTTCCGGCGGCCGGCGCAGCCGAAGCGGCTTTTACGGCAGAGCAGTTCCGAAGGAAACGGTCTGCATGTCGTGGGTGACCGGAATGGTTTGGGAACGGAATTGGGGATATTGCGCGAGAAAGGTTCGGGTAAACCCGAAGTCTCCCCATTGGTGCATAGGAAGAAAACAACGCACGTCAGCCGATTCCAAAATGTGCTTTGGCCCACGAAAGGCGTCTTCCCCCAGTCGGGGATCCAAAGGCAGCATGGCAAGGTCCAGACGGCGGTTTCGCAGAGGTTCGGTGTACCGCAGGAAGCGGGCTGCCATGGTCCGGTTCCAATCCGGATCTTCCCCGGCCCAGTGCCACCAGTTCAGATCTCCGGCGTGAAATACGGTCTGCCCGTCCGCGCTTACCAGAAACGCAGCGCCCTCGTCGGTGGATGGCAGTGTTTCCACAGTGACATCCGGCAGAGGGGAGAACCGTACCTGCTCTCCGAGGCAGACGCATTGCGCAGCGGTCTCCTCCGACAGCCCCCATGCCTGCCGGCTGCGGGGGCTCAGCTGAAAATCGCAGCCCAGCAAAAAGGCATGGGCGTTTAGAGAAAAAATTTGAGGGCTGAAATGATCTTCGTGACGGTGACTGGCGAAAACCAGCAGAGGGATCCCGGGACGCAGAGGCGGCAGGGCGCCTTTCCACCAGTCGAAGAGCAGCGTTACGGAAGGGAGCTCTACCAGAAAGCCGCTGTGGCCCAAAAAGACTGCCCGCATCACAAAAACCTGACCGCCGTGCCGTAGGCTACGATCTCTGCGGCACCTTGCATGACGGAGGATGAGGCATAGCGCATCCCGACAACGGCGTCGGCGCCCATTGCCTCGGCGGCGTCTGCCATACGCTTGGTGGCGATGGCACGGGCCTCGTTGAGCATTTCGGTATAGCCCACGATCTCACCGCCCACCAGAGTCTTCATGCCTGCCATAAAATCGCGGCCGAAATTTTTGCTGTATACCACCGTTCCCTTCACAACATCCAGCGCCTCAAAGGCCTGACCGGGAATGGTTTCAATAGTGACGAGCTTCATATTCTTCTCCTCCTTGAATTTCTTTCAAACGGCGCCGCAGGCTGAGCGCCAGCGGCAACAGACAAACGAGGTTCCAGACAGCCAGAATCAGCAGCGCTGCCGACACCGCGCCATCCGGAAACCAGATATGCCGGACGGTCAGTTCTGCGGCGGCGCACAGCACCAGCCAGCCGCCGCTGCACAAAGCGGAGACGATGCTGTTCCGCCGGGCTGTCCGGATATATTCAGTAGCGTTCGACGGCATCTTCATCCCGCTTTCCGATCTCCCGGATCCGCTGGACCAGCGCAATCAAAACGCCCAGAATCACCACGCCGGGAAGCCCGACCACCAAGGCAAACAGCGGGGTGGGCGGGGCGCCTGCCGGATCTGTTTCAAAGGTCCACAAAAACAGCCACATGAGCGCCGCCATCAAAACAGCCATGACCACAGCGGCTGTGATTGGAGCGGCGTACCGCTTTTTCATATCCAGCTTCTGTTTGTCCATAAAGGTGGTCCCCTCCTGTTCCATTTGCTCCATCCGTTCCAGCAGCGGCCGGGCGTCCAGCGCATCCAGCTTTTCCGCACAATCGGTCAGCTCGCTGCAAAGCTGCGCGGCGGAGCGCAGATTTTCCTGCTCCCGCTCCAAGGTGACCAGATGACGGCGCATCCCGTCACCCACCGTGCGGCGGCCGGAAAGCATCTGGCGGATCTCCTCCAGAGGAAATCCCAGCTTCCGCAGCAGCTTGATGCGCTGCAGGACCTCCACTTCCTGATCTCCGTATTCCCGGTAGCCGTTTTCGCTGTTGCGGCGGGGAGCCAACAGTCCCTCGGCCTCATAAAAGCGGATGTTCTTTTTGGTGATGCCCACCAGAGACTCCACTTCATTGATTTTCACGGATCGGCCCCTCCTTTCTGATGGCAGAATACACCTTCCATAAAGGGGAATGTCAAGAAAATTCAAAAAAATTTCCGGCGGGGGTGGGAAAGCCCCCTGCACCTGTGGTATGATAATACCATGAATATGAGAAATTTGACAACGGAAACGCTGCCGGCGGCCTTTACGGCGCCGCTACTGGACTGGTATCGGGAAAACGCCCGGGATCTGCCTTGGCGGCATACACAGGATCCCTATCGGATCTGGGTGTCGGAGATCATGCTGCAGCAGACGCGGGTGGCTGCGGTACTGGGTTATTATGCCCGCTTTCTGGAAGCCTTCCCCTCGGTGGAAGCTTTGGCGTCAGCCTCGGAAGAGCGGTTGATGAAGCTGTGGGAGGGGCTGGGCTATTACAGCCGTGCCCGCAATTTGCAGAAGGCGGCCAGACAGGTGGCGGAACTGGGGCGGTTTCCGGATACCTATGAGGGCTTGCTGGAACTGCCGGGCGTGGGGGAATATACCGCAGCCGCCATTGCCGCGGCGGCTTTCGGGCTTCGGGAGGCGGCGGTGGACGGCAATGTACTGCGGGTGGTGACGCGGCTCACGGACTGCCATGACGATATTCTCTCCCCGCAGACAAAGCGGTCTGTGCGGCAGCAGCTGCAGGCTGTGATGCCGGAGCAGGAGGCGGATATCCGCATTTTCTGTCAGGCTACCATGGAACTGGGCGCCACGGTCTGCGTCCCCAACGGGCCGCCCAGATGCGAGGTTTGTCCGGTGCGGGAGCTGTGCCTTGGACGCGTCCGTGGGACAGCGGAGACGCTGCCGGTGAAAAAGCAAAAGAAAGCCAGACGCATTGAGGAAAAAACCGTCTTTCTGCTGCTGCGGGACGGGAAAATCGCCCTGACACGCCGTCCGGAGAACGGTTTGCTGGCGGGATTGTGGGAATTTCCCAACGCGGAGGGGACGATGGCGGAAGAAGCGGCCCCTGCGCAGCTGGCTGTCTGGGGGCTGAACCCCAAGGCGTGGAAAAGCAGGCTGACGGCGAAGCATCTCTTCACCCATGTGGAGTGGCACATGACCGGCTACACGGTGGAGGTGACCGGCGCGGGGCCTGCGGAATGGGAGTGGATAGACCGCGCGGGGCTTGCGGCACACGCAGTTCCGTCTGCCTTTGCCCGGTATTATGCCGAGGCGCAAAAACTGCTGGAGGAATAGGAGTACACATATGGGATTGCTGGTAGGATTGCCGATGAAACTGCTGCATATGCTGCTGGTGGTGCTGCGGCTGGCGTGGCCGCTGCTGTTGGTGCTGCTGGTGTGGTATCTTTTGCGCCGCCGCAGGCGGAGAGGACAGACCCGGTGGGAACAGCCGCCGGAGCCGGAGTTTGACGGTCCGGTGGTGGATGTGGACTTTGAGGAAGTGGACGGAGATCAGGAGGGGTCCTGATGGCATTCTGGAAGAAAAGCGAAGACCCTTGGGATCAAAAGCCGAAGCCAGTGGGCAGACCGGCGCCGGAGGAGGAAAGTCCGGAGCCGAAGCTGCTGGATCAGGTACAGGGGTGGATGGAACAGCGGAAGGAGCGGAAAGCGAAGGAGAACGCCCCGCCCGCGCCCGTTCC
Source organism: Dysosmobacter sp. (assembly GCA_026169195.1). Classification (GTDB taxonomy): domain Bacteria; phylum Bacillota; class Clostridia; order Oscillospirales; family Oscillospiraceae; genus Oscillibacter. The sequence goes on along the minus strand of JAPFEH010000050.1, from coordinate 18,008 downwards.
CTGCCCGTGGTGCGGAAAGCAGATGGAATCCGGCTACCTGATGGGCGGCGGGGGGATCTGGTGGGCGCCGGGGCGGCCGGATGCATGGGTGAAATGGCTCGGACCTTCTGCTGAGATGAGCGGGGCTGTTCGGGTGGATCAGGAGGGCGGCCTCACACCCTTCCAAACCGCATGGGCCTGTCAGGACTGCCGCCGGCTGGTGCTGGAGCTGCCGGAAGAGGCCCCGCCGTCCTCTGCGGAGGCCTGCGCGGAAGAGCTGCGGCGGTACGCAGAGCAGGCCAAAGAACGCTGAGGAGGAGGAGATCCGATGGCCTTTTGGAAAAAGAGCGAAGACCCTTGGGATTCGGCCCCCGCGGCGCGGAAAAGAGCACCGGCCTCTACGGAAACCGCCGCCCCTGACGGGATGCGCTGCCCATGGTGCGGGGGAGCGATGCTTCGGGGCTATCTGGACGCCGTCAGCGGCGGGGAGATCTGGTGGACTGCAGGGCTGCCCAATCCAAAAGCAAATCTGCTGGGAGCGGACCCGAAGCAGTCGCTGCTGGTCAGCGATGAGGGCGTCTTTTTTACCTATAAAACGGCGTGGCATTGCCGGAAGTGCGAAAAAATGGTACTGGATGCACAGGGCATCCGGCGCCCCTATGCCACAGCCTTTGACCAAGAGAACGCAGATGAGGGAGAATAGAAGATCAAATGGCACAACTCTACTTCAAATACGGAGCCATGGGCTCCAGCAAAACCGCCAACGCCTTGATGACCCGTTTTAATTATGAGGAGCGGGGACAGCAGACGCTGCTGGTAAAACCCCGACTGGACGTTCGGGACGGAGACCATATGGTGGTTTCCCGAATCGGGCTGAAATATCCCTGCATCTATTTTGACGAGATGCGGAAGCTGAGTATTATGGAATTGCAGCAGAATGCCTGCATCATTGTGGACGAGGCCCAGTTCCTCACGAAAGAGGAGGTCATGTATCTGGTCTATCTGGTGGATGATCTGGGAATCCCTGTTGTCTGCTACGGCTTGCGGGCGGATTTCAAGGGGGACCTGTTTCCCGGCAGCGAGGCGCTGCTGGTGATGGCGGACAAGCTGGAGGAGGTCAAGACCATCTGCTGGTGCGGCAAAAAGGCGATCTTCAACGCCCGTTTTGACGCAAACGGCAAGGTTTTGAAGGAAGGCGCTCAGGTGGTGCTGGGGGCCAATGACCAGTATATCGGACTGTGCCGCAAGCACTGGCGGGCAGGGGATCTCGGTCCGGATTTTGAGATTTCGAAGCGATGATCTGTCATTTGTGCCCCCGCGATTGCGGGGCGGAGCGGACGCCGGAGCGGCGGGGCGGTGTGTGCCGCCAGCCCAGTGTGCCGGTGGCGGCAAGGGCCATGCTGCACATGTGGGAGGAGCCTTGCCTTGTAGGCGCGCATGGAGCCGGAACCGTGTTTTTTTCGGGCTGTAACCTCCGGTGCTGTTTCTGCCAGAACGGCCCGATCTCACAGGGAGAGGTCGGCAGACCGGTCACCGCGGACCGCCTGCGGGAGATCTTCCGCCAGCTGATCGCCCAAGGCGCTGCCTGTCTGGATCTGGTCACCCCCACGCAGTTTACCCCTGTGATTCTGGAGGCACTGGGGGAAGAGCACTGGCCGGTGCCGGTGGTGTGGAACTGCGGCGGTTATGAAAAGCCGGAGACCCTGCGGCTTCTGGAAGGGAAGGTGCAGGTGTATCTTCCGGATCTGAAATACGCCCTGCCGGAACCGGCGAAGCGGTACTCGGCGGCGGAGGACTACTTTGACTGGGCCGGTGCAGCCATTCTGGAAATGTTCCGCCAGACCGGCCCGTATCAAATGGAACACGGTCTTTTGACGCGGGGCGTTCTGATCCGGCATTTGATTTTGCCGGGAGAACTGGAAAATACCCGTCGGGTCATTGACTGGGTTGCATCCCGTTTCCGTCCGGGGGATGTGCTGTTTTCCCTGATGAGCCAATACACCCCGCAGCCGGGAGCCGAGGGAAATCTCGCCCGCCATGTGACGCGGGGGGAATATCGGGCGGCAGTGGAGTATCTGGAGAATTGCGGGATCACCGACGGCTATACGCAGGAGCGGACGTCCGCACGGGAGGAATATACTCCGGATTTTGACCTGCGGGGTATTTGAGCGGCGGACATGGGCACACGCTGTCTGCGGCGGGATGCGGATACAGGAGTAGAAAACCGATTGATATACGGGATCACGGAAAGGAAGGACTTCTATGAAAATCGTTGCGATCAATGGCAGCCCCAGAAAAAACGGAAACCTGACTCAGCTGCTGGAAGTTGTCCGTAAGGAGGTAGAAGGTGCCGGCGTGGAATTTCAGGTGCTCCAGCCCGGAGCCGGCGTTCATCCCTGCATGGCGTGCTACCATTGTCTGGATACCGGCAGCCTGCGGTGCGTAATGGAGGATGACGGCGTGAATGACATCATTGCCGCCTGCTGTGAAGCGGATGGGATCCTGCTGGCTTCTCCGGTTTATCATGCGGGCATTGCCGGCAGCATGAAGTGCGTGCTGGACCGGATGATGCTGGCGGCGGGCTGCGGCGTCAACCAGTTCCACCACAAGGTGGGCGGCGCCCTCTGCACGCTGCGCCGCAGCGGCGGCAGTGAGACCTATCATCAGCTTCTGGCCGCCATGGACTGTATGGAGATGGTGCTGGTGACGTCCGATTACTGGGGGGTGGCGCACGGCGCCGATCCCGGAGAGGTGCTGCGGGACACGGAAGGCGTGGATGTGGCCGCCCAGCTGGGACGCAATATGGCGTGGATGGTGAAGGTGCTGGCTGAGAGCAAAGTGCCCGTCCCGGAGCGGGGACACCGGACGATGACGAATTTTGTCCGCTGATTTTTTGAAAACACTGTCACCTTTTACCGGTTCAGACCATCTATTTATATGACCGGTCATACGGGAGCCCGGTGGCAAGTCCGCCGGGCCCCTCTTTTCAGAAAGGAGCAGACCACTGGATGATCGCACCACAGGGAGTTTTGGATAAAGAGGCCTTCTGCACACAGGTGATTGCCTGTCAGGAGACCATGTTCCGCACAGCCAAGGCCATTCTCCGTCAGGACGAGGACGCCGAGGATGCCGTGCAGGACGCCATTTGCACGGCCTTTGCCAGCCGGGAATCCCTGCGGGATATCCAACGGTTCAAGCCGTGGATTTTACGGATCCTCACCAATAAATGCTATGACCTCTGCCGGAAGCGGCGGCCCGTGGTGGATTTGGAGGATGTAGCGGACCGTCTGGCAGCGGAGACCACGGATCCTATCCGGCGGATGACGCTGTGGCAGGCCGTGATGTCCTTGAATGACGACCTGCGGGTCACAGTGACTCTTTTTTACTATGAAGGGTTTTCCGTGCGGGAGATCGGGCAGATTCTGGGGATCAGCGAAGCGGCGGTGAAAACGCGCCTGTCCCGCGGGCGGGCGCGTCTGCGCCTGATACTGGAGGAGAAATGAGGTGCAAGATGGATCAGTTTGACGAGATGCTGAAAAAACGGGCGGCAGAGGAACCCTTTCCGATCCCGCAGGACTATGCCGGACGGGTCTTTCAGACCTGCGCCGGTTTGGAGGAAACGAAACCCCGCAGCCGGCGGTCTCATCGCTGGGCGGCCTGTGCCGCAGCGGCTCTGGCACTGTTTATTGCGGTGCCGAATGTGTCTCCTGCGGCTGCGGCTGCCATGGCGGAGGTGCCGCTGCTGGGAGCGATCGTGGAGATCATCACCTTCCGCAGCTACACCTATGACGACGGTCATGGCGCGGCCAATGTGACGGTGCCGGAATTGGGCGGCAGCGGGGCGGCCGAAGAGATCAGTCAGCAGGTGCGGGAATACACGGACCGGTTGATTGCCCGGTTTGAAGAGGACTGCAAAACACTGGGAACCGGATATGAGGCTCTGGATGTCAGCAGTACCGTGGTGACGGATACGGAGCAGTGGTTCACCCTGCGGGTGGACGCGGTGCAGACGCAGGCCGGCGCTTATCAGTTCAGCCGGTTCTACCACATTGACAAGACCACCGGTGAGACTGTGAGTTTGCGTGACCTGTTCCGGAAGGACACGGATTATGTGGCGGTTTTGTCAGCACAGGTGCGTCAGCAAATGGACGCGCGGATGGCAGAGAATCAAGAGGCGGACTATTTCCCGGAGAATTTTGCCGATATTGATCCGGAACAGAATTTCTACTGGAATGAAGCTGGCGATCTGGTGCTGGTATTTGACGAGTATGCCATTGCCCCCGGATCTATGGGAATGCAGGAATTTACGATCCCTGCAAATGTGTATGAAGCGTTGCTGAAATGAAAGAAGGGTGCAGATGAAGAAGATGCTTGTCTGCCTGCTGGCAGTGCTGCTGCTGGCTTGCGCCGGCTGCGGCAGTCAAAACAGCGAAACGGCAGAGCCGCAGCAGGAGGAAACACAGCAGCCGGCTGAGGAACAGACGGTAACGGGAACGCTGGACGAAGTCAAGGATTTTATGCTGATTGTAACAGACGATCAGGGGGCCTGCTACTGCATGGATTTTGATGAGGTTCCGGAAGGATTGGCGGATGTCAATGCTGGAGACCGGGTGACCATCACCTATACCGGGGAGCTTTCTGAGATCGATGCCTTTACCGGAGAGATCCTGCGGGTGGAAAAGGCAGAGTGAGGGCAGGAAACGTGACTGCCGCGAAATGAAAGGCTCCGGTTGATCTTAAGCGCAGAAAGCATGTCTGCGGAGACGCTGCTTTCATTGGAGAGACGCTGCAAATGCAGCGCCTCTCCGGTGCTTTTGCTTCTACAAAAATGAAGGATGCCGCCTGCCTGCGTGAGATGCCCTGTTTCTGACGACAGGTCTATGCCATGCTGGAGGCGGGCGGGATCTCCAAAGAGGACGAGGATCAAAGGCGTTACCACGATCCGGAGTTTGAGAAGGCTCAGAACGATGGGAAGGTACCGCCACAAGGTCTCTTTTGATCCTCTCATTTGTAGTCCACTGGAGAAGCCGTTTGCTGCACAGAATAATAAAAAGAAAAAGAGAGCCAACTGACGAATCAAAATCAGTTGGCTCTCTTTTTATGAATCATGAAAAAATGCTGCCATTTCGTTGCCGTAGAGGGCATCAAACCTTAGAAGCCCCCTTTTTTAGCCCACTGAAATCATTTTCACTCAACCGGAGCATTGCCCTCTCAAAAAATGATTGTGAATATTTACGCGAAAGGATGATTTTTACAAGTATATGAATGCGTAATCATCATCCTCTATTTGCATTTTTAACAAAGGTGCATAGAAAAACTGGCAAAAATGCAGACTTTTTTCCGAATGATTGACAAATTTCAAAAATTAGATATACTAAAAATGACACCGCTGTCATTTCGCTGAGGTATGCAATTATGAAGAATGAAAAAAGACACCCGTCATCCGCTGCCACCCGTCCGGCCACTTCACGGGATGTGGCGAAGCGGGCGGGGGTATCACAATCTTCTGTCTGCCGGGTATTCGATGAACGTTGGAATTCTAAAGTCAGTCCCGCATTGAGAGAAAAAGTGCTGGCTGCCGCCCGGGAATTGGGATATTGCTCCAATGCCATCGCCAGAAGTTTGACCGCACAGCACTCCGGCATCATTGGCGTTATCATTTCTGAGGATTTCAATGAATTCTATTATGATGTGATGCGCCGCATCACCAATAGCCTTCAGGAATTGGGAATGCGGGTCATGCTATTCAATGCGGCGCCCTATCGGGACGTAAAGCAGGTACTGCGAAGCTTGCTGGAATATCGGGTGGACGGAATCATTGTCACTGCCGCTGCGATCTCCACGGTGGCAGAAGCAACCCTTCAAGAATCTCCCGTCCCACTGGTTTTAGTGAATATCTATTCCAGAACCCCGTTTTGCAGCAGTGTGATTTGCGACAATTATTCAGGGTCTCAAAATATGGCCGACTATCTGGTCCGGAGCGGCGGACAGCGTTTCGCCTATATTTCTGCCGAAAATAGCAAATACTATGACATCAGTGACCGCCGAGAAGGATTTCTGAATGGACTTCGTCGGCATGGCGTTTACGACTGCATCTTGGAGAGCGGGGACTATACCTACGAATCCGGGAAGGAGGCAGCCCGCCGCCTTTTGGATCGCCCCGACCGACCGGATACCATTTTTTCCTGCGGCTCCCGGATGGCGTACGGAGTAATGGATGTAGCCCGTTATGAGTACAATCTTAAAATTCCGGAGGAGCTTTCGGTAGCAGCTTATGATGATACATTTGCTTCTGCGCTGGATTCCTACCGCCTCACTACGGTGCAGCAGCCTTCCCAAGAACTCTCCCGCACTGCGATTCGACTGATTCGTCAGGCAATTGAAGGCCCCTCTCCCATCGAAACGGTATATGCAATGCCCTCTTTGGAAATTCGCGGTTCTGTCCGCCGTACCAGTGAATAAAACAACGACCGGAAACATCCGGCCGGTTGTTTTCGCAAAAAATGACGCCGGCGTCATTTCGCGAATCTCCTTTTGATGGAGCTATGCGATTAAATTCCTGCAGCTCTTTTCCCATAGCTCCTTTACACGATCCATTCAAATCAACGGGTAATCTGATACAGCTGTATCATTTTATAAAAAAGATGGGAGGTAGAATTATCATGGCAAACTATCAGGCCGCAAAGCGTCTTGTGCTGGAGTATTATGACGCACTGGAAAAAGCGGCCCCCGGAGATGCGGAGAACGTTCTGAACCGCTATACGGGTGAAAACTATTGGATGCGCAGCGTCTATCCGTTCCGGGAACTGCATGGACAGGAGGCAGTGGCTGGAACCGTCTGGGAACCCTTGAAAAAATCCCTTGGCCGTATGCAACGCCGCATGGATATCTTTATTGCCGGTACCAATGAACTGGGCGGTGAACAGTGGGTCATGAGCATGGGGCATTTCATGGGGCTGTTTGACACAGACTTTCTGGGGATCCGCCATACTCGTAAGATGGCCAGCTTGCGCTATGCGGAATTTAACTGCGTGGAGAATGGAAAAATTGTGCAGACTGGTCTCTTTCTGGATCTGATTGGATTGATGATTCAAGCCGGTGAAAATCCCCTGCCGCCATCCACAGGACAGTATTTCATCTATCCTGGCCCACGTATGCATGACGGCTTGCTCTTTGCGGATGCTCCGGAGGAGGAAGGCGTGAAAACGCTGGAGACTGTCAACTTTATGGTGGAGGATCTGGACCGCATAAACCGCTCGGGCTCTCTAGAGCCGCCTTCTGCCGAGGAGCTGGCACGATCCTGGGACGAGAACATGATCTGGTACGGCCCCGGCGGAATCGGTGCGGCATACACGATCCCCCGCTACGTCGAGCAGCACAGCGGTCCCTTCCGCCGCGGACTTGGAGACAAAACCTTCAATGGCCATGTCTGCCGGTTTGCCGAAGGCAACTTTGCCTGCTTCTTTGGTTGGCCCAACCTTACCAATCGCAACATAGGCGGTTTTCTGGGGCTTCCGGCAGGGGCGGCACCTGCGGATATGCAGGTCGTAGACGTCTACTGCCGCCGGGGAGACAAGCTTTCTGAAAACTGGGTTCTGATTGACTTACCCTGGTGGCTCAAACAGCAGGGACTGGATATTTTCGACCGCACTGCCCGGATCTGCAATCCGGACTGAGAACTGTTATTTTGCAACCTTGTATGTGTGTTCAGCACGGTTTATGTGCTTAAAACAGAAAAAGGAGAGATCATATGTCAGCGATTGATATTGGAATCGTTGTTGTTTATCTGATTGCCATGGAAGCGATCGGCTTTTTTGTGGGCCGCAGCAACAAAACACAGGAGGACTACTTTCTGGCTGGACGCTCCATGCCCTGGCTGCCCGTAGCTTTGTCTGTGGCCGCCACTATGATCAGCGCCAACAGCTTTATCGGCGGTCCCGGCTGGGCGTATACCGATGGTCTGGAACCCTTTATGCAGAACATCACCGTTCCCTTGGCGTGCTTCATCGCGGTAACTGTAACAGTCCCTATGTTCTATCATCTGCGGGTCTCCTCGATTTACGAGTATGTGGAACTGCGTCTCGGCGGTTTTACACGGAATCTGACCGTGATCCAGTTCTTTATCAATTCACTGATTCAAGTCTCTTCCATGGTGTTCATTCCGGCTTTGATTATCCAGACAGTCACTGGCTGGAACCTGAACGTGGTTGTAACATTGATCGTGATTTTTGCGATTGTCTATACGCTGGCCGGAGGCATTAAGGCCGTTATCTGGACGGACGCCGTGCAAATGTGCATTCTGTGGGGCGGGCTTATTATTATCATGGTCATCGCGTTCCAGAGTACCGGTCTGAGTGTAACTGAAACGCTGGGCCAAGCTGCCGCCGCTGGAAAATTTGACGCATTCGATTTCAGTTTTGATTTTACTAAGACCAATGGTTTCCTCTGCTCCTGCTTTGGCTTGTTTATGTGGACTCGCTACTTCTGCTTCGATCAGGCCCAGATGCAGCGGATTCTGACCTCTAAGTCCATGCGCGGCATCAAGCGCTCCTTTGTCTCCAGCTCCATCGTCATGAACCTGATGTACTTCCTGTTCCTGTTTGTAGGCGGTATTCTGTTCGTGTTTTATCAGGGCCAGCCCTTTGAGACCAGCAATGAGATCATGATCGGCTTTATTCTAAATGAACTGCCCGTGGGTGTAGTCGGATTGATTGTGGCTGCAGTCTTTGCTGCCGCCATGTCCTCTGTGGACTCCCTGCTCAACTCCATGACCACAGTCTTTACCAAGGACATTTATGAGAAGTATGTTGCTAAAGAAAAGAAACAAGAAAGTTCTCTGAAGATGACCATGACCATTTCGGCCGTTTTGGGCGTCATCATCATCTTCATTGTTATCGTTGGCTTCGGCGGAACCGTCAAGTCCGTTATTGACGTGGTGGGCGGATATATCTCCTACTTCGCAGGACCGGCTCTGGGTGCTTTCCTGCTGGCTATTTTCACAAAAAAAGCCAATGACAAGGGAACCGGCACAGGCTTCCTGATCGGCTTTGTGCTGGGCTACATCATTGCCAAGACCTACGGCACCAGCTGGCTGGTCAATCCCGCCATTGGCTGCACGATCACCTTTGTCTGCGGCTACATCCTCAGCTGCGTGTTCAAGAGCAACAAATCTCAGGAATCCATTGAGCCCTATACCGTCCGCGGCTTGAAGGCCAAGTTGATGGCTGAGGGGAAGGATAACGAGGATGGTGTATCTGTTCTCCCCTTCAAGGTGGATAAGTACGCCGTGTCCCTTCTGGTAATTTTCTTGGCACAGTATGTGATTCTGGCCATCATCCGCTAAATTATTCTCCCTGTTTACCTCCCTCTTTTCTCACTGCGGCAGATCCGGACCAAGCAAATCCCTTGGTCCGGGTCTTGTCGCTTTTATCGCTGAATACACATTTCCCTTATGGCGGAGCTACCAAGGAAGTGGTTCTGGTTGTTTGACATTGCATGTGATCTTCAACCAACCAGATGGTGCATTTTATCTTCTTTTAAAAGGAGTGCACCCCCACAATACCCGCAGTACTCCAAGTCAAACCACCTTAAGAGACTTGATTAAGGTGCGGCTCTTTTTTTGATTTCTGGCATCACCCGCGGAGCAGGACTATTTCTCTCTTTCGCCAAAGTTATTAAAGCGAGTCAAAAACGGAGTGGCACAGCGTCAGCAGTGCCACTCCGTTCAAACTGTATCTCTGCCTCCTCATGAGCGCGCGTTCACCTACCAGACAAACCGTTTCTTGGACACCACCGTCATGGCGGCGGAGCCGTCGGCAAAGCCCTCCAGCACGTTTTTCCAGACATCGTGAACCGTCCGGTCTGAGCAGGCATAGGTTTCCCGGTAGTTGTTCAGCGCCCGGAGCGCCTCCGGGGTATCCAGAGTAATGCGGCCATGCCGGTCCAGCAACGTGCCGCCCTGCTCAAAAAGGCGGGGCATAAACTCGCTGGGACTGACCACAACATTGCCGATGGCAACTGTGGTGCCGTACTGCACCGGAGAGGCGGGATGCATACTGCGGGTAAAGAAACCGGCCACCTGATTATACTCCGCAAAGGTGCGGGGGACGTCCAGCTCCTTCCGGCAGGCTTCAAAATACATCCGCTTGTAGGTGGGATCGTTGAACAGATCCCGACGGTAGAACAGCAGCTGGATACTGGGGTCATAGGAACGCAGAAGCGGATCCCGCCGGTGGAGGTATAGCTGTCTCCGAATTCCGGGAGCGTTTGGGCAAGCAGACCATCCCAGTCAAAGGGGATCTCCCGCAGGGGTTGGAATAATTTTTCCGCCAGTTCATCCATCCACGCGACATCCATGCGAATCAGGTCATATTGCCCGCCGCCGGAGGTCTGGACCACCTCGTACACATCCCGCAGAGAGGGAAGAACGGTCAGGTCCAAATGGATGCCGGTGCTTTTTTCCAGATAGGGCAGCAAACGCGTCAGAGCTGTGGTGGAGGGGGAGGACATCGTCAGCATCCGGAGATTCGGCTCCAACAGCTGAGGGACCGGCACAGTGCGGCGAAAGCCGCTGTTTTTCAGGTGGAGCGTGCCGGGCAGATCCTCTCCATCCTCCAAATGACCAATCAGGGTCTTGACGATCTTGTGGGCAAGGCGCTGATAGTCCAGCTCGTACACCGGCAGTCCGGGGTCAGTTGCCCCGCTCCGCACCGCCGCAGAGATCAGCAGCGGCAGAGGAGCGCGGCTGGCATAGGCGCAGGCGGAGCGGACGGCCTGCTCCCGCAGACGGTCTGTGCAGACAATGGCGTCATAGGTGCGGTCAGACTCAAACAGTTCAAAGGCCTTTTCCGCGGAGATACCACTGTAATATCAGTACGACATAGATATGGCAGAGGCCATTTGCCTCCACCCACTGTTAAACATCAGTTTTCCAGTTGTGGAAGCAGTACCGAGTCAGCGTCTCAGCGTAGATGTCAAGTCCTATGCCGATATCTCCGTTCACATACCGCCCCATAGGGCAATTTTCCTGTCAACTTGCTGATTGTGCTATTTCAATCTGTAGCCATTTCTTTGGCCACGCTGTTTGGCCGGTCCGGATGCACCACAAAGCTGACCTCCGCCATTTGCTCGATCAATGCGTTTGCATCGTGCTCCAGTTTATATGCCAGCTCCTCCCGATACAGTGGGATGACCTGATAGAAGTTGACCTCCTCGCCGCCCGGCAAAACGCAGACTTCGCCGACTTCTCCCACCTCCATGTCCTGAGGGCCTGTCAGAAGGCTGGCGCAGAGCTTTGTGCCTTTTGCAAAGTCCTCCTTATTGTCTATGGTATGGCCAAAGCCCAGCCACGTGTCGTTGGCGTTGGGCAGGCGGGCTAAGACCTTCAGCAGCCGGATGGGCCAGTACCACCGCTCGTCCTCCATGGATTCCTCATCCAGCTTCCAGTCCGGCGGCAGGGCGATGGCCAGCTCCGCCCGCTCCAGCTTGTATTCCGCCAGCTCCTCCGGCACGTTCATCCGGTGGGCGCCCATACCCATCGTCACCAGCGTGTAGTAGTCCCGCTCCTCAGAGGGCGGAACCACGCAGATATCCACATGGATATCGGGGGAAACCAGCTCGTGGAACACATGGTCGAACTCTCCAAAGGTCCTCTTGATGTGCTGCTCCACCGCAGACATCTCTTCTTCTGTGTAAAGTTCCGGTTCACTGTCCTCCTCGGAGGACCAGAACGCGCCCTCCTGTTCCGTCCCGTCCGGATTCAAAAAGATCTGGAAGTATGCGTCCTTTTCCGTCAGCTTGTAAAGCAGGCCCATGCGGTAATCCAGCCCCACCAGCACCGTGTCCAGACGGGCCGCTCTGCCGTCTGAATGCGCCCGTTCCAGCCACCGCCCGTCCTGAAGCCAGCCCTTCAGCTGCTTCAGCCAGTCCGTATCCAGCTTGGACATTCCCGCTTCATTCATCTGGAACACCAGATCCACGGGACGGTCGTTTACCAGATACGGGAACTGCGTATAGGGCGCGTTGGGGGTGTACTGCTTCGGTTTCGGGCCGAAGATGGCCCAGAAGCGTTCCAGTCCCCCCTGATCGACGGTGATACAGGAGATGGCGCGCTGTTTATCATCGGCATCCGTGTCCAGCCCCTGCTGGAGCGTCCGGTCGGCATCGGGATTGATCCAGTGGTACTCCATCCGCTCCAGAGGTTCGCCGGCCTTGATCTCTTTTTTCAAGGTCAGGAACTCATAATCGCCGGGTTCCAGCGCAAGGCCGCGGGCGACCGCCTCCAGAGCACCGGACTTGTCACCGAAGTGGCTGCGCAGCTTGCCCACCTGCAGCCAGACCCATGGGTAGTCCGGTTCCTCCCGGGCACCTTGCTCTGCATAGTCGAGCGCTTCCTCCAGCTGTCCGCAGTACATGAGGGCCACCGAATAGCGATAGTACCACATGGCACAGCCCTTGGCATTTTCCTCCGAGTGCTTCATCCATTGAGCCGCTTTACAGTAATACCGGTACTCATCCAGATTGTTGCAGGCAAAGGAATACCACAGGGCGATCCGGAGATCCTTCTGTGCCTGCCGCCGGGTGAACCTGCCCTCCTGCACGCCCTGCTCAATCAAGTCCTCCAGCCAGCGGAGCATTTTCCCAAAATAACCCGACACGCCGTCATCAAAGGATTCCAGCGTCTCGATATCCTCCGCTGACAGCAGGGAGCCGGTCTCCGGATCCACCTCCGGCTCTGTTTCCTGCTCCCACAGGCGGACCGTGCCCACATCCCGCCGGAACACATGAAAGCCACCCTCAGTCAGGTTCGTGCCGGCAAAGAACTCACTGGCCGCATCCAGCACAGCAGGAAGATCCCATGCGATGAAATCCAGATAACCGTAATACAGACCAGTGGCTCCACCCAAAAAGGTCACGGCTTCCGCTCCCGCATCCCGCAGGATGGTATCCCGCAGGTCATCCCGAAAGTCCAGAAGGTCTTTAACTCGTTCCTCACCGGCAAACCCGGACAGCGGATACAGGAGGAATCCGGCTGCAATGCCGTCCCGATGATACTCATCCACCGTATCCGTACAGGCAGTCAGGTATTCGTTGATGATGACCGGCAGGCGGCAGCTTCCAGTATAGACATCCAGCCGCCAGTCGGCTTCCGGATCGTTTACCGGTTCCAGTTCATAAGCAATGTAGCTGTTTTCCAGATAGTCGCTGCCATCCCGCCAGAGGGAAAGCCCCATGCTTTGCACCAGCTCCGGCAGTTTGGTAAGGGGCATGGCCAGCACGTCCTTCGGCTGGGCGCAGACCTCAAAACCGGCAATCAGTGCGATGGCAGAAACTTCGCCGATGGTCTGATCCACTAGCATGGACAGCGCCCACCAGACCCGGTCGGCGTCCTCGTCCAAAAGCGGCGCCAGTTTCTCGCAGTAAAGGGTCAGGTTCATCTGGCTGTCCTCTGTTTTCTCTGCCCATATCTGCACATCCTCAGCCCGAACTTCGATGTCTCCGGCCCGCAGCTCGAACCCCTCGCAGGGCTGGCGGCCCACCAGAATATCCCAGTGCTCCAGCACCGGTTCCGGAGCCTGCTGCCGGAAGTACACCAGCGGGAACAGGCGGTGGCGAAGGCCCTCTGGACTGAGGATCAGTTCAAACTTTTCACCATTGAAACCCAGCTCAAAGGACATATCACGCAGGGCGGTTTTGAGTGCATTCCCGCACTTTTCGATCAGTTCCTCGCCACGCTGGTGCGTTTTGTCGCTGTCCATGATCGCCCGCAGCTCTGCCTCGATCCGGGCAAAGGCTGCCCACGCTTCCTGTGTCTTCTCCCGGAAGTTTTTGGAGAATCGGGGCAGGGACAGCCGGCGGCGGCAATCGTCAATATATTCCTGCGTGTCTTCATCACCGGGGCGGGCGTTCAGCGCCTGTTCAAAGTAATGCAGGGCGGGGCCTTCTTCATCCAGATAATAATACGCGGATGCGATCCGGTAATTCCAGCAGTGATCGCCAGCAAAATACTCCTCATGGGGTTTCAGAAGTTCCAGTGCCTTTTCATAAGGCTCCCGTTCTCCGATATCTGCAATGGTGATATATGCCTTGGCCAGCTCGCTGTCCAGCTCCGGGGTGCGTTCCTCGGCGGGAATCGCCTCCAAGGCGTCGATTACCTTCTGCGCTTCATCCTGTTCAAACCATTGCCGGCACTGTTCCAATAATTCCATATCAGCGCCTCCTTTCCGGTTCCTGTCAATCATGGGTTTTGCTTTTTTCCCCGCCTGTTTCCTCAAAGGTGTGCCAAACGGGCGGTTCCTTGTGTCGGTTCAGCAGGGATTTGAGCTTGGCGAGAAGCCCTTCCACCAGATGAAACCACATCCGGCCAAAAACAAAAATCACAATCAGGATCAGGAACCACATCCCGATTTCCCGCCACACCGTACCTCACCTCATGTTCTGCTTATTTGGTAGAAAATTCATTCTGGAAGAAGGCAGTAAATGCCTCCAGCTCCTCTTTCTGATAGAGGTAGATATACAGGCTCTCATCCTCCAGCCATTCATAGGCGTTGATGCCGATGTACCCCTTCCGGTCGGGATAGATGATGAAGGCATCGGTGGGGTATTTGTTCCGGTACGCTTTATAGATCTCCTCCCGACGGTAGCAGGTGGGGTCTCCATAGCCGGAGAGGTCAGGAACCGTAGGCACCACCACAATGGTGCAGGTGGCCTCGTTCCATCCCACGACCAGATTGCCGATCCGGGTTTTGCTCCCGTGGACGAAGCCATAATTGAAGCGGCTAACATCCTCGGTATAGCCCACGATCAGACGGTACTCCTCGCCGTGCTCCACCGCCTGATCAAACAAGGCACGCACCTTTTTTGCGTTGGCCGCACTCTTTTCCATATCCGGCTCCGGCCCCTTAAACAGTTTGCTGAATAATCCCATCATGATATCCTCCTCATTGTTTTGAAAAAAATGATTTTACTCCTCCGTCCGAAGCGCCGGACGGAAAAAAGTCATGGTTGTTGAGCCCTTGTTATAACCCTGTGCGCTACCAGCCGTCCAACCGCTCCAGCAGTTGATCGGGAAGAAACGGTGTCCCGTTGTGATTTCGCACCACGGTCGGGTAGGCGGAGTGATTTTCTCTGGCGGCGCCATCCAGAATATCCCGTATACAAAGATCCGCTTCTGCCAGCACATCCGGAGATGTATCCGGCTTATGGATCAGATAATAACGGCCATTGACGCCGTCTCGTTTCGGTAAACTCATAGCAGGCTGCCTCTTTCTTTCAGGTTCTCCGTTATCGGAAGAAAAATCTGCCGGTAAAGTTCTTTCAATTCCTCCGGAGCTGCTTCCACCACTTTCTGACCGCCCTTGGCGCTGGCTTTGCCCCAGATTACATAGCAGACTGTCTCCCATGCGTATTGCAGCACTTCCTCCGGGCTGGCTTCTGTTTCCTGAGCGGGTTCCTCGTCATCATCGTCATCCTCGTCGGAGGAAAAACCGCTTGGAACGATCTCTCTTAAATGGACTTTTGCCTCCAGCAGAGCGTTCAGGCTTTCTGCGTTTGCCATCCATGCGGCATAGTCCTTAGAATATCTCATGTTCTGCATAGACAGCACCCCCCGCACAAAAACGGGGACTGTATCGGCGGTAAAGCCGAACCGGTTCACATACTCCCGAAGGAATTTTTCCTGTAAGCGGGAGTGCTCATCATCACAGAGGTCGAGATAATCCCAGATGAGCTGCCGCCACGCCTGCCCCAGCATTCCCAGAGCAAACACGGCAAAACTTCCAGCGAGCGCACACTGCTCATCGCTGAGATTGGTATACCGCTCATATTGCCGCATGGCAAGACGGGCGTACCGTTCTATCAGGGGATGGAGGTTTGGGTATTGTACCGCACAGGCAAAGAGTTGATTGATTCCCTTTTTGGGCAGTCCTGTGATGGGCAGATATCTCTTTTCCGGTCCTTTGAACTCTACCGCATAGCTGCGGGGGAAATCCTCCTGCTCCAGAAGCTCACACAGATAATTCAGCACTTCGCAGCAGCATTCCTCCGTGCTGTCTCTGGCAGTAATACGGATCACGGCAAAGGCGTCGTTGGCCGATGCGGTGAAGTGCTCTGTTTTCCTCTTTTGCAGAGGGAGCGGCAGCCTGCCGGTTCCATGTTCCTTCAGCTTTTTCACCATATCCGGACGGACTTTCTCCACCAGTCCAAAGAGGTAATTGGTGTCCAGATACTCAAAGTCCAAACCATATACCTTGTAGCTCACCGCCACATAGCAGGCAAAGCGCAGCAGCGGCTCCGGGACCTCCTCTGCACGGATACCTGATTTCAGGGAATACTCCCGATTCCAGAAGTGGTCATCTTCACTGCCTGTCCCGACAAAATACTTCTCTTGTAATTCCCGTTTCAGCAGGTCAAACAAATAATAGTCAATTTCACCCCAGCGGCTCTGGCGGCGCAGGTTTTCGCTGAAGGCGATGGCTTTTTCCGCATCCATGGTTTCCGCTCGCTGGGTTTCAATCCATTTTCTCACCAGATCGTGCACCTCAAAGGGCGCGCCTTCGCTGCTGACCACGACCGGCGGCCAGAGGGAATCAAGCCGCGTGATTCTCCCGTCAATGGCATCCTGAATGCACTGGTCAAAGAGCGGCTGCAGTTCCTCCTGTACCTCGGGCTTCATCCAGTAACAGCGCCCGTCCGCACTATTTCGTTTTGGTAAACTCATATCAGGCCACCTCTTTCCGAACAATAAAAAACGCCCTGCGCCGCACTGTCATAAGGACAGGCTGACGCAGGGCAAAAAAGCCGCACAGAACCAACGGCCGGTTTCAGGAAACCCGCCTTGTTCACCAACTGTACGATTGAGTCACGTTGCACCCTGACAGGGATTCGCTGGTTATTTCTGCACATCTTCTTTCACTCTGTCGGTTCTTTCCTTTGCCCGCTGCATTTCATCCAGCAGGGCGTTGATTTGAAATGCCACCATATCTTCTGCCGCCTCCGGAAACAGGAAGGGCATGGTGTCCGGAATTCCCTTGTAGACCATCATCATGGACAGGGCCAGATTGCCAAACAGCCGCGGGTCTATGCTGTCCACAGGAAGGCCGAAAATCGCCAGCAGATCACGGAACAATCTGGTTTGATCCTCGCGGAAGGTCTGGAAATTCTCTTGGGAAAGGCAGCGGTAAACCTCCTGCTCTTCTTCAATAGACAGCACGGCGATGCCCTTTTTCTCCCCATAAGCGCAGGTCTCCAAAAAAGTCCGGACGCCTTCCCGCCAGCTGAGCGCAGGATCTTTCATCAGCTGCCGGGCGTATTGCAGCAGCTTGGGCTGCTGATACCGAAGGGCCTCCAATACCAGTTCTTCCTTGGAAGGGAAAAAGGTGTAGAAAAAGGTTTTGGAGATGCCTACTTTTTTGCACAGGATATCAATGCTGCTGTGGATCAGTCCCCGCTCCACAATGCACTGGATCACCGTGGTTCGCAGAGCGTTCCGCACCTGCTCCCGTTCCTCTTCCGAATAGGTTTTTCGCGCCATGTCTCTCCTCCCTTCCCTCAGCGCCCATAAAATACAAAAAAAAAAATAGTATTTATAATATAAACGAGACCGGAGAAAGATGCAAGCTTTTTTCCGCAATTTTTTGAGGAGCTTCGGGAATTTCTATTGGTCGCAGCAGCAGGCATGGGATTCTGCCTGCAAAAAAGCGTTTGGCTGCCGCTGGCGGCAGCCAAACGCTCTGCTTGCCCCACCCGTGGGCGGATAAAATTGTGCGCAAAAAACGCTTACAAACGTTCAGCCAATGAGTCGATCACTTACAGGGCAAGCTTCCTTTTCCGATCAAGCTGTCCCCCGAAAGAAGCTCTTTTGTCAATAAAAGTTCTTGATGTAGTCCAGCACATCCTCCCGTGATCCCGTAAACGGGCCGGGGGTCTCCATTTTCAGGGAGACCAGAGCCGTGCAGTATTGCAGCGCCTCACGGACACCCGCCCGCTGGCGCTCGGTGATGTAGCCGGCAAAGGTAGTGTCACCCCGACCG
>JAPFEH010000032.1 GCA_026169195.1 Dysosmobacter sp. | reverse complement strand
TGGCTGTGTGAAGGAACGGAGCAGCTCCTGTTCCAGAACAAGGGGCCGGACGCCTGTACCATCCATGCCCCCGAAGATGGCAGCGGCTTGACCCTCCAATTTATCGGGGAATACTGCCCGCACACGGAACTGCCGAACCTACGGGGGCTGTATGGCATCGAGCTGAAGGACTTTGATCTGACCGGGCTGGCTGCTGTCCATCCCCATCTGAAGGAGCTGCGACTCTGGGGTGCGCCGGGAAACCTGGGGAACTTTTCCGCTGTGGAAGGATTCCGGGAACTGACGAACCTCTCCACCTTCGACCTGTTCGGCTTCGGCGCAGCTGACATCCCCACCCCGGAGCAGATGCCGGAGCTTCGCTGGTTCTGGATGACCAGCCTGCCGGAGACGGCGGCAAAAGCGGCAAAGCAGCTCTGGAAAAGAAAGCCGGGAATGGACCTGCGGATCACCAAACCCCGAAAACCGGAGTGGCTGGCGCAAAATCTGGACAATCCCTTCCGGGGCTGGGACGGCGCAGAGCATATCCCTGCCAGTGCCGCGAAAAAGGCAGCCAATCAATACCGCAAGACCCGCTCCCTGCTGATGAAGCTGGCCGCTGATTCAGGTGAGGACGCCCAGACTCAGGCGCTGGATGCGGTGGCAGCCTACACCCGGATCTTCAACAAAATCGGCTTTATCGAAACCGTGGAGCGGGACGAAATCTACATGGCCCTGCGGGGGATTCTGTCAGCTCTGCCAGACAGCACGCTTCAAAAAGAAGCCCTGATTGAGAAGTTTGAGGAACTTCGTGATTTTTAAGGAGGCGGCATTGCATGATAGAGTTCGGCAAGGATCATAGCTCGGCATGGATGGAAATGATGTCGGCCTATCAGGTTTTTCGGGTAAAGCTGCTTGATTGGGCCCACGAAGCAGACCAGATAAAACAAACGGATTTGCTGCTGGAGCTGGACTCTTGGGAAAATCGGGATCTTCACAGAAGAATGCTGGTAGTAGATCTTCTGCGCAGCACCGAGATGCGGGACGAAAAAGCCCTCCTCTTAGTCCAGAAAGAACTGACAGCGATTGCCCTACAGGAACAGGACGAGGTTGCCGCTACAGCGCGAATGGCGCTGTCAAAACTCAAAGACCAGTCGGAGCGGTGTACCATTGCCAATGAGGTGCTTCGTCTGGCAGCAGTCGAGGGCGAAAAGGCGGAACCTGATCCTGTTGTATTCCACAACGGCTGCCTGCTGCTGTATGATTTGCACTGTGAAGCAGAGTTCTCGCAGTATGCAGATCGGTATACGAATCTGATTGAGCAGGCATACGGTTTGGATGGAAAAGACTTGGCGGAGATGAAAAAAACGCTGTCCCAAATCTGATGATCAAGGAGGCTTGAATATGGATGCAAGGATTACAGAATTGCTGGGAGAACTGAAACAGGCAATCGACAAGGCTGCCACCACAGGCGACAAATATCAGTTTATAGACCCAGCCTATGATTTAACTGATGAACTGGAACAGTGCGAAAAACCTTTTGATGCTGTAAGGCCGATCTTGGAGCTGATTGAATCTTCTCCCAATATTGACTTTGGCGGCCCCGGACCACTGGGCAGCTTTATGGAGAAGTTTTACCATGAGGGCTATGAGGAAGAATTGGTTGCATCGCTGAAAAGAAAACCAACTGAATACACGATTTCTCTCATGTTCCGCATCATTGCAGATGAGGAAAATCCCAATCTGAGTGAATACAAACATCTGTTAAAGACACTTGATAACACCTCTGAAATTGATACTTTCTGGTTAGATGAGATTGCGAAACTGTAGAGGGGAAATAGTTTGAGCTACACAAAATTCAGCAAAGAAGTAACCAAGTGGCTGAAAGCCAATGGCCTGCCCTACTATGGAACAGCCAACGATAACCCCGAAGAAACAAAGGACCGGCTGGACGCATGGATGCGTGGGAGCAAAGAGGTGCTGCACCAGTGGATCACAGAAAAGCGTTACCGTGAACTGATTTCCTGCGCCCACGGCGGCTGGTATCAAGATTCTGTGATTTTTGAGCCCTTGGCTGAACATTTTGTGGCGAACTACCTGTTTGATGAACTACGGTTTCTCTGTGAGCGAGGCATCCGTTTTTCTGCGGAAGATATGCTGTCCACCATTAAATCTGAGAAAGAGGAGCACGGGGCGCTTGATATAGAAACAATTCGGTCTATCGATGTTCCAAGCTATGTGGCAGGCCGCAGCTATTCCCATTTGGGTGAAATCGCCAAATACAGGAAACGGGCGCTGGATCAGATCATCCGCTATACAGGCTATCTGGAGCAGATCCACGCGCCTGCGGAGTATCTGGAACAGGTAAAAGTCCTGCAAAAGAGCGTTGCGGATCTGACAATCAGAACAAAGTATTTGAAACCATTTCAGTTTCGGCTGTAAAAGCAATTTCTTGAAAGGAGTGTGTGGGCTTATGAGCCGAATCATTGATGAACCCTACTTTACATACAGTGCATACAACGCCCTGACCTCCGGCATTCAGGTGAAATGTCCCAAGTGCCACGGTGCAGGTGTGGTGACAGCGGATGATAACAACGCCTGTTTCCGATGCCTGAGCTGCGGCCATCAGGAGACCCGCGACCGGACGATCTACCGCTACGATGTCCATAACCAGTGCAAAAACTGCGGCAAGTACTATCGGGTGGATATTGAAGATGAGGAAAGGCAGCACTTTTCCGTTCTCCATGTGGCCTGTCCCTATTGCGGAACGGCCATGCCGGGAGAAGTTCATAAAACAGCTGAGGCGTTTTCATATATTGGCGAAATCAGGGATGGGAAAGAACCTTATTTCGGTCTGGAGCTTTGGTTTCTCACTTCATTTCAAGGAAAACCGGTCTGGGCGCTCAATCGGGAGCATCTTGCCTATCTGATCGACTATCTCAGCGCCAGCCTGCGGGAAAAGCCGCCGGGAAGAGCGAAAAAGACTCAGGCCGACCATCTCCCCACATTCATGAAAACCGCAAAGAACCGGGAGCGGATCGTGAAGTTGCTGAAGAAGCTACAGGAGGGATGAGGATGGATCAGAATGTCCTTTATCGTGGTCAGCGTCTTACCCTGACGCGCTTTTGGGCGACGGGAGAGCCTTGCCTGTGGATCACCGCCCCGGAGCAAATCGGGATGCTCAAAATGGAATTTGTGGGAGGCCACCCGGACGAATACTGCATTTTCCTGAAAAATCTAACTGAAACGGAACTTGCACAGATCACATCTCTGGACGGCGCTCCGCTGGATGTGAAAGAAGAACGAAACGACATTGAATGAGGTGAACAACATGGAATCTATTAGAAACCCGCTTCCCAAGCCGCCAAAGCACATGGATGTGGACTATATGACTTTGCCTGACATCGACAGCAACCCACTGTTCTATGATGAAGATGCGCAGGAGATGCTGACCTATTGGACGGATGGGAAAATGGTCTACTGGTATTTTGGCCGGGCGTCCAGAGATGTAGAGCATTTTGTCTGGTTCAATCAGCGCTTTGCCAAGGATAGCAAACACTGTTTTCTCCATGGCCACAAGCTGCGGAATGTGGATCACGCCTCATTCACGGCACTCAACAACTGCTACGCCAGGGATTGTAAAAGTGTCTGGACCACCGGCGGCCGGTTTGAACCAGAGGACATCAGCTCTTTCGTTGTTTGTGATGATGGAGTCAAACTGATTGAAGAGATCCGGACCATGTCCGATGGGACACAGCGCCCCGTCCGGCTGCGTATTCCCTACGGATATGCCAAGGACAACAAGGCCGTGTACTATGAAAACTTTGCCGGCAAGATCAAGATACTGAAAAAAGCTGACCCTGCCACCTTCGTCTCCAACAATGACGCCCATTTCGCATGGGATGCCAAGTCCATTTTCTGGGGCGGTTATCTGCTGCCGAAAGCCGACTTGCAATCCTGGCGGATCGTGAATGCACGAAAGGGTCTCTCAAGGGATGATAAGCACTTCTATATCCTGAATAAACTGGTCACAGAAGAAGAATGGAACCAGAAACTGCTCGGATAAGAAAGGACAAACCCTATGGCTCTACAAGATCAGAAAATAATGCCTCCCCCTTGGCTGGCCCACCGGGAGATCGAGCGATACTCCATTGGCTGGCGCATGGGCTATGGGGAGGATTACATATATCGATTTGGCGATTGGCTGGATACCCTCTCGCCGGAGGAGCGGGCGGAATACCGCGCCCTCTTTCCCGAACCGGTGACTTGGAAGGGCTGGTGGGATGACGAGGACAGCGGCGAGGTGCTGGAGCACGGTGACTTCTTTGTGGATGCGTGGCAGCTGGAAGGCCAGCCCAAGTACACCCGCCAGTGGCTCCAGCAGGAATTTGCCGCAGGGAGAACGCGGGAGCTGTGCCTGTTCTGGGGCCATCAGCCTTCCGAAAATGACCAGCTGACAAAGAGCTGCCTCAGCCAGTGGTGGATGGAGGACTTCTGGTCCATCGCCGACACCTACCTCTGCATGGAACAGTATATGATGGCGGGCAAAGCCCAGCTGTTTGGCGATCAGGAGATCCGGGACCAGATTTTGAAATGCAGCGACCAAAAGCAGATCAAGGCTCTGGGCCGCAAGGTGCGGGGCTTTGACCAAAAGGTGTGGAACAAGTTCAAATACGCCATTGTGCTGGGTGGCAACTGGTGCAAATTCAGCCAGAACCGTGACCTGCGGGAGTTTCTACTCTCCACCGGAGACAGCGTGCTGGTGGAGGCCAGCCCCTACGATGCCATCTGGGGCATCCACCTCTCGGCCAGCGCCCCGGAGGCTCAGGACCCCATGAAGTGGCAGGGGCAAAACCTGCTGGGCTTTGCGCTGATGGAGGTGCGGGATGAGCTGCGCCGGGTGACACAGAATGAAATGCTTTGCGATTGGAGTATGGTATGGCAGAAATGAAACTTTATGAACTGGTCAACCACTATCACATCGGCACCGACCTGACCTGCGCCGAGGCCATGTTTATGGCCTGCAATGAATACTACCATCTGAACTTGTCCGAGGAGACCCGAAAGATGTTCTCCGTCATGGGCCTTGGGATGCAGACCGAGCAGTCCTGCTGCGGCGCTTTCACCGTGGCGGTGGGGATCATCGGCCTGATGACCGCCAAAAAGGGCCAGACGGATGTGGACAACATGGAAGGCTACCGGATGATTGCCGAATTGACGGACTTTATGCTGGGCTTCTATGGAACGCTTCACTGTGTGGAGCTGCAAAAGCTGGAGATCGTGGGGTATGAAAATCCCTGCCACGCCATTGTGGAGGCGCTGGCCAAGAAGCTGGAAGAGCTGCTGGCGGGCCGCAGCATCTTTCGCCCAACAAATGCGGGATAGATCGGTTCCTGATATGCCGGAAAGGGATGAGTCCATGTCTAAACTATCACAGGAAGAAGTACAATCACTCCGCAGCAGGATTCATCATGGGGAGCAGGAACTGATCTCCACTCTGACACCGGAGCAATTCTTTGCCCTGCTGTCTCATGACTATGATACCGGTTTTGCAGCTGGAAAAGCCTCTGAACAGAAGGAAATTCTCTGTATGCTGGCGGCGGACGGGATGCCCGCAGAGAAGATCGCACTCCTGCTGCGGATGAAAATAGAGACGGTGCGGGTAATCATGGTCTCCAAGCAAGCCCATATTGAGAAATGCAGAAAGAATCTTGAACAGGTGGTGAAGCTATGAAAGACCTTTGCCAATACGGAAATCGGCTGGGGGACGAATGGGAGATCCTGCCTTGGATACCTGAGCCACGCCCGCCTTTCAAAATCTGGGTGAAGCCGGAGCAGATCGCACCATTCTTTCTCATTCCCCACCACCCCTACGCGATCTCCCTCCTGCTGAAGATCAGCGACAGATTCCGGACAGAGGTGTTCCGCCGGTTTGGATTGACCGGCAGCAGCGCGGACTGGGAGCGGCTTGTCAGGGGCGTGATTCGGGAGTTCGAGGAAAACAACAGCGGCAAGGACCTGTTTCACTTCGACTCCGACAAGGATGTGTTCTGCGTGTATTCCCAATACATCGACAATTTGATGCTGCTTGCTAAAATGATCCGGGCGGCCTGTGACGATGAAAAAACGATGGGGATGTATCTGAACATGAGCGAGGCTGCGAAAGCATGAAAGAGTTGACCACTCAAACAGGGATTATAGTAAAATGCAGGAAAACGGCCATTGAATTTTTCCAAAATGCTCATTCAGTGGATTTCTTTTCTGTGCTGGAGATCCCAGAGGAATTCCAAGGTATAGCGGTTGAGTTTTATGATTTGATTCTGGAAAACGACCATCCTACAGCTTTGCTGGGCTGTCAGGGCGATTATGACATTGCGGTACAGATGAATGAGTTGACCGGCACCATGACGGGGTGGCATTGGTTCAAATGAGGAAAATGGAATGACCGAGTACATCAAGCTCTTTTGGGAGGGCGCACCGGAGGGAGAACCGCCGGTGATCCTCTATGAAGTGGATACAGGCAATGAGCGGCTGGCTCTCCGTTCCATCGACATCTTTGCGGATGGCCGCACCCGCAACATCCCTGACCTATATGACGGTGCCATTGAAATCACACCCATCCCCACCGTGGAGGAATTGAATACCCATGTCTGGGGCGAGGAATTCCACGCCTGCTTGATGGAAAAAGCGGAATTCGAGGCCGTCTGGGAGAGCGGCACCTATGATGGAACGTTAAAATAATCAGGAGGACGCCCCATGAAAAAGACAATCAAAACCAAAAATTTGTCACTGTTTTCTATTATCGACCTAGACCAGCTGCGTCAGGAAAACCATCTGGAGAACGCGGTGCTGACGGACTTTTCCGTAGCTTGGGATCGAAATGTCTATCTTCTCATGGAACAGCCCTCCGGAAAACAGGGCGAGGATCGGCTCAAGGTTCCTTCCATCTACACCGTGGTCGAGATCAAGGTGGATTGGGCGGAGCAGCGAGTATTGGAAACCTCATTGTTCCCCATTGGCCTTTTGAAATTCCAATTCCATTTCTTGAGACCCGTAGGCGACCATTTCCTGCTGCTGGGGGCACGGTGTGCCTATCGGGAAAACGGCCCCGATACCAACGCGTGGATCGTCAGTAGAGATGGAATGGTAAGATCCCGCTTCTGTTTGGGGGACGGCATTCAAAATTGCGCGGTCAAAGAAGACGGCACCATCATTACAGGTTACTTTGATGAAGGGATATTTGGTAATTATGGTTGGGATGAGCCTTTAGGGTCTTGCGGACTGATTGCATGGACACCGGAGGGCGTTCCCCTTTGGAAAAACGAGAAGTTTTCCATCTATGACTGCTATGCCATCAGTCTGGACGAAGAAGAAAGCCTGTGGTTCTATTATTACGATGAATTCCGGCTGGTGCGGACGAACTTCAAGGAGGACTTGGTGTTTGACCTGCCGATCGAAGGAAGCGGGGCTTTTTCAGTTGCCCCGTCTGGTGATACCTTTCTGTTTCAGGGGGGATACCAGAAACACAACAAATTCTATTTTCTTACCCGTCAAGGTGGTCGCCTTGGGCAGATACAGGAGGCCGTTCCCACCTGTGACGGAAGCAAAATCGCCGCGGAATGCTGCAGTCTATTAGACAGGCGGATGCTGTTCCTCGGGAAAAACGGCGTGCTCTATGGCGGGGTGCTTGGTGAAAGAGAGGAATGACAATGGTTGAGATCCATCGCGTCTGGCTCAATGTGGATACAGACACCAACAAAATCACACTATTCGACCGCCCCCGTGTATCTATCCGTGTGGATGAGTACATTTGGAGTTTGATCGAAGAACATATCGTGAAGCCCCATAAGCTCATGCGCAGCGAAAAGCATAGGTATCAGCTGAAAATTGCCTTTGGTCGATTTGATCCGGTACGGCACCGATATTATCCGCTTTCCTCGTACAACGGGCCGCTTCGGGAAGGTGTTAAGCCGGACAGCGCAAACGGATGGTATCCCCGTGAGGATTTTTCAGACGCCGAGGAACGCACCGTCTGGTTCTCTCCCGATAAAATCTGGACAAACTGCGGCAACAAGGTTCTGGATGTCAATGTTGATGCCGACAATGTGAGCGAGAGCATCACACCCGGAGAATACGCAGACTTGCTGTTCGATGGGATCGGGGCAGCATTGGTGTTCAACTTCAAAAGGCTCAAGCGCGAGGAGTTTGATGGGCTGAAACCCAAAATCGACTGGAGCATGGTAGAAAGCTTCCCCTTCCCTGCATCCTTTGAGGAGCAGCAGTACATTGGGGACGAGGGCAAAATTCATGTGTATTCCTGGGATGGCCGGCAGGAAACGAACCTTGTAGGCCCCTACTCCGTAAGGGAGTTGTATCTGGAGCATTTTATAGGATAGCGAGGAGGAATTTTATGGAGCAAGCGTGGCGTAAGGTGGATTTTGGCACCGGAACAGTCACCTTTCTGGATGACACACGAAAAGAAGATATGCTGCAAGTGGAATATCCGAACGGATTTTTGTTGGATATGGGCTGGTATCAGAACAGGTACATCATTTCTATCATTCAGAATTTTGATTGGGCGCATCCAGTCAAACAGTATGAAACGGCAGAAGAGAATCAACTTCCCGCTCTGTTGACAAAGGCTGTTCGCTTTGTAGAAAAGGAATCACGGACTGCCGGACTGGAGAAATCATGAGGTGAACATGATGCAAGTGAGCAAATTGGAGGAATACTGTGACAAGATCAAGGCCGCTTATGAAGCAAGTGCCTTCACAAAAGGTATCTGCCCGGAACCGGAGGATGCTCTAAAACAATTTGAAGCCCGGTATGCCCCCATCCCGTTGGAATACCACTGGCTGCTTTTGCACTTCGGCGGCTGTTATTTGGCGGAGCCGTGGATCTTCACACTGAAAGAGCTGGAGGAAGGCTACCCGATTTTTCAGGATGCCTATGAGGAGCACATGAGCAAATGTGAGCATGGCCCCGCCTTTCCCATCGGGGGTCTGGGCGACGGGAGCATCGCATTTCTGGACTTGGAGAGTGGCAGAGTTCGGGGCTATAACTGCGACTATGCCGATCCGGAGGAGATTGCAGAGAACTTTTTCAGTCTGCTTCTGGATCTTGTAGAACAGGCATTGGAACTGGAGAAATTGTGCGGAAAATTGTGAGGTGAGCACATGGCAAAGGGCATTCGTGAACGTCTACTGGAGCAGGCAAGAAAATTTCATCAGTGGCAGGAAATCACTTATCCCGGAAAAACCATCGAGGAGATCGGCGGTACGTGGGAGGTTGATTATCCTGCATGGAATGATATATTTGATGCCTTTTGCCATGTGTTGACCCAAATGAATGCAGAAATGGCAGACAGCGTCCTGCTGGATGAGATGGTCTATTTGATTGCCAGAGCCAACGAAGCGGAGGGATTTATACAGGAAACCACTTCCCATCCCCAATGGTTTGAGTGTCTCTGCCGCAGGGCCGCAGCCTCCAATGAGAGTGAGGCCAAGTGGCAGTTTGCCGCTTATCTGCCGGAATGCTCATGTAGTCAGAAAGTCAGGGATATAATTCTGGATTTCGCAAAGGACCCCAATGAATATGTGAGCCGTCGGGCGCTTTTGGCGATGCCCGCTCTGCGTCCTGACTGTGTGGAGCAATTTGCACCGTTGTTTTGGGAGCGGGACTGCTACTCCCTTGAACTTCAGGAATATCAGCGGATCGCCGTTCTGGTTTCACTGGATGCCATTCATTCCAGCTTGTTGCCGCAATACTTGGACTGGGCAAAACAGGATGGTCGGAGCTATCTACTGGAACACGCAAAACGGATCGAAAGAGGACTTGCCATGAACGAAACTCTGGCCGCCCCAACCTACCACGGTTTCTTGCCGCCCCACAGCCGGGAAAGGCAGATCGACCTCACGCCTCGGCTCTACACCCAGAGTGGTGAGAAGATTCACCTGACCTTCCTGCCCCTTCGCCCGGACTGCGGGAATGACCCGCAGTGGGAGGACTGGAACTGCTACCGCTCCATTCTCACCATCGGCTGGCCGGACTGCGAGCGACTGCTGATCCCCACGCTGAAGCAGATCTTTCCGGTCAAAGACCCCGCCAATGGAGAAATACAGGAGGAGTTTGATCCCTGCTTTGACAACTGGATCGGGAAAGAGGACTGGGAACGCTGGATACGCCTTGTTCGGGACAGTCTGCCGAGCCGGACAGAAAAGGAATCGGCCTTTCTCCGATCCATCTTGGAGTGGATTGAAACGGCGTTGACCTATACCAGCGTAATCGTGGCAGAAGGAAACCTATAGATAAAAACAGTGATGGCATTTCACCACTTTCAGATTGAGGAGGAAGCAACATGGATGTAATCAAACTGCCCAAAAAATTCCGTATGGTCTGCTATGAGATCATGGATGGCAAGGAAGAAACCTTGGATACCTTGGAATCCTTTTCTGATCAATACCCCCATCAGGTGGCGGCGGTCAAGGCGGAGATTGCCTATTTTAATCTGGACTATGAGCAGGCGCTGAATCTGGACTTGGCGGTTCTTCCCTATCTGGAGGAATGGTACTACGGAAATGTGAGCGACGAGCACATGACCGCCATGACGGTAGCTGCCATCCAGCTCCACCGGGAGCAGGAGCTGATTGAGACGCTGACGAAGGAACAGACGCGCATCCGGACTGAGAATGGCCGTCCCCAGCGGGATCGGTTCTGTGACATCCTGATGGACTACCTCAAGCGGGGCGTTATGCCCTTTGCGGACAACGACATGAACTACCCCTACCATGAACCGTAGGAACCGCAGACAAAGGAGCAGCTCTTGGCAAAGCTGGTGGAACAGAATAAAAAGCTCTCGCCGGACGATCCCGATGCCAATCGGAAGCTCTATAACCACTGCTGTATGTTCGGAACTGCCAGAGATGCCGTAGATCTCTTTGAGGAGATTCAAGGCGTGCCCATGGCTGACTCCTCCTATCGGAACGCAATCGCCCGCTATCTCTATCTGGACGAACGGGAGAAGGCACTCCAGACAGCGGAGCGGTTGGCAACATCACGGCTGTGGGCGGTTGCCGGGCCGACGCAGGTGCGCCCTATGTCCTTCTTTGAGGACCCGAACCTGCGGGAGTTTTTGCTGGAGCCGGAAACTCTCCGGCGCATCCGGGAGGCTGCCTGCATCGACAACGGAACTTTGGTAAGAAAATAAAGAAAGAGAGGTGCCGACATGGGAGCATGGGGCATAAAAGCATTAGAGCGTGACGAAGGGTTGGATGTACTGGACATCCTCAAAAATGAATATGTACCGGAGCATCTGGTAATGGATCTGGGTGAGATGATCGAACTGATGAAAGAGGAAGTCATGCTGGGATCTGACTTCTCACAAATCGACTTCCTCTTTGACAATACTGCGATGGCTCTGGCGGAGCTGTATTTCCAATGGAAGGATAACGGCAAGCTGGACTACGATCAT
>JAPFEH010000067.1 GCA_026169195.1 Dysosmobacter sp. | reverse complement strand
GTTATATTTATTTCTACAACCATGAGCGTATCCAGTTAAAAACTGGAGTGGCACCGCTTACGCTGCGCCACTCCACTTAAAACTTCAATATTTTCCTATCAGGGGGCTTTTTGTGCTGTCCGTACAATCTGGGGCAGTACACTTCCATCCGGGGCGCATTGTTCTCCGGTTATGAGAAAGGGCGGCAGCATTTTTTGCTGTCGTCCTTTGTTTACCCGTTTGCGAAACCGGACGGGGCTGCCAACGGCAGGCATAGCCCGCTCCCTTGCATAGCTTCCTGACGCAATCCGGCTTGAAAAAAGGGACGCCCCCTGATGCGGATTTCTGCATCAGGGGGCATTGCTGTCGATGTTACCGAACTGGTTGTTCTCTTGGGGAGAAGAACCTTGGCGGATCTCAGGCTTCCTCAGCCAGCTTCTTGTATCTGGCGTAGCGGGCCTTCACGTCGACAATTTCCTTTTCATAGAGGGCCTGAGCCTTGTCGGGGAAGTTGTTCTTCAGAGAGGCAAAGCGGTTCTCGCCCATCAGGAAGTCCATGAGCTTGCTGGTATCAGGCTCGGGAGAATCCAGCTGGAAGGGATTCCTGCCTTCCTCGATCCGGCGGGGATCGTAGCGGTAGCAGTGCCAGTAACCGCACTCCACAGCCTTCTTCATCTCGTCCTGAGAACAGCTCATGCCGGCCTTGATGTGCTGCTCCAGACAGGGGCAGTAGCAGATGACGATGGCGGGGCCGGGATAGGCCTCGGCTTCCCGCAGGGCCTTCAGCGTCTGGGCCTGATCCCAGCCCATGGCGACCTGCGCCACGTATACATACCCGTAGGTCATCAGGATGGCGCCCAGATCCTTCTTGGCCACCTGCTTGCCGCCGGCAGCGAACTTGGCCACCGCAGAGGTGGGGGTGGACTTGGAGGACTGTCCGCCGGTGTTGGAGTACACCTCGGTATCCAGAACCAGCAGGTTCACGTCCCGGTTCTGTGCCATGACGTGGTCGATGCCGCCGAAGCCGATGTCGTAGGCCCAGCCGTCGCCGCCGATGGCCCAGATGGACTTCTTGGCGAGGTATTCCTTGTTCTCCAGAACGTAAGCCACGTCCTCGGTCTGTTCGGCAGCCTCCAGAGCCGCGATCAGCGCGTCGGACACCGCGCGGGATTTCTCACCGTCGTTCCAATTGGCCTGATAATCCTCGATGGCCTCCACGGCAATGTGGGATTCCTTGATCTGCTCCAGACGGATCAGCAGCTCCTTGCGGATGGCATCCTGTGCATGGAAGAAGCCGTAGGCAAACTCGGCGTTGTCTTCAAACAGGGAGTGCTCCCAGGCGGGGCCGCGGCCGTTCATATCCTTGCAGTAGGGCAGGATGGGCGCGCCGCCGGAAATGGCGGAGGAGCAGCCTGCCGCGTTGCCGGCATACATCCGGTCGCCCACCAGCTGGCTCAGCAGCTTGATGTAGGTGGTCTCGGCACAGCCGGCGCAGGCGGCGGAGAACTGGAAGTAGGGCTTGGCAAACTGCATATTCTTTACGGTCTTGCTGTTGATGACATCCTTCTTCAGATATTTGTCATTCATAGCGACCAGATCGAAGTTTTCCTGCTCGGGCTTCATGTCCTCGAAGGGCGTCATCACCAGAGCGTCGGCAGTCTTTTCGCTGTTGTTGGCAGGGCAGGCCGTCAGGCACACGCCGCAGCCCAGACAGTCATAGGGAGAGATCTGCATCCGGAAGGAGTAGGCGGGAGCGTCCTTGCCCAGACCCTTGGCGGGAACGGTGACGAAGGAGGCGGGCACCTGAGCCTTTTCCTCCTCGGTCAGCAGAACGGGGCGGATGGCAGCGTGGGGGCAGGCCATGGCGCAGCGGTTGCACTGGATGCAGCTTTCCGCGTTCCACTGGGGAACCTTGGTGGCAACACCGCGCTTGGAGAAGGCGGAGGTGCCGTTTTCCCAGGTGCCGTCCAGCACACCGTGCTTCTTGAACACGGAAACGGGCAGCTTGTCGCCCTGCTGGCGGTCCATGGGCAGTACGATCTCCTTGACGAAATCGGAAGCGCCTGCGGGCTCGGCCACGGGGGTGTCGGCAGCGTCTGCCCAGCTGGCAGGGATCTCCACCTTCACGGCGGCGCTGATGCCGGCGTCCACAGCGGCGTTGTTCTTGTCCACGATGCTCTGGCCGGCCTTTTTGAAGTAAGAGTTGTAGTTGTTCTTCTTCATATCCTCCACAGCCATGTCCAGAGGAATGACTTTGGTCAGGGCAAAGAAGGCAGCCTGCAGAATGCTGTTGGTGCGGTTGGCGCCCAGACCCACGCTGACCGCGTGCTTGGCGGCGTCAATGATATAGAATTGAGCGTGCTTGCGGCAGAGATCCCGCTTCATCTTGCCGGGCAGGCGGGTCTCCAGCTCCTCCACGGACCACGGGCAGTTCAGAAGGAAGATGCCGCCGTCCTTCAGGTCCTCGGTGGTGTCATACTTGTTGACATAGGTGGGCGCATGGACAGCCACGAAATCGGCGGAGGACACCAGATAGGTAGAGCGGATGGGCTGGTCGCCAAAGCGCAGGTGGCTCTGGGTCAGGCCGCCGGATTTCATAGAGTCATAGGAGAAGTAAGCCTGTGCGTATTTGTCAGCCACCAGACCGATGGTGGAAATGGCATTTTTGTTGGCGCCTACGGTACCGTCGCCGCCCAGACCCCAGATCTTGCAGGAGACCTCGCCGGGATGGTTGAACTCCACTTCCTGATAATCCAGAGACGTGTGGGTCACGTCATCGATGATGCCGATGGTGAAGTTGTTCTTGGGATGCTCCTGACGCAGATTGTCATACACGGCAATGAACTGGCCCGGCGTGGTATCCTTGGAGGAGAGGCCGTAGCGGCCGCCAACCACCTGAATGTCGCCGCGGCCGGCCTGATTCAGAGCGGTCACTACGTCCAGATACACAGGCTCGCCCACGGAACCGGTCTCCTTGGAGCGGTCCAGAACGGCGATCTTCTTGCAGGTGGCGGGGATCGCGGCGGCAAAGTGCTTCACAGAGAAGGGACGGAACAGATGGATCTGCACCAGACCCACCTTGCGGCCGTGGGCGTTGAGGTAGTCCACGGTTTCCTTCACGGTCTCGGATGCGGAGCACATCACCACGATGACCTCTTCCGCGTCGGGAGCGCCGTAGTAATTGAACAGCTTGTAATCCCGGCCGGTCAGCTTGTTGATTTCATCCATGTAATGCTGCACGGTGTCGGGGATGGAGGCGGCCTTTTCGTTGGCGCCCTCCTTGCACTGGAAGTACACGTCGGGGTTGACGTTGTTGCCCCGGTTGGTGGGATGCTCGGGGTTCAGAGACTGGCGGCGGAAAGCGCTGAGGGCTTTCTGATCCACAAGACCCCGCAGATCCTCATAATCCAGAGCCTCAATGCGCTGCATCTCGTGAGAGGTGCGGAAACCGTCAAAGCAGTGCATGAAGGCATAGCGGCCGCTGATGGCGGACAGGTGCGCCACTGCGCCCAGATCCATGGCTTCCTGCGGGCAGGAGGACATCAGCATGGCATAGCCGGTGGTACGGCAGGTCATAAAGTCGGTGTGATCGCCGAAAATAGAGTGATGGTTGCTGGTGACCACACGGGAAGCCACGTGCATGACGCTGGGGAGGAACTGGCCGCCCATGGCATACATGGCGGGGATCATCAGCATCAGACCCTGAGAGGAGGTGAAGGTGGTGGTCAGGGCGCCTGCCTGCAAAGAGCCGTGGCAGGTACCGGCGGCGCCGGCCTCAGACTGCATCTGGATCACGTCCACCGTGGACCCGAACAGGTTTTTGCGGCCCTTGGCAGACCACTCGTCCACCTTTTCCGCCATGGGGGAGGAAGGCGTGATGGGATAGATGGCCGCAACTTCCGTAAAAGCATAGGCCACATGGGCGGCAGCGGTGTTGCCGTCCATGACGACATAGTTCTTTTTCATAAGAAGAGGCTCCTCTTTCAAAATTTTAATGTCAGAGTATCAGACATAATTGCACACACGGGCGATGGCGACTTCGTTGAAGCCCAGGGCCTCAGCCTTGGTCTGCTTGCCGTTGGCGGTATCCACCACCATTTGCAGCAGGCTTTCACCCAGCTCTTCCAGAGACTTCTCGCCGTAGATCAGGGGGGCGGCGCTGAAATCGATGTTATCCTCCATGGCGGCAAAGGTCAGCTTGTTGCCGGTGATTTTCACCACGGGAGCAATGGGATGGCCCACGGGTGAACCGCGTCCGCTGGAGAATACGATGACCTGTGCGCCGCCGGCAACCATGGCTGCAACAGAGGCCGGATCATTTCCCGGCGTGTCCATGATGACCAGACCCTCCTTGGAGCCTACCTGCTTGGCGTAGTCATAGACGGCGTTGACGGGGCTGTGGCCGCCCTTGTGGATGCAGCCCAGAGACTTTTCCTCCAGCGTGGTGATGCCGCCGGCCTTGTTGCCGGGGGAGGGATTGCCGGCGCGGACATCCTCGCCTACGTTCTGGAAGTGCTTTTCAAAGTTTTCGCAGATTTCATAAATGCGGTCATGAACGGCGGGGGAGGAGGCGCGGCGGGCCAGAATGTGTTCGGCGCCGATGAATTCTGCGGTTTCGGACAGAATGCTGGTGCCGCCGGCCTTGACCAGCAGATCACTCATTTCGCCGATGACGGGATTGGCGGCAAGGCCGCTGGTGGGATCGGAGCCGCCGCATTCCGTGCCGACGATCAGCTCGGAGATGGGGAACTCCTCCTTTTGCAGCAGACTGGCCTCCTGCACCATTTCGCGGGCGCAGCGGCTGGCGGCTTCCACGGTTTTGATGGTGCCGCCCACCTCTTGAATGATAAACTGCTTCAAGGGTTTGTTGGTGCGCTCCTGAATGGCAGCCACCACCAGATCCATCTGGCAGTTTTCGCAGCCCAGAGACACCACGATGGTTCCGTAGATATTGGGGTTGGCAGCGTAGCCGGCCATCACGTCCATGGTCAGCTGCTGGTCGGGGGCTACCTGAGAGCAGCCCTGCTGGTTGCTGAAGCTGATGGCGCCCTCCACGGACTGGGCGATCTGGCGTGCGCAGTCGGAGGCGCAGACGCTGGCAGGCAGGATCAGGACGTGGTTTCTGACGCCGATCCGGCCGTCAGGACGACGGTATCCATAAAAAGTCATCATGAATTCCCCCTTTATTCTTTAGACCGGCGGTCTTCTTTGACGCTCTCCACGTTATGGACATGGACATGAGCGCCGGCGGGAATGTCTGTGGTGGCGGCGCCGATGTGCTCGCCGTATTTCACCACAGGCTCCCCCTTGGCAATATTGCGGGTCGCCAGCTTGTGATAGATGGTGATGTCCTCCAGAACGGGCAGGGAGACCTCCTTGCCCGCACAGAGGTAAACGGCCTGCTCGCCCTTGGCGATGGGCTCAATGGCAACGGCCACGTTGTCCTTGGCATCAATGATCATTGCGTTGCGCATAATGGGTTCCTCCTTTTCCGGTCAAAAGACCGTGTCATATCAGATTGAGTTACAGGGGAATGAACAGGGCGCCTGCCAGAGCCAGCAGGAAGATGCAGACAGAGGAGATGAAGGAGCCTAAGGTGTAGGTCTTCAGACCGCCGGTGACAGTGAGGCCGGACATATTGGTGGCGACCCAGAAGCCGGAGTCATTGACATGGCCGATGGAGTTGCCGCCGGAGAGGCAGGCCAGCGCGATCCAGACGGGATGGCAGCCCACAGCGGGAGCAACCGTAGCCATAATGGTCATGGAGGTCATGCCGGCCACGGTGCCGGAGCCTTGCGCCACACGGAAGATCATGCCGATGAGATAGGCAAGGAACATAGCGGGGATCACGGAATCGGTGCCGGTGCTCAGGAGGCTCACAATGGAGTCGCCGATTCCGGTGGCGGCAATGACGGAGGAGAAGCTTCCGCCTGCGCCGGTGATCAGCAGCACCACGCCGGCGCTCTTGAGCGCCTCGCCGGCACTCTTTTCAAAGTTGTCGCGGCCGATGTAGGGAAGGCTGACCAGATAAGCGCCCAGCGTGCCCAGAAGCATGGCGATCAGCTTGTCGCCCAGGAAGTCGCAGATCACGGGAGCCTCGTCGAACATGGCGCTGCCCAGCGTACCAAACAGGATGCAGATGACGGGAATGACCACAGGCAGCAGGGCCATGAAGAAGGAGGGACGCTTTCTGCTGTCGTTCTGAGCGGCACGGGCGGCCACCAGCTCGTTGACCACGTTGGAGCTGTGGTTCACGTCTTTTTCCTCATTCCAGATGCCGCGGTTGTGGATCTTGATAAACACAAAGTCGCTGACAAGAACCGTGATGAAGCCGATCACCAGACCAACGATCATCATGATGCCCAGATCAAACCCGAAGATGTCGGCGGCAGCCAGAGGGTTGGGGGTGGGGGGCACCACGCAGTGCGCGGTGGTGGCGCCGATGGTCAGGCAGCCGGTGACATAGCACATCTTCATGTCGATCTTGGCGGCAATGGTGATGCCGATGGGGATCAGAATGATGAAGGTCACGTCGAAGAACACGGGGATGGACAGCACGAAGCCGGCCAGACTCAGGCCCCAGACGGAGCGCTTGGCAGGGAAGGCGGAAACCAGCCGGTCAGCGATGACGTCGGCAGCGCCGCTGTCGCTCATCAGCTGGCCCAAAATGGTGCCGAAGCCGACAGGCAGACCGATGCTGGTCATCATATTGCCGAATCCGGAAGAAATGGTGGTTGCAGTGGTCAGCAGATCCAGACCGCCGAATACGCCCATGAACAGGCTGGCGATGATCATGCCGATGGAGGCGTTGAGCTTCAGGACGATGATGCAGAAGAGGATGATGGCGATGGCGGCCACCAAGACTGCAATCAGCATTGCGGGAGATACCATAGAGTTACGTTCCTTTCTTTTTTCAGACGGCATCAGGCTGGAGGCCTTCCGCCGGCGAGATATTTCAACACCGGGCCGGATCTTCCGGCCCGAATGTTTTCAGGGGATCAGAACAGATTGCCGTGTTCGTCGAAGGGCAGATCGTAGGGGTCTGTGAGGACCTCGAAGTTGGGGTTGTTTTCCACCAGAGGCAGCATACCCTCGGAAATCTCGATCACGCCGATGTGGGCGGTGTTGGGGATCCGGATCATCTTCATGTTGTCGTGATCCTCCGCTTCGGGGCAGCACATCAAAGCCAGCTGCAGGGCCTCCCGGTCATTGTCCATGATCATGGGGATCTTCATCAGATGCAGGAAGGTGTTGGTGACGCCGGTGGGATAAGTCATCTCCAGCTTCATGCGGTTTACAAGGCGGCGGGTAGTGACCTCTGCAAGACCGATGCCCTGCGCGTTGCCGTGGGTTTCATCGGTGATGTCCAGAACCACGCACTTTTCCGCCTGAATTCCGCCGGTGCAGTACTGGGGAAGGACGAAGCGGCCGGAGACATTGGGGTCCATGCCGTCGCCGGAGATGTTCTTGCCGATCTTGTCCACTACCAGCACGTCGCACTTGTCGAAGAGCAGGTGCGCGATGGTTTTGTAGGAGATCTCCTTCAGCTTGGGCTCCTCGGTGATGATCTCCTCAGGGCTCAGGCCCTTGATGAGATAGGTGTCGTCATAGGCGTTTTCAATAATGGCGATGCCGCCCAGAACGGGGGCGTTTTCCAGAATGGTGCGGCCATACTCCTCCACCAGCTCATGCATAATGGCGGGGCTCTGGTGATGGATGCTCTCAGCGCCCTTCTGCTTGCCGAGACCAATGGCCATCATTTTCATCAAGCCGCTTTCGTAAGGACCGCGGAAGGAGGTGTGGGGCTTGATGCGGTTGAACAGGATGATCCCGTCCGCCTCCGAGGCGTTTTTATCAATGAACACCGGCTGCTTCCGGACGCCGGAAATGCCGATCTGCACGGTTTCCATGGAGCTTTTCACCGGACAGCCCATGGCTTCTTCCGTAATGCCGTAGTCCTTCAGGATCTGGGTCTGTCCCTCGGCGGTGGCGCCGCCGTGGCTTCCCATGGCCGCCACGATATAAGGCTCGGCGCCCTTGGACTTGACAAAGTCCACAATGGTGCGGGCCATCAGTGCGTTGTGATTGATGCCGCGGCTGCCGCAGGTAATGGCGATCTTCTGACCGGGCAGGATCTTCCCGCCGATCTCGGGGCGGTCCAACTCCTGAACAATGGTGCCGGGGATATCGCTTTCGGGGATACAGGTCTTGTCGAAATTCTGGCGGACCTTTACCATGCGGGGAATCGGGGTGTCTTTGATGAGGTTGGTAATCGTTTCCATAACAGAGATCCTCCTTTTTGCTGCGGTTCCGCAGCTGATATTCTATGGATTGAAACGGAATTCAGCAGTTGTACAGGGTTTTGATCTGGATCCCGGTGTCAAAATAAGGGGTGGTGATGGGCTGGTCCAGAAACAGGGCGTCGGTCAGCAGCTGGATGGAATGATAGCCCTGCTGATAAGGGCCCTGATCGATCAGGAATTGCACGGTGCCCTTTTGCATGAAGGCAACGTTGGAAGCGGTGACGTCAAACCCGACGATCTTGACATCGCCGGAGCGTCCCGCGTCATCCACCGCGTGGGCGGCCCCGCTGAGACCTGCGCCGCTGATGAAAATGCCGGTCAGCTCCGGCGACGCCCGCAGCGCTTCACGGGTGGCCTGATAGACCGGATCGTGGCGGCCCTTCCCGTAAATGATCTGGGAAATGTCGGTCTCGCAGCCGGGAATTTTGCGGAAGAGGTCGGTAAAGCCGCGGATCCGTTCTTCGCTGGAGGCGTGAAGCGGATCTACGCCCACGATCAGCACGCGGCCGCGGGGCGGGGAGATCAGCTGCATCAGCTGCGCGGCGCAGGCGCCGCTCTGGTAGGAGTTCTGACCTACAAAG
The DNA here is from genome assembly GCA_026169195.1 of Dysosmobacter sp. Classification (GTDB taxonomy): domain Bacteria; phylum Bacillota; class Clostridia; order Oscillospirales; family Oscillospiraceae; genus Oscillibacter. The sequence goes on along the minus strand of JAPFEH010000067.1, from coordinate 50,345 downwards.
CAGTTCCGCAAGGACGGGTCTGTGTCCTGATTGTAGGTAACAACGGGGATTCCGTTTTCCCGCAGGACTTTCAGGCGGTCATTCACAGCCTGCGAGATAATGCCGCGCAGGACAAGTCCCTGTGCACCCTCATCCACCAGCCGGTCCAAGGCGGACAAATAGGCGTCCGGCTCACTGGGGGGAGCAAATTCAACCAGCGTTTCCAAACCATGCTGCTTGGCATAGGCGATGCCGGCGGTGACGCCCTGCATGACCTGATGCTGGAAATCCGGTTCCCGGAAGGAAACCAGAACCCCCAGCTTTTGCTTTTTTCTGGAGAGATAAAAGGCACGGCCCAAGGTATTGGGGCTGAAATCCAGCTCCTCCATAACGGCACGGATCTTTTCCGCCGTCTCTGGCTTTACCTGTCCCCGATTGTGAAGGACCCGGTCCACGGTTCCCCGTGATACGCCGGCTTTTTGGGCGATGGTCTCAATGGTCGTCATAACACGATCCTTCCTTCTGAAACAGTGGAGGTGCAGGATGGTCCGCTGAAAAACCGGATTTTTTCAAGAACCGTGAACGTGCACGAAACTGCACAAAAGAAAAGCGAACAGAATTTGCCCGCAATGTCTCAGAATCTATTATTAGTATAATTTTTATCAAACTGCTTTTCAACTGTGATTTCTGACGAAAAAAAGGCGCGATTTTGTCGGATTCACGGAGACCACGCACCATTTTTCCGCCGGCTGCCGGATTGGGGGGAATCCAGCCCGAAAACAGCATGATCTCCGGATGCCGGAACCGGCATCCGGAGACTGAAAAACTCAGGAAAACAGGCGGCTGACCAGCAGGCAGATCTGCGGAAACAGCGCCGTGGCGATCAGAAGGCGGTAAACCTGAACCAAGACCAGCCGCGGACTGTGGACACCGATATCCGCGGAGATCAGCGCCATGTCGGAAGCTCCCGCCGGCGTCAGCATCAGCATCCCCTCCCGCATGGGAACGCCGAACAGCCGCTCCATCCATTTGCCGAAGAAGGCGGCGTTGGTCAGCAGCACGACCACGGTAATGAGGATGGCCCAGAAGACCGTGAGCGGCCGGCCGAAACGGGCGGGGTCCAGCAGGCAGCCGATATAGGCGCCGGAGAGGACCTGCGCCACCCGGCGGAGCCAGCCGGGAAAGCAGACCGTGAAGCCCGCCAGATTCAAAAGAAACGCGCCGATCAGGGGGCACAGGACGGCTGCCGCCGGAATATGGAGACGGATGCCGCCCCACGCGCACAGAGACGTGACAGCCAGCACAACGGCCACCCGCAGCAGATTGTTCCGCGGCGCAGCAGCCGTCCCGCCGGAGCCGTCTGAACAGCTGGCGGCGGGCATGGGCGCCGTACAATGCTCCACCACCAGCGGGAAAACCACCAAGCCTACGATCAGGCGGCAGAAATGCACCAGCAGCACCTTGGAGGGGTCGGCGCCGAAGTCGGCGGCAATCAGCGTGGTTTCGGAGATCCCGCCGGGAATGGCGCATACCAGACAGGTCAGCAGGTCGGAGTAGCCTGCGAAAAACAGCAGAAAACCAATGGCAAGGTTGACCAGAAGCAGCGAGCCGGTGATGAACAGCACTGGTTTCCAAAAGCTGCGCAGCTGTCTCAGATCGTCCCGACTGGCGGAACAGCCGATAAAGGCGCCGGCAATGATCTGGGCGGCATTTTTGGCGGCGTCCGGAACCGGAGCGGCATGAAAGCCAACGGTCAGTACAGCGGATGCCAGCACAGCCCCGATGAGCATTCCGGCAGGGACGTGCCTGCGGTGAAACAGATATCCCGCCATGGCGCACAAGGCGAGAGTCAGTGCGGTTTGTATCATGTTGAACCTCCCCGGCCTGTTTGCCGCAGACCGTTCACAAAAGGATCAGGGATCCTGCTTTTTGGCAGCCTCCTGCCGCTTGGTCATTCGCCAGAGGGTGGTGCGGCTGACGCCCAGCTCTTTTGCCAGCTCCTTTTTTGTTTTTGCCGCCGCGGGCACCGGCGATACGGGCTGCGGCGGAATGGCGGCAGCCGCAGGGGAGGCGGCGTGGGTGAAAAACACATGAAGCTCGCTCAGCGTCTCCGCCGTGACATCCGCCGTGTCATTGAGCACCACCAGCCGCTCACAGATGTTCCGCAGCTCCCGCACGTTGCCGGGCCATGCATAGCGGCGCAGGATCGCTCTTGCGTCCGGAGAGAGCTGGGGCACCGGTTTTCCAAGCTCTGCGGCGATGATGCGCAGCTGCCCTTCCATCAAGGGGATCACGTCGTCCGGACGCTCCCGCAGAGGCGGAATGTAGATCTCCAGAGCGTTGAGCCGGTAGAGCAGGTCGCTGCGGAAACGGCCCTGCGCGATCTGCTCTTGAATATTGACGTTGGTAGCGGCAATGACCCGCACATCAATGGGGATCACCGTGGTGCTGCCGATGCGGCGGATCTCCTTTTCCTGCAGCACCCGCAGCAGCTTGGCCTGAAGGGCTACGGGGATTTCACCGATTTCATCCAGAAAGAGCGTACCGTGGTGGGCCAGTTCAAAAAGTCCTGTTTTCCCTTCCCGTGAGGCGCCGGAGAAAGAGCCGGGCTCATAGCCGAACAGCTCGCTTTCCAGCAGCGTTTCCGGCAGGGTGGCGCAGTTGATGGCCACGAAGGGCTGGTGCATCCGTCCGCTGGCGGCATGGATGCTGTGAGCGAACAGCTCTTTGCCGGTGCCGGTTTCGCCGGTAATGAGGACATTGGAGGGGGCCTGACTGAATTTTTTGGCGATCTCCACCTTTTTCTGCATCTCCGGATTGACGGCGATAATGTCCCGGAAGGTATACTTTGCCACAGAACCGCGGTTCCGCACGGCGTTTTTCCGCAGCTGGTGCTCCTCCTGCAGAATCTTGGTGGCGGAGCTGGTGGTAATGAGGGTGCCGATGCCGGAGGCCTCGCCGGAAATCAGTTTATACTTGACATAATATTCCTGACCTTCCAGATTGATCACGGCCTCTTGGCCGTCCCGGCAGGGAGCTTCCCGATTGCCAATAAAGGTCAGCTGAGGGTCAACCTCCTGAACAGGGCAGCCCTGCCAGTTCCGGAGAAAGGCCAGACGATACAGCTGATAGGCGCGCCCGTTGGCCTCCAGAACACGGCCGGCTTCATCCACGGCCAGCACGGCGTCATCGTTGCTATCCAGAATCATGCGGATGATGTTGCTTTTGGTGCGTTCGGTATTGATGGTGCGGGCGGCGTTCAGGACCTCCTGCATGGCCCGCGCCAGTGTGGCGGGGCGGATCGGGATGTAGGTGCAGGGAACGCCCCGGGAGCGGCAGATATTGCTGACAGTGCCGCCGCTGATGACAGCATCCATCCCGTCGCGCAGACAGGCGTCCACTGCGGTGTAGGCGCTGTCCTCATCGACCACTTCATAAAGACGCAGCTCCGCATGGCACAGCTCGCTGAGGCCCGGCAGGATCTGTCCCAGCTCGTCCCGCTTCAGACAGATGCCGATTCGCTTGGGGTGGTAAGTCTCTCGGCATTGCAGCAGAGCTTCCAGAATGTCAATGCCGTCAAAGACCAGATGGGTGATGTGCTTTTCCGGATACTGCGCCCGCAGCATCCGGTAGGTGATCCCCCGGGCCAGAATGACGTCGTACCCGTCCAGATGGTTCAGAATTTCGGGATTGCCGAACCGGTGAACGGCTTCAATATGGACCTCATCGGTCTGCAGATCGCGGACCAGCCCTTCCACATAGCTCAGCTGATCCGGAGAGGGGACAAAGACGATGACATTGACCACGGGATGCTCCTTTCTGCAGGTACCAGACACCGCAAAACGAATTGAGACGGGCTGCAACAGCAGCCCGTCTCAATTATACTACAAATTCTGCGTTAGCTCAAGCCGTTTGCGGCCATGTAGTCAGCCTCGTAAGCGGTGACATACTCGGTGGCGGCAGCGGTATCCTTGTACTCGTCGATCAGCTGGTTCTTCTCCAGATACTCGGTGTGCCAGGCATCGGAAGCGGAAACCTTGCCCAGAGCGTCAGACCAGAAGGCAACGGCAGCGTCGCTCATAGCGGCGGGAGCGGCAACACCACGCCACACGGGAACCTCCACGTTCTCGTAATCGCCGATCTCGGACAGGGTGGGAGCGTCGGCCAGATTGCCGGTGTAGCGCTCGTTGGCCAGAGCCAGAACGGCGGTCAGGTCGCCGGACTCCACATACTGGGAAGCAGCGGCGGGCTTGGAGATCACGAAGTCCACGTTGCCGCCCAGAGCAGCAGTAATGGCGTCGGAGGTGGAGTCATAGGTGATGTAGCCCATCTGGTCCTCGGTCAGGCCAACCTCGGCCAGCAGCTTCTGATAGGTGGTGATGTCATCGCCCTTGGAACCGCCGATGACCACGAAGGTGCCGTTCTTGGCAGCCTCGATGGCAGCAGCAAAGTCGGTCTGATCGCCGCCGGCCTTGGCATAGTCGGTCTTGGACTCGGAAGCGGGGCAGGAGAACAGCAGCTGCTTATCCACAGCCATGATGGCCAGAATGCGGAAGTTGGAAGAACGGTTCTTGGTGTTGGTGACCATGGGCATCAGGTCGCCGGAGTTGAAGGTCAGGAGGGTGTAGTCTGCATCGCCGGACTTCATGGTAGCGACCTTGTTGCGGCCGACTTCGCCGGAGCCGTCGGTCTCGTTGGAGACCACGATGGTCTGGCCGTTGACCAGATTGTCGTTCTTCATGATGTCGGAGATCTTACGGGAGAAGATGTCGGAGCCGCCGCCGGCGGAAGAGGTGCAGATCCAGGTGATGTTCTTCTCGGGAACGAAAGCTGCGGGCTCGCCGTTTTCCTCGGCGGGAGCCTCGGTCTTGCCGCCGCAGGCAGCCAGAGACAGGGTCATGAGCAGTGCAAGAGTCAGGGCCATCAGTTTTTTCATGGTTCTTTTCTCCTTCTTTTCTTGAATGTATTTATTTCCAGTTTTATGGAAAACAAAGGGGGTGGGGATCAGGCCTGTGCCTTCTTGGCTTTCATCTTCCGGAGGATGCTCTTGACCACGGGGGTCAGCACCAGCACCAGGAACACAGCCAGCAGCACCAGCTTCAGGGGGGAGTCCACAAAGATTTCCAGACTGCCCTGAGAAGCGATGAAGGCCTTGCGCATATTTTTCTCCAGCATGGGAGCCAGCACGAAGGCCAGCAGCATGGGAGCGGTGGGGAAGCCGTTTTTATCCAGCAGATAACCCACGATGCCGGAAATGAACATGATGATCACGCCGTACATGGAGTTGGAGGTGGAATAGGCGCCCACGATGCACACGCAGGTGATGATGGGGATCATGTATTTGACAGGCACGCTGAGGATCTTGATGAGGAAGGGGATCACCAGAATGGCCACAAGCAAAGTAAAGATGTTGGCCACATACATAGAGGAGATCAGGCCCCAGCAGAACTCGGGGTTCGTGTCAAACAGCAGAGGGCCGGGGTTCAGACCCCACATCATGAGACCGCCCAGCAGCACGGCGCCGGTGCCGGAGCCGGGGATACCCAGAGCCAGCAGGGGTGCAAACGCGCCGGCGGCCGCGGCGTTGTTGGCGGCTTCGGAAGCGGCAATGCCCTCGATCGCGCCGGTACCCATGGGTTCCTCGCTCTTGAACTTCTTCTGCATGGCATAGCCCACCATGGAGCCGGTGGTGGCACCGGAGCCGGGCAGAACGCCCACGAAGGTGCCCATCACGCCGGAGCGCACAATGGGAGGCAGGATCCGCTTGAAATCGTGGCCGGTCAGCATGGACTCACGAATGGACAGCTTGGTTTTGCTGTCCTCGCCGGCACGCTTCTTTTCATCGGCCTCCCGCTCATTGATGAGCTTGATGACCTGCGCAAAGCCTACGCAGCCGATGATGAAGGGGGTAAAGGGTACGCCGCCCAGCAGATACATGTTTCCAAACTCATAACGGGGCGCGCCGGAGAGGGTATCCATACCGATGGAGGCCACCAGAATGCCCAGCATGGTGATGACGATGCCCTTGATGGGGTTCTCGCCGATCAGCCAGCTGATGGAGGTCATGGCGATCAGCAGGATCAGGGTCATCTCGGCGTAACCGAACATCAAGCCGATCTTGGCAAGGCCGGAGGCGGTCAGGGTCAGGATCAGGATACCGATGGTGCCGCCGATGAAGCTGGCCAGATTGGCAGCCATCAGCGCCTGACCGGGACGGCCCTTTTTGGCCATGGGGTATCCGTCCAGAGCCGTGGTAATGGCAGGGGAGTCGCCGGGGATGTTCAGCAGGATGGCGCTGAAGGAGCCGCCGTACATGTTGGAGTAATAAAGAGCGCCCAGCATGATGATGGCGGTGGTGGGGTTGAACTTGTAGGTCAGGGGCAGCAGCAGCGCGCAGCCGGCCAGAGAGCCGATGCCGGGCATGGCGCCCACGATGAGGCCCAGAACTGCGCCCAGCAGGCAGGCGCCGATGTTTTCAGGAGCAAGGGCCACTGAAAAACCGGCAAGCAGAGATGCGAAATTTTCCATGTGAGACCCTCCTTAAAAAATCATGTCGCCCAGCAGACCCACAGGGAAGCGGATCTGCAGCCAAGCGGTGAATACGCCCAGAATGATGGCGGCCATGATGATCTCAATGGTAACAATGACCTTCCAGGGGGCGTGCTCCACAAACTTGAGCCAGAGGAAAATGTAAATGAGGCAGCTGGGCACCAGTCCGATCAGGAAGGTGCAGAGGATAATGCCGGCAGCGCCCAGCATTACCATCAGTTCGTTGCGGTTGTACTTGACTTCACTGCTGTTTTTATCGCGGGCGATCTGAATGAAGCATGCGATGCTGGAAGCCAGCAGAACCACGGCGATGATAATGGGGAAGAAGCCGGGGGTGGGCTGGTTTTTCCAGAAGCCATAGTCTTTCAGACCCACAACGATAAACACCAAGGACACGATGATCGTGGCCAGAGGGATGACCGCTTGCAGATTGAAGCCTTTCTTCTTGTTCTCCAAAGTCGTTTTCTCTCCTTTTTTCTATTACAGACCGGGGGTTCTCAAGCCTTGGTCTGGTCACGCTTGGCCATTGCCATTTTGGCAGTGGTCCGAACGGCGCGCTCGAAGGAATCTGTTGTGACGCTGGCCTTGCCGACCTTGTCAAAAGCGGTGCCGTGGGCACAGGTGGCAATGGGATAGGGCTGGCCGCCGGCCACAGTGATGCAGCGCTGGAAGCCCACCAGCTTCAGGGCGATCTGCCCCTGATCGTGGTACATGGTGACCACCACATCGAAGTCGCCCTTCAGGGCGCTGATAAACAGGGTATCGGCAGAATAGGGGCCGGTGACGTTCCAGCCGGTTTCCTGAACGATCTTTTCAATGGTGGGCTGAATGATGTCCACCTCTTCACGGCCGCACAGACCGAACTCGCCGCAGTGGGGGTTCAGGGCAGCTACCGCGATGCGGGGCTTGTGCCCCAGAGACTCGCCGGTGATCTCGCCCAGCTCGATGGCTTCGCGGAGGGTGGTCTCGTTGATGATGGAGCTGACCTCGCTGATGGGCACATGGCTGGTGGTGCGGACGGTCATCAGATCGTCCATCATGTTGACCTCGCAGAAGGGCGTGGTCAGATTGAAGGCGTGGGCCAGATAGGTGTGCTCGCTCTCGTCGTGCATGCCTGCCATCTTCATGGCACCCTTGTGGAAAGGCCCGAAGACAAAGCCCTCGATCCTGCCGGCCTTGCACAGCTCAATGGCGGTATCCAGCTGGTGCAGGTCGCCGGCGCCGCAGTACTGATTGGCCTCGCCGTAAACCACCTGCGCGGGGTCCTGATCCTTCAGATCCAGAACGGGGTAGCCCTTGGACCAGTCGCACTGGCTCAGATCGTCGATGACATAGTGGGGAACGTCGCCGCCCACCACCTTCAGGCCGTGCTCGAACATCCGCAGATCTCCGATGATCACGGGGCGGCAGTAATCCGCATAGTAATCCTTGACAGCCAGCATGGCGACCAGCTCCGGACCGACGCCGGCGGAGTTGCCCAGCAGAACGCCGAGAATGGGTTTCTCACTCATAACAGTATGTACCTCCTTGAACACGAACAAATGCTTCGCGGAATCCGGCCGCGAATTGATTTCTGTAAATTTTATAAGCAATTATCGTGCCATCTATGCGAAAAAAAGGGGGATATCAGAGAAAAAGAATGTTTTTGTATGTTATGCTCGAAAAGAATGTCAAAAATTAAGCAAACTGACTGAGGAAAATTGACCGAGAAACAGATGATTCCCGGGAGAATCCCCGTTATTTTTACCAATAGGCAACGCTATGTTTCACAAAGTGGAACATATAGAAACATATTGAAACAATAGAAATGTTTCGATATGTTGCATGGCGGGGCAATTTGAAAAGCGGGCGGCAGCGATGAAACCCTGCTGCCTTTCCACAAAGCACAGTGGAAAAAGATTGCAACCCAAGGGACTTTGCGATAAAATCATATACGAATTGATTTGATCGGGAGGGATTTTGATGACGGAACTGCTCCCTGTCCGCCGGGGACGTATGGCGGGAACAGGCGATTGGCAGAGCCAGTACCGGGCGCTTTCCATGAGCGCGGAGGAAGCTGCCGCGCTGGTGCGGGATGGCGATGTGGTTTCCATGACCTCCTCAGCCAGTCTGCCGGTGGCGCTGGATCAGGCGCTGGCGGCGCATTTGCAGCGGATCAACGGGCACATTGAGCTGAATACGCTGGACTCTCCCCGCTCCATGGCGCTGCTGCAGCCGGACTGCATTCCCCACGTGGCGTATCACGCCAATTTTTTCTTTGACGAGCGGTACCTTCAGGATCAGGGCAACATCCACTTTGTGCCCACAAACCTCAGCAAAACGGGAGACTGGATGTGCGCCCGCCATCCGCGGGTGGCGATCCTGACCTGTTCTCCGCCCAATGAGGAGGGCTGGATGAGCCGCTCGGTATGGGGCGCCATGCAAAGCCGGGAGATGCTGGAACAGTGTGAGACGGTCATTGTCGAGGTCAATGCCCGGCTGCCGTTTTGCTGCAGTGACGGCGAGGCGCATATGCTGTTCCATGTCTCGGAAGCGGATGCCATCGTGGAGCGGGACGGTGCCATTTTGGAGTCCCCCTCTCCGGAGGCGGATGAAACGGACCGGATCATTGCCGGCTATATTGCGGAAATGGTGCAGGACGGCAGCTGTGTCCAGTTCGGCCTTGGCGGTCTGGCCAATGCCGTGGGGCAGTGTCTGGCTTATGCCGGAAAGAAGGATCTGGGGGTGCAGTCCGAGGTACTGAGCAGCTGCCTGATCGAGCTGATAGAAAAAGGCGTGGTGAACAACAGCCGCAAGCAGACCTGTCGGGGCCGCGCTGCGGGGACCTATTTTGTGGGGGACCGGAAGCTCTACGATTTTGTGCGGCAAAATCCGCTGTTCTGCCAAAAGGAGATCGCGTGGACCAACGATCCCCGCAACATTGCCCGCAATGACCGGGTGGTGTCCATCAACAATGCCATGGAGATCGACCTGACGGGACAGGTGAATGCGGAAACCATCGGCGCCCGCCAATACTCCGGAACCGGCGGACAGCTGGAGTGGGTGCTGGGGTCCCAGTGGTCCAAGGATGGAAAGAGCATCATTGCCATCCGCTCGTGCTATCGGGACCGGAACGGGGAGCTGCACTCCAAGATCCGGCCCCTGCTGACGCCGGGAAGCATCGTGACAACGCCCCGCACCTGTGTGCAGTATGTGGTGACGGAATACGGCGTGGCGGATCTGCGGTATAAGAGCCTCTCGGAGCGGGCAAGGGCGCTGACGGCCATTGCGCATCCGGATTTCCGGGGAGAACTGGCCCGCGCCGCCCGCCTGTGACCGGAAAGGACCCCTGACGGAAGCTCCGGCATGCAGAAGAACTGCGCCCCGCGGTGCCGGCGCAGCTTTCCATTTTCGAGAATGACGCCCCCTGACGCAGCGGTTTTTCCGTTTCTGCATCAGGGGGCGGTTTTTATCGGAAGCCGGAGAACGAGCGCAGCTTCCGCATGGGGTTACACATAAAACAGCATGTCGCTGTATCCCGGGAAGGGCCAGTAGGTCCGGTCGGTCACGGTCTCCAGCTGATCCGCAGCGGCGCGGGCGGCGGCCATGTCGGGAATGACCACCTGATGGATGTACTGCATGGCATCGGCGGCATCCGCGGGGAGAGCCGCCATATGGGACTCCAGATTGGTGCAGTGCTCCAGCAGGGTGTCGGTGAGATGGGCGATCCGGGAGGCGGTCTCGGTTTCATACCGGTGCGGAACGCCCATGGTCTCCTTGTGGTAGGCACGCTGGCACAGCGCGTCAGCGTAGGCGGAGACGGCGGGCAGAATGTCATGCCGGATCATATCCGCCATGGTATGGGCTTCAATGGTCAAAACGGTGTTGTAGTTTTCCACGTGGATCTCATACCGCGCCTGAATCTCCTCACGGGTATAGATGCCGTGCTTGACAAAGAGGTCCGCGTTTTTGGGTGCGATATAGGCGGGCAGCGCGTCGGCGGTGGACTTGAGATTGCTGAGGCCCCGGGCCTCGGCCTCTTTCAGCCATGCGTCATCGTAACCATTGCCGTCAAAGATGATGCGCTGATGCTCGGTGAAGGTCTTTTTAATCAGCGCCTGCAGATCCGACTGGAAGTCGGAGGAGCCTTCCAGCTGGTCGGCAAACTGCTTGAGCTCTTCCGCCATGATGGTGTTCAGCGCAATATTGGGACCGGAGACGGACTGGGATGAGCCCAGCATCCGGAATTCAAATTTGTTGCCGGTGAACGCCATGGGAGAGGTACGGTTGCGGTCTGTATTGTCCTGCGGGATGGCGGGCAGCACATCCACGCCGATCTGCAGGGTGCGTTTGCCGGATTCCTGAAAGTGGGTGCCCTTGATGATGGACTCCACAACGCCGCCCAGCTCTGCTCCCAGAAAAATGGAGATGACGGCGGGAGGCGCTTCATAGCCGCCCAGCCGGTGGTCGTTTCCGGGGAAGGCCACGGTCGCCCGGAGGAAATCCTGATAGTCGTCCACGCCTTTGATGAAAGCTGCCAGAAACAGCAGGAAGCGGGCGTTCTGGCTGGGGGTGGAGCCGGGCTTGAAGAGATTTTTTCCGGTGTCGGTAGCCAGCGACCAGTTGTCGTGCTTGCCGGAGCCGTTGACGCCGGCAAAGGGCTTTTCATGCAACAGACAGACCAGCCCGTGCTTTTCCGCCACTTTTTTCATCATTTCCATAGCCAGTTGGTTCTGGTCACAGGCGGTATTGGCGTCGGAGAAAATGGGCGCCATCTCATGCTGGCAGGGGGCGGCCTCGTTGTGCTTGGTTTTGGAGAGGATGCCCAATTCCCACAGGGTTTCGTCCAGATCCTTCATATAGGCGGCGACTCTCGGACGGATCGCGCCGAAATAGTGATCCTCCAGCTCCTGACTGCGGGGAGGCTTGGCGCCGAACAGAGTCCGCCCGCACATCCGCAGATCCTTGCGTTTGGCATAGTCGGCCTTGTCGATGAGGAAATATTCCTGCTCGGGGCCCACCTGCGGCGTGACCCGCTTGGTCTCCGTGTCTCCGAACAGCCGCAGAATGCGGATCGCCTGCCGGCTGACCTCGTCCATGGAGCGGAGCAACGGCATCTTTTTATCCAGCGCGTGACCGGAATAGGAGCAGAAAATGGTGGGGATGCACAGGGAGCCTTCCTTGATAAAGGCGAAGGAGGTGGGGTCCCAGGCCGTGTAGCCCCGGGCTTCAAACGTCGCGCGCAGGCCGCCGGAAGGGAAGGAGGAGGCGTCCGATTCACCCCGCACCAGTTCTTTTCCGGAAAATTCCATAATGATCCGTCCGCCGCCGGCAGGCACGATAAAGCTGTCATGCTTTTCGGCGGTGACGCCGGTCATGGGCTGGAACCAGTGCGTGTAGTGGGTGGCGCCCTTTTCCACGGCCCACTGCTTCATGGCTTCGGCGATCTCGTTGGCGGTGGAGATATCCAGAGAGGTGCCCTCGGTGACGCAGGTTTTCCATGCGCCGTAAGACGCGGAAGAAAGACGGTCCTTCATGGTCTCCTCATTGAAAACCAGACTGCCGAACAGCTCTGGAAGTTTTCTGGTGGTGCTCATATGTTTCAGCCTCCTCATCTTCTTGGAATCATCGTACCACAAAATGGGTAGAACGCAATAGGTAATACTTCTAACTTTTCGGCATCCGGCCATCCGGAGACACCGTAGTTTGTCAAAACCGGCGGATCTGATGAGAAAAACGGGTCTCCGGCAAACCGCAGGCCTGCCGGAGACAGGGGTATCCAGAAAAAGCCGTCAGGCCCTGCGCCCGCCCTGTGCGGATTTGCGGGCAGGCCGTTCCTTGAGCACAAGGGCGGTGCGGGCCGGCAGATACAGCTCCACAAAGGGCTGACCTTGGATCTGCTTTGTGGGATATGGCATATGTGCCACCAGACCCTGACCGCCGTATTGGACATCATCGGTGGACAGCTCCAGTGTGTAGTCACCGTCGGCGGGGACGGGCACCAGAACCTGAGTAAGAGACTGGCTGGGGTGGAAATTAAAGGCGAACAGCAGACCCTTGCGGTAGAACACAATGATTTTTTCCTGCTCTTTCAGCAGTTTCAGGTCTGCCATGCGCTGCCGGAAGATCTGGTTTCGCTTGGTGAGGAGCACCATGTCATGGTCAAAATCCCCCAGCCACTGATACTTCAAATAACCGTTGTCCCGCAGGCTCCACTGACGGCGGCAGTAATGGAAGCTCCAGCCGTTTCCCTCACGGGGAAAGTCGATCCATTCGGGGTGACCGAACTCATTTCCCATAAAGTTCAGGTAGGCTTCTCCGCCGCCGGCCAGCGTGAAGAGGCGGATCATTTTGTGAAGCGCGATGGCCCGGTCAATGACAGGGTTGTGACAGATTTTGTCCATATCCGTGTACATGGCGGCGTCTGCCAGACGGAAGATCAGGGTCTTGTCGCCCACCAGCGCCTGATCGTGGCTTTCCACATAGGCCACGGAATTTTCGCCGGGCCGCCGCAGGCACATGTCACCCCACATTTTCCCGATCTCCCAGTCCTCGTCCCGCCGGTCCCGCACCGTTCGGATCCACATATCGGGAAGGCCCATGGCAAGACGGTAATCAAAGCCGATGCCGCCGTCCGCAATGGGGAGACACATACCGGGCATTCCGGACATATCTTCGGCGATGGTGACCGCGTTGGGGTTGATCTCCCGAATCAGTTCGTTTGCCAGCTGCAGATAGGTAATGGCCTCCACATGGGTATTCATGGAAAAGTATTTGTGGTCATCATCAAAGCTGGAGCCCAGACCGTGATCGTGGTACAGCATGGAGGTAACGCCGTCGAACCGGAACCCGTCAAAGTGATATTCCGTCATCCAGAAATTCAGGTTGGACAGCAGGAAATGCAGAACCTCATCCTTTCCGTAGTCAAAGCATTTGGTTCCCCAAGCGGGATGGTCCCCCTTGGGGCCGCTGTGGAAGAACTGCCACTCCGTCCCGTCAAACATATTGATGCCCTCGGCGGTGTTTTTCACGGCATGGGAATGGACCACATCCAGCAGCACCCGCAGGCCCAGCTTGTGGGCCCGGTTGACAAGGTATTTCAGATCCTCCGGCTTGCCGAACCAGCTGGAGGCGGCATAGAAGTTGGCGACCTGATAGCCGAAGCTGCCGTAATAGGGGTGCTCCATGATCGCCATGAGCTGAATGGCATTGTAGCCGGCCTTTTTGATGCGGGGCAGGATCTTTCGGGCAAATTCCCGATAGGTGCCGACCTTTCCCTCCTCCTGTGCCATGCCCACATGGGCTTCGTAAATGTACAGGGACTGGGCGGGCTTGAAGTCCTGATCCGTCCATGGAAAGGGCTTCTGATCGTCCACGACCTCGGCGCACCATGCCAGTGTTTCCGGATCCTGCACCACACGGCGGGCATAGAGGGGGATATGCTCCGTCCGCTGCATATTGGCGTCTACCACGGTTTTGACCTTGCAGCCGTCCCACAAAGCCTGACTGCCCCGCAGGCGCAGCTCCCAGAAACCGTTTTCCAAGCGCTTGAGGGGATGACGGGTGGGTTTCCAGCCGTTGAAATCACCGGTGAGATACAGCTGGGAGGCGCTGGGAGCCCATTCCCGATAGACCCAGCCGCCTTTGATGCGATGGAACCCCAGATAATGGTGGGCTTGTGCGAAGTCCAAAAGGGTGCCTCCGTTGGACAGCAGGCGTGCTTTTGTGCGGCGGTACAGGTCCATGCGCAAATCAATATCCCCGGAAAAAGGCTGCAGCTGCGGGTTCAATTCCAAAATTCGATACATGGGATCCTCCCTTCGAAATACAACAAACGTGGCCCGAACAAGAATGGATGCTCGGAAGGCCGGTGCCGGAAATAGAGCGGATTCGTTGCTTTTCATTATAACACACCGGAGTTTGATTGCAATGGAGGAAGAAACGCGATTTTTGCGGGAAACCGGCAAAAACAGCCCCCGCTGTCAAAACAGCGGGGGCTGCGGGATCAGGCCTCCATGTGACGGCCCAGAAAGGCGGCGATCGTCTGCGCAAGCTTATACTCGGCATCGCCGGTCACGGGGGTGGTCTCGGTGCTGACAAACAGGACCAGCCCCAAAAGATCTCCTTCCGCCAGAATCGGCGCGGCGACATGCGCCAGAAGCTTATCATTGCTGTCGGAAACAGGGAGCAGCGGGCCTTCACCGGTAAATTGGTAAATGCGGCGGCCTTCCATGATCTGCTCCAATTCCGGAGTGATGCGTTTTCCCATCAATTCCCGCCGGCCTCCGCCGGCTACGGCAATGACGGTATCCCGGTCTGCCACGGCGCAGATGTTTCCGGTGGAACGGCTCATGGTGTCACATAGCTGCCCTGCAAAATCCTCCATTCCCTCCAGTAAAGAATATTTTTTGAAAATCACCTCGCCGTCACGGCTGGTGTAGATCTCCAGAGGGTCACCCTCACGGATACGCATGGTGCGGCGGATCTCCTTGGGGATCACGACCCGGCCCAAATCATCGATCCGCCGCACGATTCCAGTTGCCTTCATATCGAAAACTCCTTCTTGTGTGAATTGCTCATCTCTAGACAACTGGTAGTATCCTCAATATTTTCCGACTTATGCCGCCGCGGGACTGGAGAAGTCTGGTAAGTGCATAAAAAACTGCCCGCCGGAATCCGACGGGCAGAAAATGCCGATGAACATTTATTTATTTGCCGGCTTCGCTGCGCTGCCATTTGCTGACGCACAAAGAGCAGGCGATGTCGCCGGTAACATTCAGGCAGGTCCGGCCCATGTCGAAGATCCGGTCCACGGCGACGATCAGGCCGATATAGGCCACGGGAATCCCCAGTGCCTCCAGAACCATAGCCAGCATAATCATGCCTGCGCCGGGAGTGCCGGCGGTTCCGATCGAGGCCAGCGTAGCGGTAATGACCACAACGATCATCTGTCCCAGCGTCAGCTGGATGCCGGCACAGGAGGCCAGAAACACCGTGGCAACGCACTGGTAGATGGCAGTGCCGTCCATATTGATGGTGGAACCGAGAGGCAGCACGAAAGCGGCAATATCGTCCTCAGCACCCAGCTCTGCCGCACACTCCTTGGAAACAGGAAGCGTGGCAGCGGAAGAAGTGGAGGTGAAGGCAAAGATCATGGCCGCAAAGGCGCCCTTGAAGAACTTGACGGGGCTGATGCCGGCAAACATTCTGGCGGAGAAGGAGTACACCACAATTGCGTGCACCAGATACCCCAGATAGGCGCAGATGATGACCAGCAGCAGGGAGACCAGAATCTCAGATCCCTGCGTGGCAACGACCCATGCCATATAGGTGAACACGCCGATCGGACTCAGGCTGATGATGAAGGTCATCAGCTTTTCGATGACAGCATAGAAGGAAGAGACGATGTCCCGGGTCAGCTTGGCGCGGTCGCCTGCTGCAATGATGGCACCGCCGAAAAACAGAGCGATGACAATGACCTGCAGCATATTGGCCTCCGTAAAGGATTTCCACATATTGGTGGGGAAGATGGAGACCAGCGTTGCCATAAAGCCGCCGAATTCCTTGGCTTCATACTGCGCGTTGGAGGCATCCAGCACCGGGAACAGGTGGGCGGCGTTGAAAATGTTGGCAAGAGCCAGACCGATGACGCAGGCGACGGCGGTGGTAATCATAAAATAGGCAACAGTTTTCACACCGACGGAACCCACTTTCTTCATGTCACCCATGGACAAAATCCCGTCAATCATGGAGAGCAGCACCACGGGCACCACAATGAATTTCAGAAGGTTGACGAAAATATCGCCAAAGGGCTTCAGGAAGTTCGTGGTAAAGTCTGCCAGACCGGCAAAGTAACAGACCAGACCGACCACGATACCCAGAATCAGGGCGATCAGGATCTGCATGGGGAGATTCAATTTCTTTTTCATACATTCACCTCATACCATATGTTCCATCAGCTCGCGCCTGCTTTTTTGCTTCTATGCGGGAAAGCGGCACAGCTGTTTTATCAGTATATCAAAAAAAGAAGATACTGTAAAGAATTTGTGAAAAAATCGTGAATGGAGGAAAACCGCGGCTTACGATTTCCGGACGGAGAAGCCCGCAAAACGGATAGCGGCTTTTGCCAGTTCCTCCGTGGGATCAAGGACGGGGAGCTGCCATCCCAAGGCGCTGACGGCCAGAGGAAGCTCCGTGCAGCCCAAAAGGAAGATGTCTGCGCCCCGTGCAGCCAGACCGTTCACCACGGCGGCCATATCGTTTTGATAGCATTCCGGCGGCCGGCCGGCTTTTACGCCTTCATAAATGACCCGCATCAAAGCGTCCTGCTGGCTGTCATCCGGCAGCAGGAAGGGGACCTGCTCTTTCTCCAGTGCATCCTGATAAAGCCCCGAGGAGATCGTTCCCTTGGTCGCCAAGATTGCGGCGGTTTTTCCGGAAAACCGCACGGCGCAGGCTTTGGCGGCAGCCTCCGGCATACTGAGGAAGGGAAGCTCTGTCAGGGGCTGGAGACGGGGGAGAAAGCAGTGAGCGGTGTTGCAGGGCATGAGGATACAGGAGGCGCCGCAGGCTTCCAGCTTGCGAAGGGAGTCTGTCATGGCGGGCAGCGGGTCGTCTCCTCCGGAAAGCAGCGCGGCGGTCCGGTCCGGAATGGCGGGGTTGTTGTCGACATAGATCCGGATGTGGTCATGGTCCCGGTCGGCGTCTGTGAAAAGGATGATTTTCCGGAACAGGTCGGCGGTGGCCAAAGGTCCCATACCACCCAGAATTCCAATGCTTTTTTTCATAGCGGCACCTCAGTTCCAGAATTCGGGAAACAGCAGCTCGCTGCCCACTTTGCATGTGAGGAGAAGAAGTACGAGGATAACGGCGGGCCGGACGATCCGGCTGCCGTTTTTGATGGCCAGACCGGCGCCGATGTAGTGTCCGGCAATGGAGGCCACGGCGGCGGTCAGTCCCACACCGATGAACACCTTGCCGGCCAGAAGGGCGGTGAACAGGCTGCCCAGATTGGAGGACAGATTGATGACCTTGACGCCGCCTGCGGCATGGCGGGTATCCAGTTTGGCCAACCGGATAAAAATCAGCATGAGGAACGTCCCTGTGCCGGGACCGTAATAACCGTCATAGGCGCCGATGACCAAGGCGCCTGCCCAGACGATGGCAGCCTGCCGGCCGAAGGGAAGATCGCCCGGCTCGTCGGGCCATTCGCGGGTTCGCAGCGTTACAAAGGCCACCACGGGAAGCACGGCCAGAAGCAGGTATTTGAGGATCTGATCCGGCGTGTGGAGCTGCAGCCATGTGCCAACCATGGAGCCCAGCAGGGCCAGAAAGATCGAAGGGGCGAACAGACGCCAGTTCACATAGCCGTTTTTGATGAAGCGGCCTGTGGAAAATACGGTGCCGATGGCGGCAGAAAGCTTGTTGGTGCCAAGGGCATAGTAGGCGGGCAGACCGGAAAAGGCGATCAGATAGGAGGGGACGGAGATGATGCCGCCCCCGCCGGCGATCGCATCCATGAAGGAAGCCAGAAAGACGCCGACACACAGCAGCAGTACGATCCACAAGGGAAATCCGTCGATGGTTACATTTGTAAAGAATTGAAACATCTTATCCTCCAAATGGAAAATTCGCAAAAATCAACCTATTTTAGCAGACCGATGGAGTAAAATCAAGACGTCAGCCTGCCCGCAGAGAACGGATAGGCAGGTACTGTCCAGCAGAGATTTGCATGAAATGACAAAAACACACAAAGAAACTGTTAAAAACAGAAAAGCTTCTAGAGAAACAAACCAAAAGAACGCCCTTTTTTCGACGGCACTGTCCTTGACGGTCATTTTTCTAAGAAGTATAATGAAAATAAGACTATATCTGGAAGAGAAAGGAAGAGCGGGGGCGCGGCGATGAACCGCGGTGGAAGCGGTCCCGTCTCAGAGAACGGAGGTGTCTGTGCCGGCGGCGTTTCCGCAAGGCAGAACAAGGATGTCCCCGTTTGTGGGAAGAAATTACAGGCAAAGGAGCTGGAGAAACCATGAAAAAAGAATGTATCGCCATGCTGCTGGCCGGCGGTCAGGGCAGTCGGCTGTACGTGCTGACCGGGGATATGGCAAAACCCGCTGTCCCCTTTGGCGGCAAATACCGCATCATTGATTTTCCCTTATCCAACTGCACCAATTCCGGCATCGACACTGTGGGTGTGCTGACGCAGTATCGTCCGCTGGAGCTGAACAGCTATATCGGGAGCGGCCAGCCGTGGGATCTGGACGGAAGCAGCGGCGGTGTACATATTCTGCCGCCATATCAAGGCAGTAAGGGCGGCACCTGGTACAAGGGTACGGCAAATGCCATTTACCAGAATATCGGGTTTATTGACCTGTATGATCCCGAGTATGTGGTGATCCTTTCCGGTGACCATATCTATAAAATGGATTATTCCGATATGGTGGCCCGCCATAAGGAAGCCAATGCTGCCTGCACCATTTCCGTCATGGAGGTGCCTTGGGAGGAGGCGTCCCGCTTCGGCATCATGGCGGTGGACGGCGAGGACATGATTACCGAGTTTGCGGAAAAGCCCAAGGAGCCGAAAAGCAATCTGGCGTCCATGGGAATCTATGTGTTCTCGTGGCAGGCTCTGCGTAGGTATCTGACAGAGGACGAAGCGAACCCGAACTCTGAAAACGACTTCGGAAAGAACGTCATTCCCGCCATGCTGGCAAACGGTGAACGGATGGCAGCCTACCGGTTTGCAGGGTACTGGAAGGATGTGGGCACACTGGAATCCCTGTGGGATGCGAATATGGATATGCTCTCTCCGGAATCCGGTTTGGATCTGAGCGATGAATCATGGCCCGTTTATGCCCGTTCTGTGGACGCGCCGCCCACGTTTCTGGGGAGCAATGCGCAGGTGAGCCACAGCGCCTTCAACCGCGGCAGTACATTGGAGGGAACAGTGGAAAATTCTGTGCTCTCCCCCAATGTGACAGTGGGCGAAGGCGCCCGTGTCAGCTATTCCGTACTGATGCCCGGCGTGGTGGTGGAACCCGGCGCCGTGGTGGAATATGCCATTCTGGGCGAGGAGTGCCGCATCGGACGGGACTGCCGGGTGGGCAGCACACCGGAAGCGGCTGCAAACGGAAAATGGGGACTGACGGTGCTGGCGCCCCACTGTCAGGTAGCCGGAGAGAGAGTGGTCGCACCTGGCACCATGCTGGGCCGGGACGGTGAGGAGGTGTCCAAATGAACGGACTGCACGGTATTATCTTTTCCTATGAAAAAAGAAACGATCTGCGGGAGCTGAGCGAGATCCGCTCTTCTGCATCCATCCCCTTCGGCGGCCGGTACCGCATGGTGGATTTTGCCCTTTCCAATCTGGTCAATGCAGGCGTGACGGATGTGGGTGTGGTGCTTCATGGACGCTATCAGAGTATGATCGATCATCTGGGCACCGGAAAGGTCTGGGACCTGAGCCGCAAGCGCGGCGGCCTGCGGATCCTGCCGCCCTTCAACTATCAAAAGGATTGGGGCGTCATGCCGTTTCGGGGCAAGCTGGAGGCGCTGTCCGGCGTCCGTACCTATCTGGATACCATCCGGCAGGACTATGTGGCGCTGATGGAGGGCGATCTGGTGGCGAATCTGCCCTTGGCAGAGATTTATGAAGGCCACATGGCCTCCGGCGCGGATATTACCGTGGTTTGCGGGAATGACAGCTTTGCGACCGCCGGCGGCACGTATTTTGAAAAAAATGACGAGGGTCGTGTGACAGAAGTTCTCTATAACCTCAATACGCCCCGGGGATACCGCGGGCTGGAGGTCTATATTTTGTCCACGAAGCTCTTGAAGGAACTGGTGGATGAATGCCACGCCAAGGACCTGTTCAGCTGGAGACGGGATGTGCTGCGGGCCAGAAAGGATTCGCTGAATCTGCGTACCTACATTTGGGAGGGCTTTGCCGCGCAGGTCCGCTCCGTGCAGGAATACTATGACCGCAGCATGCAGCTGCTGGACCCTGCCATTCGGGCAGAGCTGTTCACAGCCCAGCGTCCCATTCGGGCAAAGGGTGCGGACAAGGCGTCAACGTATGTGGGAGATGGCGGACGCTGTGTCAATTCTCTGGTGGCAGAGGGCTGCCGGATCGAGGGTACCGTGGAAAACTCCGTGCTGTTTCCCGGCGTAGTGGTGGAGGCCGGCGCTGTGGTGCGTAACTGCGTGCTGTTCAAGGAAACTGCGGTGGGCGGAAACAGTCATCTGGCCTACGTGATCGCGGACAAGGATGTGCAGATTCAGGCAGACCGTACCTTGATGGGACACGCCACATATCCCATCGTTGTAGCAAAGGGCAGCGTTGTTTGAGAAAAAGGGGGGGACCTTGCCGTCCCCCTTTCTGCGGCAGGAAACGAAACCGATTACGAAATGAATTTTCAATAAAAAGGAGAACTTTATGAAGATTTTGTATGCGACCAGCGAGGCAGTGCCGTTCTGCAAAACCGGTGGACTTGCGGATGTGGCGGGTTCCTTGCCGCCGGCTTTGGCGGCGGAGGGAGCCGAGGTGGCGGTGGTGCTGCCCCTGTATCAAACCGTGCGGGAGAAGTTCGGCAGCCAGCTGAAATTCGAGTGCTATGATTTTGTGGATCTTGCATGGCGTCATAGCTACTGCGGGCTGTTCTCTTTGGAAAAAGACGGTGTCACGTGGTATTTTCTGGACAATGAGCAGTATTTCAACCGCCCCGACCTGTATGGCTATATGGATGACGGAGAACGCTTCGGCTATTTCTCCCGGGCGGTGGTGCGGATGCTGGATCACCTGAAATTCTGGCCGGAGGTCATCCACTGCAATGACTGGCAGACGGCGCTGGTGCCCATCTATCTGAAAGATGACGGTGTGCGGGAGGAGCGGTTCCGCTCCATTAAGACCACCCTGACCATTCATAACATTGAATATCAGGGGCGGTACGGTCTGGAGACACTGGGAAATCTCTTTGGTCTGGATCAGGGCTGGGCCAATGACGGGACCATTATGATGGACGGGGACGTGAATCTGCTCAAGGGTGCCATTCTCTGCGCGGATGCAGTCAACGCCGTCTCTCCATCCTATGCAAATGAGCTGAAAATGGCCTATTTTGCCCACCGGCTGGAGGGGATCATGCGCCAGTGTGATTACAAGCTTTCCGGCGTGCTGAACGGGATCGACATGAAGCTGTACGATCCCTCCGCTGACGGGCTGATCACCGCCCGGTATTCCGCGGAGGACCTCAGCGGCAAGGCGCAGGACAAGGAAGCCCTGCAGCGGATGATGGGGCTGCGGGAGGAAGCGGATACGCCGGTGCTGGCGATCGTGAGCCGGCTGGTATCCCACAAGGGTCTGGACTTGATTTGTGAAGTTCTGCATGATATCATGGAGCTTCCGGTGCAGCTGGTGATTCTGGGCAAGGGCGACCAGCGGTACGAGGAGTTTTTCTATTGGGCGGCTCAGCAGTATCCCGGCCGTATGGCTGTGCGTCTGGACTATAATGAGGCGCTGTCCATGGCGATTTATGCAGGCGCGGACCTGTTTTTGATGCCCTCCAAGAGCGAGCCCTGTGGCTTGAGCCAGATGATCGCCATGCGGTACGGTACAGTGCCTATCGTGCGGGAAACCGGCGGACTGAAGGATACTGTTCAGCCCTATGAAGCGTGGCGGGACAGCGGAAACGGCTTTACCTTTGCCAACTATGCCAGCGGGGATATGCTGTATGTGATCCGTGAGGCGGTGGAGCTTTACCGGAACCATCCGGATGCCTTCGGCCGCCTGCGCCTGCGGGCGATGGCGGGAGATTTCAGTTGGGCCAGAAGCGCGAAGGAATATCTGCGGATCTATGCGTCCATCACCGGACAGGTCTGGCCTGCGCCGGTGAAGGAGGCGTCTGCGGAAAAGCCCAAGAGAAAGACCGCTTCCAGAAAAACGGAGAAAAGCGTGAAGGAAGCGGATGAGAAAAAGCCTGCCAAGAAGACGGTAAAGAAACCGGCTGCCAAGAAGAACGCCAAAAAAGAGACGGTTCAAAAAGAGACCACAAAGAAAGGGCCCGCCAAGACCAAGAAAAAGGAACAGGCGGAGTAACAGACATTCATGACACCATTTACCACAAAAACACTGGAAGAAGCATTGACCGCCAAGCTGATGCTGAACTTCGGCAAAGCGCCTGATGAGGCCACCGAGCAGGAAATGATGAAAGCCTGCGCCTTGGTACTCCGGGACGTTATGGCGATCCGCGGTGTGGAGACGCACAAAAAGGTCCGCAGTGAACAGGAAAAACGGGTACATTACCTGTCTCTGGAGTTCCTCATGGGGCGGAGCCTGATGAAAAACGCGTATAATCTGGAGGTTCTGCCGCAGCTCAAAGAGGCGCTGGAGCATCTGGGTTTTAAGGCGGCGGATATTTTTGAGCTGGAGCCGGACGCGGGCTTGGGCAATGGCGGCCTTGGCCGGCTGGCAGCGTGCTATCTGGATTCCATGACGACGCTGGAGATTCCCGCAACGGGCTATTCCATCTGCTATGAGCTGGGGATCTTCCGGCAGAAGATCGTGGAAGGACAGCAGGTGGAGCTTCCGGACAACTGGAAGGATCTGGGGGCCGCATGGCTGCTTCCAAAGCCGGAGGAGGCGCAGGAGGTCCGGTTCGGCGGAACGCTGCGGGAGTTCTGGGACGACGGGCACCTGCATATTGTCAATGAAAATGCCACTACGGTTCTGGCCATTCCCTGCGATATGGTGGTGGCAGGCTACGGCACCCAGCATGTCAATGCTCTGCGCTTGTGGGATGCCCGCGCCACCCATCCGGTGGACATGGCGCTCTTTTCCCGCGGCGAATACCTGAAGGCGGCGGAGGAGGAGGCGATGGCAAAGACCATTGCCCGCATCCTCTATCCCGAGGATAACCACTATGAAGGCAAATCCCTGCGGCTCAAGCAGCAGTACTTTTTTGTGTCGGCCACGGTGCAGTCCATTGCCCGCAGCCACTTGGAGACTTACGGGACGCTGAAGAACTTCCATGAAAAGAATGTCATTCAGATCAATGACACCCATCCGACGCTGGTGATTCCGGAGCTGATGCGCATTTTTATCGACGAGGCCGGCATGAGCTGGGATGAGGCATGGGAAATCACCCGCCAGTCGGTTGCCTACACCAACCATACGGTGCTGGCAGAGGCGCTGGAGCGTTGGCCCCAGAGTCTGGTGGAGGGACTGCTGCCTCGAATCTGGCAGATCATTCAGGAGATCGCCGCCCGCTGGCAGAAGAAGGTGGAGGACTTTTACCACGATCCTGCCAAGACCCGGAAAATGGCCATTATCTGGGACGGTGAAGTCCGGATGGCCAATCTCTGCATTGCCGGCGGCATGGCGGTCAACGGTGTCAGCGGCCTTCACTCTGAGATCTTGAAAAAGGATGTTTTCAAGGAAGCCTACGGCATGGAACCGTGGAAGTTCCAGAATGTGACCAATGGCATCGATCACCGCCGCTGGCTCAGCGAGATCAACCCCGGTTTGGACGGTCTCATCCGGGATTTGACCGGAGGCGACGCCTATCTGACCGATCCCCGTGTTTTGCAGAGGCTGGACGCCTATGCGGGAGATCGCGCCGTGCAGGAACGGCTGGCCGCCATCAAGCGGGAGAATAAGGAGGCCTTTGCGGCCTATGCGCTGAAAACACAGGATGTTGTGCTGAATCCGGATGCCATTTTTGACGTACAGGTGAAGCGGCTTCACGAATATAAGAGGCAGCTGCTGAACGTGCTGCATATCATTGCGCTTTACCAGAAGCTGCAGGCCGATCCCGATGCCATCACCCGGCCGCATACCTTCCTCTTCGGGGCAAAGGCGGCTCCCGGCTATGCGGTTGCCAAGCGGATCATCCGGCTCATCAACTCTCTGGCGGATGAGATCGCGCACAATCCGGTCTGCAAGGATAAGCTGCAGGTGGTCTTTCTGGAGAACTACCGGGTTTCACTGGCGGAGAAGCTGATGCCCGCCAGTGAGGTCAGTCAGCAGATCTCCACCGCCGGAAAAGAGGCCAGCGGAACCGGAAACATGAAATTCATGATGAACGGCGCACTGACGGTGGGCACGCTGGACGGCGCCAACGTGGAAATGAATGAGGTGCTGGGGGACGAGAATATGTTCCTCTTCGGACTCCATGCTGATGAGGTGGACCGTCTGAAGCGGGAGGGCTATGTGCCCCAGCGGTTGTATCAGCGGGATCCGGTGCTGTACAATTGCCTGAATGCGCTGCGGAAGGGCTTCCGGGACGGTGTCAGCTATGAGGACCTGTACCAGCGGCTGCTCTTTGGCGCAGGCGGCAGTCCTGCGGATGAATACCTGCTGCTGGCGGACTTCCAGTCCTACTGTCAGGCAGAGACCCGAATGGTGCAGACCTATGCCGATCCGGCGCAATGGAACCGCATGAGCCTGCATAACATTGCCCGCAGCGGGATTTTCGCGGCAGACAGGGCTGTGGCGCAGTATGCAGACAACATCTGGCATGTTCCTCATAAGTAAAAAAGTTTGAGGAAACCGGTGCGGATCTGCGAAAGAATATCCGGAAAACAGGGAATCCTCCGTATGACTGCGGTCATGCGGAGGATTTTTTTTCAAGAAAAGCAGGTTCTTTGAGATTTTTCAAGGCCCTCACGGATATTCCCCATAGAAAGGCCTTTCGACTCTGACACGAAACGAGGTGAGGACTTGTGTATCGTACGGCGTTTGAAGCGGCGGTGGAGCGCTACGGCGACACGGTTTTCCGCTTGGCATACAGCTATCTGAAAAACAGGGCGGATGCGGAGGATGTCATGCAGGAAACGCTGCTGCGGCTTTATGGCGCAGATGAATTTGAATCTCCGGAGCATGAGCGGTATTGGGTGATTCGGGTAGCGGTGAATGAGTGTAAAAAGCTGCTGCGGTCCCCTTGGCGCCGGAGGACCGCCCCCTTAGAGGAGGTTCCGGAGACTGCGGTACTGGATACTCCGGCACAGACGGAACTGTTCCATCAGGTCATGGCGCTGCCCTACCGGTACCGGGCGGCTGTTTATCTTCATTATTACGAGGGCTACGCTGTAAAAGAGGTGGCTGCGCTGATGAACGCCAACCCCTCCACGGTCCAGACCTGGTTGATGCGGGCCAGAGGACAGCTCAGACATCATTTGAAGGAGGCAGAGAGCCTATGATTGATAAAAAACTGTATTGCGAGACGTTTTCAAGGCTGTGTGCCTCTGAAAAAGCCAAAGAGGAGGTCTTTCAAATGGCAAGAGAACAGAAACGTCCGGTGAGAATGTGCAGAATTCTGCGGACAGCGGCCATTGCCGCGGCGTTGACTGCGGCGCTGGCGGTGACTGCCAATGCCGCCAGTGACGGCGCGCTGTTTCAGGAACTGCGGATCATCTGGAGCAGCGGCACGGAAACCCATCTGGCGGGAACTGCCGCAGACGGTACCAGCGTGGATTTTACCGTTTCGACCACAGCGCCCAAGGTGGCAGAGGAGAACGGACGCATCTTTCTCTACATATTAGAGGAGAAAATCGACATTACCGATCAGTTGAAGGAAACAGGGGAGTACCATTGGATCGGAACGGATGGAAAACAACCGGTGGAGGTGGACGTAACCGGCACGCCGGAAGCGTGGGATGTGGCCTACCGGATTGGCGAAAATGGCATTACCTATACCTGGGACGAGGACCAGCGGCTGACGGCCACGGAGGACGGCGCCGCCGCTGACGGCTCCGCCCGGCAGTCCATGGCGGTGACGGTGACCGGAGAATAAAAGAAAAGACGGACAGGAGCTTCCTGCCCGTCTTTTATCGTTCTTTTGAGAGCCCCAGCAGATAATCGGTGGTGACACCGTAATATTTGCTCAGCGTGATGAGATGGTGGATGGGCAATTCGTTGGCCCCGCGCTCATATCGGGCATACATGGTTTGGGATGTTCCCAGCGCTTCGGCGATCTGTGTCTGCGTTTTGTCGGCATCCTCCCGTAAGTCGCGCAGAATGCGGACATAAGCCATCTTATCCACGTGCGGCACCTCCGTTTGCAGAAAAGTCTTTTCATGTTCAATTTATCATAAAAAAGGACTACTTTGGAGAGGCAATACAAAATTTTACTACAAAATCAAGGGGGTTTTACCAGAAAAATAAGCGAATTGACGGGTTTTGCGCAAATTTCCAAAAAGCCAGAAATTTACAAAACCACGAAGCTTGGCTCCAAACCTCCGCCCCGCTTTACAAATCGCTGTGTTCCGAGTATAATTGACCCAAACAAACAGGAAAAAGAGAAGGAAATGGATATGGAATATACAGAAGGCGTACGATTTGACAGTTTGGGGCTGTCACCGGAAATCATGCGGGCCATCCTGCAGCGGGGGATCGCGGTCTCCACGCCGGTACAGGCCGGCTGCATCCCGCCCATGATGCGGTGGGAGGATATGATTGCCAAGGCGCCCACCGGAACCGGCAAGACCTTTGCCTACGGAATCCCCATTGTAGAGCACATTGATCCGGCGGATGAGAGCGTTCAGGCTGTGATTCTGGCACCTACCAGAGAGCTGGCGCTCCAGATCACGGATGAGATCCGGCTGCTGGCGTCTTTTAAGCCCGGAATCCGCAGTGTCTGCCTGTATGGCGGCGCACCCATCGGCCGTCAGATCGATACGCTGAAAAAACATCCGCAGATCGTTGTGGCTACACCGGGCCGGCTCAGCGACCATATGAAGCGCCGCACCGTGCGGGTGGATACGGTTCGGACCGTGGTGCTGGATGAAGCGGACCGGATGCTGGACATGGGCTTTATCCATGATGTGACCCGCCTGCTGGACCGGATGAATAAGCGGAAGAATCTGGGGCTGTTTTCCGCCACGATTTCCCGCGAGGTTATGGACATTGCATGGGTCTATCAGCGGGATGCGGCGGAGGTCACCGTGCGGGAGGATGAGAAAAACAAGCCGGACATCAAGCAGTTCCGGATGGATGTGAGTCATGACGGAAAGGCGGATGCCATCGCAAGGATTCTGGAGGAGACCGGCTTTGACCGCTGCATGGCCTTCTGCAACACCAAAGGCTCTACGGAGCGGATCACCAAGTTCCTCCAGATGCGCGGCATTGATGCCGCCTGCATCCACGGCGACATCCCCCAGAAAAAGCGGGAACAGGTGATGGACCGGTTCCGTCAGGGGAAGCTGCGGGTCTTTGTGTCTACGGATGTGGCCGCGCGGGGGATCGATGTGGACGATGTAGATATTGTGTTCAACTGCGATGTGCCGGATGAGAATCAGGATTATATCCACCGCATCGGACGCACCGGACGGGCAAAGCGGCAGGGCGTGGCTGTCAGCTTCATTGCGGATTATCCTTCCAAAATGCGGATGGATGATATTGCAAAAAAGACGCGGAACGAGGTCGTGCCCGTGAAATTTGACGAAGACGGCAGGCTGGCGCCTGTGTGAACGGGGAGGTATCCCCCCGGGAAGGCGGCACGGATGCTGTTCCAACAGGCTCAGGCGGTCTGCTCTGAATGGGCAGGCCGCTGTTTTTATAAAAACGCAGGTACAGATTTGGGGAAGAAGCTCCGGAGATTTGTGAGTAGCGCCTGATTTATGAACAGATTCTGAAATTTTGTAATTTTTTGTTACTTTTTATCGAGATTGGCTTTACAAACAGGATGGGATTCTCTATAATATCTGTGGTTTTTGTTGGAAGTGCTGCGAGAGCAGCACTTGTTTTCCCTATATCAAGAAGGCGGCGGGCTGCGCGAGAGAGCATGAAACAAATGGACCTGCCGATAAAGGCGCTTTGTGCAGCCGTTGTTCCGGGCTTACAAAGCGGGACCCCCCTGAAAGGAGCCAGTCTACTATGAAACTATGGAAAAGAGCGGCGGCGCTGCTGCTGTCGGCGGTGCTGTGTGCCGGTGTGCTGACAGGCTGTGCAGACAGCGAGGGAGATGTCAATTTATCTGTTTGCGTAGGAAGCGGCATTTCCACTCTGGACCCCATCTATGCGGAGGATATCAGCAGCCAGACGGTGCTGGTGCATTTGTATGAAAACCTCATGAAAGTGGTGCCGGATGGCGTTGGCGGAACGGAGGTCGCCAACGGGATGGCAAAGAGCGTGGATGTGGAGGAAAATTATGACGGCAGCGTCACCTACACCTTCCGTCTCCGCAGCGCCCGCTGGTCGGATGGGGAGAGTGTGCGGGCGGAGGATTTTGTTTATGCGTGGCAGCGGCTGGCAGATCCGGCCAGCTTCTCTCCTTATGCGGCCTTGCTGAGCGTGGTCCGCGGTTACGAAGAAGCGCGCGCCGCGGGAGATATGAGCCTGCTGGAGGTAACGGCGAAAAACTCCACGACGCTGGTGGTGACGCTGAACGGCAATTATGATTGGTTTTTGCGGGAGGTCTGCACCTCACCCGCCACCATGCCGCTGCGGCAGGATGTGGTCCAGCGCTTGAAGGAGGCCGGGATGCAGGCGTCGTCGGAAGGGAAGGGGCTTCCATGGTGGAACGATCCTGTGATGCTGGTGACCAACGGGCCGTATCTGGCATCGGCGTATCAGCCGGAAACCTCTTTGGAACTGCAGGCCAGTGAACGCTATCACAGCGGCCAGCTGGGGCCGAAGACCCTGACGTTCCGGTTTGCGGAAGACTCCGAAGCGGCTTGGGAGCTGTACGACAGTCGGGAAGTGGATGCCGTCTGGTCGTTGACGGAGGAACGGCTGGCGGAACTGGCGGAGGAGGACGATTGGGTGCCGGTTCCGAAGCTGTCCACGTATAGCGTGCTGTACAACTGCGGCAGTCCGGTGCTGGAGGATGCGCTTATCCGTCAGGCCATGGCACAGGTGATCGACCGGAACGCGCTGGCAGAGCTGGCGGGCGTGACTGCCTCGGCGGCGGAGGGACTGGTGCCTTCCGGTGTTCCGGAAAATCAGGAGGAGGACTTCCGGACGGTGGGCGGCCCGCTGCTGGACAACGATCCGGAGCAGTATGCGCTTCGGTGTCAGGAGGCTGCGGAGCTGCTGAGCAATGCGGGCTACGATCAGGGCTCTGCTCTGGGGGAATTGGAGTACCTCTATGTGGACACGGGAAACAATGCCGCCGTGGCAGAGGAGCTTTGCCGGCAGTGGAAAAGCGCGCTGGGGATCGAGGTGGTCCCGAAGGGCGTTACCGCGCAGGAAATGTGGGATGCGCTCCGCAGCGGCGCCTATACGCTGGCTGGAGTGGACTTGGAAGCGCCCGGCAATGACGCGGAATGCTTCCTGATGGACTGGACCTCCGATAGTCAGGACAATGTCATTGCCTATGAGAACAGCGCTTATGATACGCTGATGTCCATTATTGCCAGCGCGGCGGACGGAACAGCACGGATGGGATGCCTCCACGATGCCGAGGCGCTGCTGCTGGGCGATTACGCTCTGAGTCCTCTGTATACCATGGGAACCGGCTGGGAGCTGCGGGAGTCTTTGACCGGAGGGGCACGGGATGCCCGCGGCTGGTTTGATTTTTCTGCAGTGGTGCCCAGATCCATGTAATGCAGTCTTTGTCTCAGCCGGTTCTGAAGACAGCCGGGCGGCGAAACGCTGAGATGCTTTTTACCGAAAGACTTTTCAACAGATGAAAAAAAGACCGGAAGCGATCGCTTCCGGTCTTTTTTCATGGCTTCAGCAGGGAAATGCGTTACTTTCCAGCTTCGATCATGTTGTCCAGCATCACATAATCGGACACCGGTACTTCACCCTCCACAGCACCGGCGGCGATGAAGTTATCCTGCTGAACCTTGTAGTAGCCTTCGATTGTGCCATCGGCAGCGCCGGCAGCCACTTCCTTGCCGGTGAGCCAGTCAGCCACACCGCGCTCGGCATAAACGGAGTCGTAGTCGGTCTTGGTGGTGTTGGCCACGTATTCGGCGACTTCCTCGTAATTGCCGTCAGCAGCATAGTCCATGGCCTTATAAAGAGCCTTGGTGAAGCGCAGGATCTTGTCGGCGTTCTTGTCGGCATAGCTGGGGGTGACGATCCAGCTGGCCAGAGAGATGCTGGTGTCAGAGAAGGTCAGGTTGTCGGTCAGTTTGGTGCCGTCAGCGCCCAACTCCTCCATGATCTTCAGGCTGTTGGGAGACCATGTGGCGCAGGCGTCCACGCCGCCGGACAGCATGGCAGTGACGATGTTGGCGGGCTCCATCTCCATAGCGGTGATGTCATCCCAGACCAGACCGGCCTTAGCCAGAGTCATCCGCAGAATGTCCTCGCTGGAGGTACCGGCGGAATAGGCCACGGTCTTGCCCTTCAGGTCTTCCAGCGTCTTCACATTGGGGCCGCCGATGACGGCGTCACCGTTGGAGATGTGGGACAGGGCAATGATTTTGGCGTTGCCCGCAATGCACAGCTTGTGGGCGCCGTGGCCGATGTAGCCGATGTCCATGGAGCCGGACTCCAGTGCGTTGATAATGGTGGGGCCATCCTGAAAGGAGGTCAGATTCACAGTGATGCCGGCTTCCTCAAAGTAGCCCTTTTCCATGGCGGTGGTCACAGCCCACAGGCTGCCGTAGTTGGGCATGTAAGCGATGTTCAGGGTGATGGGCTCCTCGGCGGGAGCGGAAGGCTCTGCCGGCTGCTCGGTCTGCTCGGGGGCCTTGGGCTCCTCGGGCGCAGGCTCGTCCTTGGCGCCGCAGGCGGCCAGAGACAGGGTCATGGCGAGCGCCAGCAGCAAAGAAATCAATTTGTTCTTCATCTTGTACCTCCAAAAAATTCAGTTTATTCCACAGGGCACAGCCCGATGCGGTGCGGGGAGAGGGGCGCATGACCGGCAGGTCATTTCCGGACTTCCAGATATTCCTGATAGACCTCGCCCCAGATCTGAGACTTCAGATCCAGAAATTCCTTTTGCATTTTCAGATCCTGCGTGCGGGGGAAGGGAAGATCCACGTCAATGATTTTTTTGATGCGGCCGGGGCGGGCGCTCATGACAATCACTTTGGTGGCAAGAATGATGGCCTCTTCCACATCATGGGTGATGAAGAAGCAGGTTTTCTTCTCTTCCTGCCATGTTTTGGTCAGCTCTGCCTGAAGCTGGGTGCGGGTCTGTGCATCCAGCGCGCCGAAGGGCTCATCCATCAGCAGGACCTCCGGCTGGACGGCGTAGGCGCGGGCAATTGCCACGCGCTGCTTCATGCCGCCGGAAAGCTCCTTGGGATAGCTGTCGACAAAGTTCTCCAGCTCCACCATCTTGATGTACTTCATGGCGATCTCTTTGGCTTCCTCGTCGCGCATGCCCTTGAGCTTCAAGCCGAACATGACGTTTTTCAAAACGGTCAGCCACGGGAACAGGGCGTATTGCTGGAATACCACGCCCCGCTCGGTGCCGGTGCCCTCCACCTTTTTGCCGTCTACATAGACAGCGCCGGAGGTGGGCTCCAGAAGTCCGGCAATGATGTTGAGCAGTGTGGATTTTCCGCAGCCGGAGGGACCGACCACACAGATGAATTCATTTTCATAAATATCCAGATCCACGCCGTTGAGAGCCACCATTTGCCCTTGGCGTCCATCATAGATCTTTTCCACATGGTCAATTTTGACCTTTACACTTCTCTCTTCTCCTGCCATCCCGTGAGTTTCCTTTCTAATGTTTTGATGATCTTTTCCGAGGTGATGCCGATGATGCCGATGAGGATGATGTAAAGCAGCATGGGAGCCACTTCAAAGCTGTTGCTGAAGGAGCGGATGCGCATGCCCATACCGGCGGATGCGCCGGTGGACTCGGCGGCGATCAGGGTGGTCAGGGCCACGGATACGCCCAGCCGGACGGCGGTGAGAATGAAGGGGGTGGTGGCGGGGAAAATGACCTTCACGAAAATGTCCCGATCCTTGGCGCCCAGCACCCGTGCGGCTTTGATGAGGGTTTCGTCCACATTGCGCACGCCCTGATAGATGGTGACGGCCATAATGAGGAAGGTGGCCAGCCAGATGACGATGATCTGAGGCCTGCGGCCCACGCCGGCGGCGATGACCACCAGAGGCACATAGGCCAGAGGGGGAATGTTCCGGATGAACTGGATCCACGGCTCCAGAATGTTGCGCACCGGCACATACCATGCCATCAGGAAGGCGATGGGTACGGCGGTGACAAACCCCAAAGCGAAACCGGAGACCACGGAAATCATGCTGCTCAGGAAATCCTGTACCAGAATTCCCCGGGAAATGACGGTCCCCAGTGCCCGGAGGATCTCCGGCAGATAGGGGAAGCTGCGGGCGGTCTTGGGATGGATCGACAGGATGAACCACAGCGCCATTGCCGTCAGAAAGGAAATCAGCAGCCATCCCCATTTGGGGATCTGGAACTTGCTCTTCTTTTTATTGTCCATGTTGCGTTCTCCCACTCAAAACTTTAATAGAATTCCTTGATGCGGTGGAACCAGGTACCCGCAGGGTCCTCCAGCTCCTTCATATGCTTGGACATGATATCCAGATATTGTTTCTTGACCTCGGCATATGCCGGATCGTAACAGACATTGTGCAGCTGGTAGGGGTCCTTTTTCAAATCGTACAACTCGCCCCGTTCGCTTTCATTGAAGGTCAGCTGATAGTCATGGTCACGCACCATCCGCTGGCGGCCCACGTAGAAATGGCTGTGGAATTCGCCGTATACCTCACTGCGGCCGTTGCTCTCCTGCTGACCGGTCATCAGCGGCAGAAGGCTTTCGCCATCCACGGGCTTGGAGGGCTTCACGCCGGCCATATCCAGCAGGGTGGGCATCAGCTCGTGCAGATACACAAAGCTGTCGTTGTCCTTGGTGCCGGCACCCTTGACGACCATGGGAATGTGATAGATCTCGTCAAAGGTGAACGCGCCCTTTTCAATGAGCTTGTGGGCGCCCAGACAATCGCCGTGGTCGGCGCTGTAAATGATGATGGTGTCATCATAAAGCCCCTCGGCCTTCAGCTTGTCCACGATCATGCCGACCATATCGTCGATCATGGTGCAGTGGCCGTAGTATCTGGCGGCGATTTCCTGAAATCCCTTCCAGCCATAGTTGCCCAGACCCCACATTTTCTCGCTGAGATAATAGCCGTAGGGCTTATCCAGCAGGTCGTCGCAGTAGCTGGGATGCTCGGGGATATCCTCCGGACGATACATGGAATAGTATGGCTCCGGAACGATGCTGGGGCTGTGGGGCCCCCAGAAGTTTGCCCAGATAAAGAAGGGCTTGTCCTCGTCCTTGGCCTTGTCGATCAGGCGGTTGGTTTCATGGGCCACAAAGTATTCAATGGTGCTTTCCACAGGACCTTCGTGCTTGCAGAACATCTCCTGAATCTGAAGCGCGGGATTGTCGCCCAGAAAGCCGTGGGACACATCCACATCCTCGTAGCCGTGCTCTTTGAGATACTCTTCATAGTAATTGGGCTGGTTATCGGGGGGCTGATCGAAAATCAGGTGCTGAAAGACCCGGCTGCCGGGGAAGCCGTAGCCCATAAAGGGCTTGCCGTCATCAAAGCCGCACTCCTCGGGCGCTTTGTGCGGCGTTACATGCCACTTTCCTGCGTAACCGCAGTAATAGCCGGCATCGTGCATGCAGTCACCCAGCAGGGGAATGCCGTCTTTGATGCAGGTGAAGTTGTCCACAACTCCGTGCTTGTGGGGATAAAGTCCGGTCATCACGCTGGCCCGGGCCGGTGCGCAGATGGCGGAAGGCGTATAGGCGTTGGTGAACTTCATGCCCTCCGCAGCCAGCTGGTCGATATGGGGCGTTTTGCAGATGGAGTTCATCCCATAGGCGCTGATGGTGTCCATGCGCTGCTGGTCAGAGAGGATCAGCAGAACATTTTTGCGTTTCGCCATGATTTTGTTCCTTTCCTGCTATCATGGACTAGGCAGAATGACCAAAATAGCACAAAGATTTCCTGCTTATAGTACTATATTTTGAAGAAAATGTCAAATTTGAGAGGGGGAATCCTATAAAAGTTTTCTCTTTGTCGGACTAAACGATTACTTAAGCGTAAACGAATAGCTGAGGTCCCGCATTTCTCCGGAATTCAGTGTAATGCAATGGGGCTTTCTGGAAAATTCTCCGGACTCATTTTCAAAAGCGGCGCAGCCGTGCCACGGTTCCATGCACAAAAAGGGCGCCTCGCACCCGCTTTTGGTCCAGAAGGCCACCATGGGAAATCCGGTGAAGTCCAAATGAACGCCGCGGCCGGTTTTCCGGTGCAGAAGGGCAACCCCATGGGAGCGCAGCCCGTCCAGAATGACCGTGTCCAGCCGGTCGAACAGGCTCCGGCGCAGAGAGAGGAGGCGGCTGTCCGTCAGCAGAGGTTCCCGTTTGTCCGGATGGATCAGCCCCTCCGGAGTCAGCAATCGGGTGCCGGCGGTTTCCGGCTGGTCGAAGACCAGCTGATAGTCCTCAAACTGCTCTCCGGTGTGCAGGGGGCAGCGGATTGCGGTATGGGCGCCGATACAAAACGGCATGGGGACCGCTCCGGTGTTCTGGATCTGAAAGGCGGTGGAAAAGCCGTGCTCCAATAGGGTATGCCGCACGAGAAGGCGGAAGGAAAAGGGATAGCAGCCCAGCGTTTCCGGAGTTTCCCGCAGCTCCAGAAGAATCGAACGGGCGTCCTGAGCCACGGGGGTGAAGTCCATGTCCCGTGCAAAGCCGTGTCGGGACATGCTGTAAGGCTGTCCGTCAAATCGAACCTGTCCGTTTTTCAAATTGCCTACGATCGGAAAGAGCAGCGGGTTGCGTCCGGACCAGAAGGCAGGATCTCCATTCCAGAGATGTTCCGTTCCTCCGGCGTCCTGCAGGGAAATCAGTTCCCCGCCCCGGCTGTCTGCAATCGCCTGTAGACCATGATGGGAAAGCGTAAACTGCATGGGAGAACCTCCTGAAAGAAAATCAGCAGCGGCGGCTGCTGTGTTTATTATATCGGCCGGTCAGGAAGAAGTCACGAATATTTTGGGCGGCAGCAAAAAGACGTTGCTGTTTTGGAAAAAAGTGTGTATGATAGCGATAGAACCAGAAGACGCGCCGTCCGGCGCGCCGGACAGGAGTTTTGCCATGCCGCCTCTAAGCCTGTTGATCAAGCCGGTATCCGGCAGCTGCAATATGCGGTGCCGGTATTGCTTTTATGTGGATGAAACAGAAAATCGAAGTGTGCCGCTGATGGGGCGGTTGTCGGAAAGTCAAATGCACAGGATCGTGGATCAGGCGCTGCGCTATGCGGAGGGGGACTGTACCTTTGCGTTTCAGGGCGGCGAGCCGACGCTGGCCGGTCTGCCCTTTTTTCAGGATTTGTCAGCGTATGTGCGCCGCCATCCCAATCCCAACCGGATCCGGATCCATTATGCGCTCCAGACCAACGGGCTTGCGCTGGACGAAGACTGGGCCCGCTGGCTTGCGGAGAACCATGTACTGGTGGGTGTGTCGCTGGACGGCCCCAAGGAACTCCACGACCGCTGCCGGGTGGATCGGGAGGGGAAGGGCACCTTCAATCGGGTCATGGCGGCGCTGCGGATGCTGGAAAAGCATGGGGTGGACTATAATATCCTGACGGTCGTCTCAGCGGCCAATGTCCGGCGGGGGCGGCAGATGTACAGCTTTTTCAAAAAGCAGGGCTTCCGCTACCAGCAGTATATTGAGTGTCTGGATCCTCTGGGTGAGGTGCAGGGCGGACGGGAATATTCCCTGACGCCGGAACGGTACGGAACCTTTTTGAAGACGGTGTTTGACTGCTGGTATCAGGACATGAAGGCGGGGCATTATGTGTACAACCGCTATTTTGAAAATCTGATGATGATTTTGTCCGGTCAGATGCCGGAGAGCTGCAACCTGCGGGGCGTTTGCGGTCCGCAATGGGTCATTGAAGCGGACGGCAGCGTGTATCCCTGCGACTTTTATGCGTTGGATCAATGGCGGCTGGGAAATATTTTGACGGATTCCTTTGAAGAAATGGAGACGGCTCGGGAAAAGTCGGGTTTTGTGGAGTGGTCCCGCCGGCTTCCGGAGGAATGCAGGGCCTGCCGCTGGCTGCCGCTGTGCCGGAACGGCTGCCGCCGCAACCGGGAACCGATAACGGCAGACGCTGCCGGAAAAAATTATTTTTGCGCGGCTTACCGCGGCTTTCTGGAATATGCCTGTCCCGGACTGATGGAGGTCTATCAGCTCCTGCGGAGAAGCGCGGGGATATAAATTCAGAATCAAATTTTTTGGAGGTCAGATATGGAACGATTTGGAATCTCTGTGGAAGTGAAGAACAAACCTGTACTGGATCCGGAATTTATGCCGCTGCTGCAGTTCAACAGGGCTTTTTTGAAGGGGGCGGAGCAGCCGGTCTCCATTGCCGTGGAACGGGCGGAGGGGCAGGTGGCTACCACACATACGTTCATCCACGGAACGCCGGAGATGGAGGCTGCCGACCGCTATTATATCGACCGTCTGGTGAAAACGGCGCTGTGGATGAAGGGCGGCTATAAAATCTATGTGGATCACAAGGAGATGTACGAGTATCTGCGCGGCGTATACTGCAAGGGCGGCGCGCGGGAGTTCGACTGGGACTTCATGTCCAATATTTTTGAGCAGCCGTTTGAGGTGGTGCTGACGGACCGGGTGCCTGAAAGCCGCGACTGTCCCAAGGCGATGGGGGGCCATCTGGAAGGCTGCCGCATCGGCTTTGACGCCGGCGGTTCCGACCGGAAGGTGTCCGCCGTGATCGACGGGGAGACGGTCTTTTCCGAGGAAGTGGTGTGGCTGCCCAAGATCAATCCCGATCCGGAGTATCATTACGAAGGCATTGTTTCCGCGCTGAAGTCGGCCGCTGCCCATATGCCCAGAGTAGACGCGGTGGGCGTCAGCTCTGCCGGCATTTATATCAATGACCGGACCATGAGCGCGTCCCTATTCCTGAAGGTTCCCAAGGAGCTTTATGAGGAGAAGGTCAAAAATATTTTTATCCGGGCGATCACGGATACGTTCGGCGATGTGCCCTATGCCGTGGCGAATGACGGCGATGTGTCCGCCTTGGCGGGCACCATGAGTCTGAATGACAACAATGTTCTGGGAATTGCCATGGGCACCAGTGAGGCGGTGGGCTATGTCAATGAGGACGGCTGCATCACCGGCTGGCTCAACGAACTGGCCTTCGTGCCGGTGGACGCCAACCCTGACGCCATGCAGGACGAATGGTCCGGCGACATTGGCTGCGGCGTCAAGTATTTTTGTCAGGACGGCGTCAACAAGCTGGCGCCCCGAGCGGGCATTGCGCTGGACGAGAACGCCTCCCCCGCGGAAAAGCTGAAGGTCACGCAGAAGCTCATGGAGCAGGACGATCCCCGGGCTGCGCAGGTGTATGCCTCCATCGGCTGCTATCTGGGGCATACGCTGGCGTATTACTTTGAGCACTACGGCTTCAAGTATGTACTGCTGCTGGGACGCGTGATGAGCGGCAAGGGCGGCGATTTGCTGCTGGAGACCTGCCGGAAGGTGCTGGACGAGGAGTATCCCGAGTATGCCGACAGGATCCGCCTGACACTGCCGGATGAAAAGTTCCGTCGGGTGGGACAGTCTATGGCTGCCGCCAGCCTGCCTGAGATGAAATAAGCCAACCGGACCGAATGGAGGAAATGCAGATGATTCGTATTTATCAGGAAGCCGATTATGCCGCAATGAGCCGTCGGGCTGCTGCCGTGATTGCCGCCGAGGTGATCCGGAATCCCGCCTGCGTGCTGGGACTGGCCACCGGCTCTACGCCGATCGGGGCTTATGAGCAGCTGGCTGCATGGAACAGGGAGGGACTCCTCAGCTTCAAGGAGGTCCGCAGCGTCAATCTGGATGAATATAAGGGGCTGCCGGGCACTCATGACCAGAGCTACCGCTATTTTATGAATACCCACCTGTTTGACCATGTGGACATCGACCCGGCCAACACCCATGTTCCCGACGGGCTTGCCGCGGACCCTGCGGCGGAATGCGCCCGCTATGATGATCTGGTGGCCTCCATGGGCTATGCGGATCTGCAGCTGCTGGGGCTGGGCAACAACGGGCACATCGGATTCAACGAGCCCTGCGACTGCTTTGTGCGGGAGACCCATGTGGTGGATCTGACGCAGAGCACCATCGACGCCAACGCCCGGTTCTTTGCCAGCGCCGGTGATGTGCCCCGTCAGGCCTTGACCATGGGCATCGGCTGCATCATGGCTGCCCGGTGGGTGTTGCTGATCGCAAGCGGCGAGGCCAAGGCAGAGGCGCTTTACCGCATGATCTGTGGCCCCATCACACCGGCTTGCCCTGCCTCCATTCTGCAGCTTCACGGTGATGTTGTGGTGGTGGGCGACCGGGCGGCGCTGGAAAAGGTTGTGGCTGCGGGGGTATCCGTATGCGAATAACAAACGGTCAGGTCTTTGATCCGGAGCAGGGGTTTGCCGTCAGGGAGCTTTGCACCGACGGCGTGATGATCTCTGCTGCCAGCGGAGACGGAGAGGAGCTGGACGCCTCCGGCTGTTATGTGATCCCGGGTCTTGTGGATGTGCATTTTCATGGCTGCGTGGGTGAGGATTTCAGCGATGCGTCTCCGGAGGGACTGCAGAAGATCGCGGACTATGAACTGAGTCAGGGCGTCACCTACATCTGTCCGGCCGGCATGACCCTGCCGGAGGAGCAGCTGTCTGCGATCTGCAGGACCGCTGCCGCCCACCGCGGGAAGCATGCCGGCGGCGCAGAGGTGGTGGGGCTGCATCTGGAGGGGCCCTTCCTCTCCACAGCCAAAAAAGGCGCGCAGAACGGCGATTTTCTCCATGATCCGGACATTTCCATGCTGCGCCGCCTGCAGGATGCGGCACAGGGCTGCATCCGGCTGGTAACGGTGGCTCCGGAGCAGCCCGGCGCCATGGAGTTTATCCGGACTGCCGCGGAAATGGGGATCACGGTGTCTGTGGGGCACACGGTTGCCGACTATGACACCGCCAAGGCTGCCTTTGAGGCGGGAGCCACCCACGCCACCCATCTTTACAACGGGATGCCCCCCCTGCATCACCGGGCGCCCGGTGTGATCGGCGCTGCGTTTGATGCGCCGGGAGTGCGGGCGGAGCTGATTTGTGACGGGGTACATATCCATGGCGCAATGATCCGGCTGGCATTCCGGCTGTTTGGAAGGGAACGGATCATCCTGATCTCCGATTCCCTGCGGGCGACCGGTATGCCCGACGGCCGGTATCCCTTCGGCGGACAGGAGATCGAGGTCCATGGAAACCGCGCCACCATCGCCGGCCATCCGGAAACGCTGGCCGGTTCCGTTACCAGCCTGATGGGCTGCTTGCGGCAGGCGGTGCAGTTCGGGATCCCTGTGGCGGATGCGGTGCGGGCCTGCACGTATAATCCGGCGCAGTCCATCGGGATTCAGGACCGGGCAGGAAGTCTGGAGGTTGGCAGGGAGGCCAGCGTGGTGCTGCTGGATCGGGAAACACTTTCCGTCCGGACCATTCTGTTCAAGGGACAGGTTTTGAAGTGACTGCTTTTTCCGGAAGAGACCAATAAAAAAAGACCCTTGACTGATTCCCGTCGGAACAGTCAAGGGTCAATTTGGATTCTTGGGATCTAACATCAATGGCTACCTCTCTTTCTCCGGATTCGTGGCACATGGAAAAGGGAAACTCTGTCTGCGCTCCCAATCTATATGCATGCATCGGGGAATTGAAACCAAAGAACTACGAAAAAACGGGAGCGTCTGGTCTGCTGTGCTTGTGCCACTAGGTGACATGGTACCCCTTTGCCGGGATCACTTACTGGTACATGGGACTCACCCTTTCTTGCTTATAGAATAGCAAAAGAACGCCGCGCCCGCAATTCGCATTTTTGAGAAAAATTGCAATAAAATCCTGTGCAATCTTCTGAAACTGCGGTTTTATCATCGAAATGTTTGACTTTTTATTGCTGGAGCGTTAAAATGAAAATGTTGGTGATGAACAGGACCGGCTCCAAGGAGCCGGTCCTGCTTGTTTTTGGAAAGAATGCCGCCGTAGCGGGGAGAGAGCCTTATTTGCGGTCGCCGTCCAGCTTTCGCAGAGACTCCATGGCGGTTTCCAATCCCCGGGCGATGGCTGTGGGGTGTGCCCGCAGGATCCGCAAAGCGCGAAGGTAGGTTTTGGCAGTATGCGCCCGAACAGCCTGCTTGCGGTCCCTGACCCGTTCGATCAGGTCATTGACCTCTGTGCGGCGGGCTGCCAGCAGCTCCTCGGTGGAATCCGGAAGGCTGTCCAGATGTCTCCGGCAGGTCTCCAGTGCGCCGGCGATGGTGTCCAGTGCTTCCAGCTTGATTCCGGTGCGGCGGCGCAGAGCCTCCTCCAGCCGTTCTGCCCGATGCTGGCGGCGCCGGCGGCTGGCCTGACGATGGTCGTCCAGTCCGGCTTCGATGCGGCTTTGAAGAAGCAGCTTTTCCACCTCGGTCCGCTCACGGAACCGGCGCAGGTCTTCCTCGGCAAAGGCGGCGGCAACCTCTGCGCGGCGTGCCAGCCGGCGCAGATCCTCGTTTTCCTCCGTGAGCCGGGTCAGCACGTCCCGCAGATCCAGAGCGGCCTGAACGGATTGCACCACATCCACGGTAAATACAACGGTCAGCGCCAGTGCCAGCGGATCGACCAGCCATCCGGGAACATCCGACAAAAGACGGGCGACCGGAGGGTGGATCACCCGCACCAGCAGGATGGAAAAGAACCCCCATGCAATGGAGCTGGTGAGACAGATATGCCCGTTGAGCTGAAACCGTTTTTGGGAGTAGTCCCAGTAGCGGACCTTAAAGATCCGCTCCATGGCGGCGCCGGTGACATATTCCAGAGCGGTGGCGGACAGCATCCCCAGCAGCCAGATGAGCCACAGGTGACCGGCCGCCGGCAGGGTGACAAAGAGAATGAGGATGGCGCCGGAGCCGTAAATGGGCAGCAGGGGACCGTGGAGAAAGCCGCGGTTTACCCAGCGGCGCTGGCAGAGGGAGACATAGCAGGACTCCCACACCCAGCCGCAGAAGCAGTAAAAGAAAAACAGAAGGACCCACTGACCGGTTGTATAAACATGCATAAAAACGCCCTCTTATCCCTTCAGAATGTCCGTGTTGCGGTATTGAATGGCTTCCGCCAGATGCTGCGGGGCGATGGCGGCCGCACCATCCAGATCTGCGATGGTGCGGGCGACCCGCAGGATGCGGTCGTGGGACCGGGCGGTCAGGCCCATGTGGTCAAAAGCGGCTTTCATCAGGGCATCCCCTGCGCTGTCCAGTTCGCAGAATTCCCCCACTTGAGCAGGGGACATCTGAGCGTTGCAGGTGACGGAGGTCCCGCGGAACCGCTTGCGCTGTATGGCGCGGGCGCTGTCTGCGCGGCGCTTGACCTCGGCGGAGGATTCGGGGGACTCTCTGCGGCGCATAGCCTCGTATTCCACGGAAGGGACGCTTACGTGCAGGTCGATGCGGTCCAGCAGGGGGCCGGAGATCTTCTCCACATATTTTTCCACCTGCCGGTCGGAACAGGTGCATTTTCCGGAAGGATGTCCCCGCCAGCCGCAGCGGCAGGGGTTCATGGCGCATACCAGCTGAAAGCGGGCGGGCAGGCGCAGCGTGCCGCCGGCGCGGGCCACGGTCACTTCACCGTCCTCCAGAGGCTGGCGCATGGCTTCCAGCACGTCCCGGTGAAATTCCGGAAGCTCATCCAGAAACAGAACCCCGTGATGAGCCAGAGAGATCTCTCCGGGCCGCATGGCGGGACCGCCGCCGGTGAGAGAAGCGGCCGATGCGGTGTGGTGGGGACTGCGGAACGGGCGGTGTGTCAACAGGGGATGGCCGGGATCTGCCATGCCCGCCACAGACCAGATTCCGGAGACCTCCAGCGCCTCCTCGCGGCTCATGTCCGGCAGAATAGAGGGGAGCCGCTTGGCCAGCATGGATTTTCCAGCGCCGGGAGATCCGATCAGCAGCAGGTTGTGACCGCCTGCGGCGGCGATCTCCAAGGCGCGCTTGACGTTTTCCTGCCCCATAACGTCTTTGAGGTCCGGCAGAGGCTCCGGCTCTGCTTCTGCCGTCCAAGGAGGAGCGGACGGCAGAAGCCGCTCTCCCCGCAGATGGGCGGTGAGGGCCTTGACGTCCGGAACGCCGTAGACGGTGAGATCCCCTGCCAGAGTGGCTTCGGCGGCATTTTCCTCCGGCACGAACAGCTGCCGGATGCCGGCGCTTCTGGCAGCCAGAGCCATGGGCAGCACGCCGGGCACGCCCCGCAGAGCGCCCGTGAGGGACAGCTCTCCCAGAAAAGCCGCGTCGCCGGGCAGGGTGGGGATGGCTTCGGAGGCTGCCAGAATGCCGACAAAAATCGGAAGGTCATAGACCGTGCCGCCTTTTTTCTGTCCGGCAGGCGCCAGATTCACCGTGATGCGGCTGACCGGAAATCTGGCGCCGCAGTTTTTCACCGCTGCCCGGACCCGCTCCCGCGCCTCCCGCACGGCGGTATCCGGCAGACCCACCACATCAAACGCCGGCAGGCCGCCGGAGAGAAAGCATTCTACGCTGACCTCGTATCCGGCAATGCCGTTGAGTCCCAAGGAACGGACTGTGACTACCATAAAAAGCGCCGCCTTTCCTGCTGGTTGTCCCGCTGCGGTCCGCCTTGTGCAAAACGCGGACCCCGCTGGCAAACAGATGGTCTGAATGGTTCAAGGGTAGCATAATTTCACAAAAAAGGGAACACTTTTTCGGAAAAATGCCAAGCAAAACCATACAAACGTGCGAAGACCGCAGAAAAATAAAAATTTTGTGCAAAAAATAACAAAGTGCGGTTTACAGGCGGAAAACCACGTGATATAATGAGGACGCATGAAAATTCGGGGAAGAGCGCCCGGGTTTCGTGTTTTGGTAAGCTTGCTGCCGGGTGGCAGCGATTTATAGGAGGTAAGAGTTTATGGCAAGAAAGTTCAAGTCCATGGACGGTAACAATGCCGCTGCATATGTCAGCTACGCATTTACCGAAGTGGCGGGGATCTTCCCGATCACTCCGTCCTCTCCCATGGCAGACTTGGTTGACCAGTGGTCCGCTGCTGGCCAGAAAAACATCTTTGGCACCACGGTCAAGGTCTGCGAGATGCAGTCCGAGGCCGGTGCTTCCGGTACCGTTCACGGCTCTCTGGCCGCCGGTGCCATGACCAGCACCTACACAGCCTCTCAGGGCCTGCTGCTGATGATCCCCAACATGTATAAGATCGCCGGCGAGCTGCTGCCCTGCGTGTTCCACGTTTCCGCCCGTACCGTGTCCACCCACGCGCTGAACATTTTCGGCGATCACTCCGACGTCATGGCCTGCCGCCAGACCGGCTTTGCCATGCTGGCAGAGGGCAGCGTGCAGGAGGTCATGGACCTGTCTCCTGTGGCCCATCTGGCCACCATCGAGGGCCGTGTCCCCTTCATCAACTTCTTTGACGGCTTCCGTACCTCTCATGAGATCCAGAAGGTTGCCGTGTGGGATTACGAGGATCTGAAG
Source organism: Dysosmobacter sp. (assembly GCA_026169195.1). Classification (GTDB taxonomy): domain Bacteria; phylum Bacillota; class Clostridia; order Oscillospirales; family Oscillospiraceae; genus Oscillibacter. The sequence goes on along the minus strand of JAPFEH010000067.1, from coordinate 6,336 downwards.
GAAATGTGCGATATGGACGCTGTGGATGCGTTCCGTAAGCACGCCCTGAATCCCGAGCGTCCCGCCATGCGCGGTTCCCACGAGAACGGCGACATCTTCTTCCAGCACCGCGAGGCCTGCAACCCCTACTACGAGGCCCTGCCTGCCGTAGTGGAGAAGTACATGGACAAGATCAATGCCAAGCTGGGCACGGATTACAAGCTGTTCAACTACTATGGCGCACCTGACGCTGAGCACGTCATCATCGCCATGGGCTCCATCTGCGACGTGGCAGAGGAGGTCATCGACTACAAGCTGGCTCAGGGTGAGAAGGTCGGTCTGATTAAGGTCCGCCTGTACCGTCCCTTCGCCGCCGACCGTCTGCTGGCTGCCATTCCCGCAACCTGCAAGAAGATCGCGGTGCTGGACCGCACCAAGGAGCCCGGCGCACTGGGCGAGCCTTTGTACATGGACGTTGTCACCGCTCTGGCCAATGCCGGCAGAACCGACATCAAGGTCATCGGCGGCCGCTATGGTCTGGGCTCCAAGGATACCCCGCCCCGCAGCGTGTTCGCGGTCTATGATGAGCTGAACAAGGAAGAGATGAAGCGTCAGTTCACCATCGGCATCGTGGATGACGTGACCAACCTCAGTCTGGAAGAGAAGCCCGCTCCCAATGTGGCGCCTGCCGGCACCATTGCCTGCAAGTTCTGGGGTCTGGGCGGCGACGGCACTGTCGGCGCCAACAAGAACTCCACCAAGATCATCGGCGACCATACCGACAAGTATATTCAGGCATACTTCCAGTATGACTCCAAGAAGACCGGCGGCGTGACCATCAGCCACCTGCGTTTCGGCGACAAGCCCATCAAGTCTTCTTACTACATCAACAAGGCGGACTTCGTGGCCTGCCACGTGCCCGCTTACATCACCAAGGGCTTCCCCATCGTCCGCGACGTCAAGCCCGGCGGCACCTTCCTCATCAACTGCCAGTGGGATGACGCTGAACTGGCTGAGAAGCTGGACGCCGCCTCCAAGCGTTACATTGCCCAGAATGACATTCAGGTCTATACCATCAACGCCATCGATCTCGCCAAGGAGATCGGCATGGGCAAGCGCACCAACACCATCCTGCAGTCCGCATTCTTCTCTCTGGCAAAGGTCATGCCCGAGGCTGAGGCCATCCAGTACATGAAGGATGCCGCTACCAAGTCCTACTCCAAGAAGGGTATGGATGTGGTAGAGATGAACCACAAGGCCATCGATGCCGGCGCTACCGCTTACAAGAAGTTTGAGGTTCCCGCTGACTGGGCCAATGCGCAGGATACTGCCGAGGACACCAAGCTCGCCGGCAAGGCCGAGCTGGTGGAGCAGGTGAAGACCATCCTGAACCCCGTGGGCCGCATGGACGGCGACAGCCTGCCTGTTTCCGCCTTCACCAAGCACGTGGACGGTCAGTTCGAGCTGGGCGCTGCCGCTTATGAAAAGCGCGGCGTGGCCGTGTCTGTTCCCACTTGGGATTCCACCAAGTGCATCCAGTGCAACAACTGCGCGTATGTCTGCCCCCATGCCACCATCCGTCCCTTCGCTCTGACCGAGGAGGAGGCCGCAAAGGCTCCCGCCGCTGCCAAGATCGTGGACGTGAAGGCCGGCAAGGGCAAGGGTGTTTACAAGTACACCATGGCCGTGTCTCCTCTGGACTGCATGGGCTGCGGCGTCTGCGTGGGTGTCTGCCCCGTCGATGCGCTGACCATGGTTTCTCAGGAGCAGGAGGCTGCGCAGCAGGACGTGTTCAATTACTGCGTTGCTGACGTTGCCGAAAAGAAGGACATGCAGGACAACACCGTCAAGGGCAGCCAGTTCAAGCAGCCCCTGCTGGAGTTCTCCGGCTCCTGCGCCGGCTGCGCCGAGACCAGCTACGCACGGCTCATCACTCAGCTGTACGGCGACCGGATGTATATTTCCAACGCCACCGGCTGCTCCTCCATCTGGGGCGGTCCTGCCGCAACCTCTCCCTACTGCACCGACAAGAACGGCCACGGCCCCGCTTGGTCCAACTCCCTGTTCGAGGATAACGCCGAGCACGGTCTGGGCATGTATCTGGGTCAGGATGCCATCCGCAACAGCCTGATCGAGAAGCTGGCCGCCATGGCTGCCGACGAGGCAACCCCCGCTGAGGCCAAGGCTGCTGTTCAGGAGTTCCTGAACACCAAGGACGACGGCGCTGCCAATGCTTCCGCCACGGAGGCTCTGGTAGCCGTGCTGGAGAAGGGCGCCGCTGCCGGCTGCGCTGCCAGCAAGGAGATCCTCGCCAAGAAGGAATATCTGGCCAAGAAGTCCATCTGGATCTTCGGCGGCGACGGCTGGGCTTATGATATCGGCTTCGGCGGCGTGGACCATGTTCTGGCCTCCGGCAAGGACGTGAACGTCTTCGTCTTCGATACCGAGGTCTATTCCAACACCGGCGGTCAGGCTTCCAAGTCCTCCAACATCGGTCAGGTGGCACAGTTTGCCGCTGCCGGTAAGGAGACCAAGAAGAAGTCTCTGGCTGAGATCGCTATGAGCTACGGCTATGTCTATGTTGCTCAGATCGCAATGGGCGCCAATCCCTCTCAGACCCTGAAGGCCATTCAGGAGGCCGAGGCTTATCACGGTCCTTCCCTGATCATCGCCTATTCTCCCTGCGAGATGCACAGCATCAAGGGCGGCATGATGAACTGCCAGCAGGAGATGAAGAAGGCTGTGGAGTGCGGCTACTGGAACCTGTTCCGGTTCAATCCCGCTGCCGAGGGCGCCAAGTTCACGCTGGACTCCAAGGAGCCCAAGGGCGGTTATCAGGAGTTCCTGATGAACGAGGCCCGTTACAGCCGTCTGACCCGCGAGTTCCCCGAGCGCGCCGACCGGCTGTTCAAGGAGAACGAGACCGAGGCCATGGCCCGCTATCAGCACCTGCTGAAGCTGAAGGCCATGTACGAGGGCTGATCCGCTTCTTAAGGATCGCTTGAAACAATCAAAAAGACCGGACCGGCAATTGCCGGTCCGGTCTTTTTTGCGGGAAAGCAGGGAATCCGCTTTTTCAGAAGACCAGTGCCTGCCTCCGCAGAATGCGGCAGGGGAGTTAAACGGCGCTGCAGAGTGCGTCGATCATCACTGCGCCCTGCGCGCGGGTGGGCGGCTGGGAAAAGACGGCATCCTCCGGCAGCAGCCCCCACGACCATGCGGTCTCCAGCGCCTTCAGATCCCACGGATCCTGCCGCAGAGCCTGCGGCAGCGGGGAGGTGCGCCGTACCTGCGGGGTAAGATGGAGCGCGTTGGCTGCCCGCACCAGAAAGACGGCAGCTTCCTGCCAGGTGAGCGGTCTGGCGGCGGCGAAGCAGCCGCTGGCGTCGCCGCGGGTCACGCCGGCTCCGGCAGCCCAGAAAACGGCGTCCAGATACCATTCGATGCCCAGCAGGTCGGAAAAAGGCGCGTCCGCAGACGGGGATGGACTGCCTGCCGCCTGATGCAGCAGCCCCAGAAAACGGCCGCGGGTAAGCGGCGCGTCAGGATGAGCGGTCGGTTCCAGCCGTTCCGGATGGGCCAGCAGCCATTCGATGGCGGTATCCCGACCTGCCAGTGTGTCCTCCATGGTCTGCCGAACGGGTACATCCGGTGCCAGAGTCTCTACGCCGCGGCCCGCGTCGGCATCCAAAAGCGTGCCCATGTCGATCCACTTGGTGGAAACGCCCACCCGGATTCCGGAGTTTGGCAGAGAAAAGCTGCTCACAGAACCAAAGTGATCCACGCTGCCGCTGGTTTCATCGCCTGCCAGAACAGCGCCCATTTCCTGCAGCTCTACTGCGTTGATGATCGCAGAGGAGAAGGTGGTCTCGCCGATGAGCCCCACGATTTCCGTGCCGCGCTCCATTTCCTGACGGAATAGTTCCAGCAGGGGCCAGAGTACCCCGTCAGAGCCTCCGCCGTTGTTCCGGAGGTCCAGCACGATCCTGCGGAAGCTTCCGCTGTCCAGCTCTGTCCGGATTTGGGCGGCAAAGATGTTCATGGGAAGCTCCGGATCCTGCGCACAGCGGTTATACTGGATGTAATAGGTGTCGGAACTCAGCGCCGAAGCCCAATATGCCCGATTCTGCGGCGCGGTGGCGGGGGCGGGGAGGGAAGCACCCAGCTGGACAATGGGCGCTGTGCCAAGTGCGGAATAGGGAATCGGCTCCAAAGCGATGCTTTTTCCGTTTTCCAGCGTGAGCACCAGCGGTGCGCCCGGCTGGACCAGATTCAAATATTCGTAATAATCTGCCGCATTGCACACCTGACGGTACTGCCGCAGCAATTTGACCGGATTATCGGCGCTGAGGACGGTCCGGAAGCATGCCACGATTTGCTCCGGAGATTTGCCGGCAATGGCGGTGACTTCCTTGCCGAGCAGATCCTGATGGGCCTCCGGCAGCGCGGTGGCGTACCACCTGCCGTTCCGGCGGGAAAGGGCCATGGGATAGGCCCGCATCTGCTGGATGATGTCTCCCGCCAGAGCAACGGATGTGTGGGAATCCTTTGCCAGAGCGGTCAGACCCTGCAGATCCAGCAGGAACTCCACGTCGCTTTGTTGGGAGAGGCGGTCTTCGACTTGCGCTTTGTATGCGAGAAATGCAGATTCCGGGGTATTGGCGAACAGGTCGGGATGGCGTGCTTGGAGCGTTTCATACAGCACGTTCAGATCCTGCTGCCGGGCTTCCGCGAGATCTTCGGCGGAAGGGTCTGCCGCCAGTGCGGCGGAGCTGAGCGCCAGTGCGGCTGACAGGAGCAGCGCGGCGGAGCGCCGCCGGAAAGTTTTGAGATGTTTCATGGTGATACCTCGCTTCTTGTGGATTTGGAAATCAGTGCGGAGTGCCGGAAGAGCCGCATGCATCAAATAATACGATGCTGCATGGGGAATTTCTTCAACGGGGGCGGATGATTTACAAATCAGACGGAATGTGCTATATTGGAAAAAATGCCGGGAGACGGCAGAGGATAGGGGATATCTTATGAGCGATGGAAAGAAACCTGAGTGGGCGGATAAGCACTATTCCTTTTTTACCAACCGGGAATGTGAATACTTTCCCTGTCATCAGGGGATCGAGCCGGAAGCCTTCAACTGCCTGTTTTGCTATTGCCCGTTATATGCGCTGGGAGAAAACTGCGGCGGCGGCTTTCGGATGATGGAAAACGGGGTCAAGGACTGCAGCGGCTGTACGCTGCCGCACCGGCGGGAGAATTACGGCGTGATTACGGAGAAGTTCCAGCAGATCGTCGATACCTTCCGGAAGAAATGAGGAAAGCACAGGCAATGTCATTAAGATAAGCTAAGGACCAGCCGTTAGGGGACGAAACGCGGCGTTTCGTTCCTTAATGGCTGGTTCGTTTTTGCGGTTCTCAATTTAGTGAGTGCCTGCTTCTGATAAAATTGGAAATATTCTGTGGTGGTACTTGACAAAGCGCCATTTTGGGATATATTTATCATAAAGTCCAAAAGGATAAACAATTCGACTAATCGGAATTTGAAAGGATGTGCCCATCGCCATGAAGCATACGCTAACCGTGTTAATACTTTTACTGGCATTACTCCTTTCCTCGTGTGGACAAAACAAGGATTTAAAGCATGAAGAAATTCAGGATTCAACTGACGATATATTGCAATCCTCTGAATTGACCGGATTTTCTTTCGAGGGAACTGTATTTCATTATGGGGAACAAAGCTACGATGTTACTTCCCGCGTAGAAGCAATCAACAGCATTTTATCTGCTGTTCCTGTTGGGGAAAAGATTGTAATAGAATGCCATGCTGGTCCTGAGAATGGTGTTTACTGTATTTTTAACACGGTGAGCGAGTCATTTGAAACAGATATATTCGGGAATCATTTGATTTGGCACAGCGATGATATCACCACAGCGGTGTACTCATTCTGGTCGGATGTTTACACATACGATGGGAAAATTATTAAATCGTATGACCTCGCAGAAAATGATCTTATTTATGATTTGGCTTATTCTGACAAGCACGCAAAGTTAAATGTGACCATTCTGTGTGACGATGGCACGGAGCAAATTGATATCATTGATCTGTAAGTACATAACTTCCGGTTTGTCGAAAGAAGCAACGATGTTTTTCTGAGATATATCGTGCAGAATAATATGGAACAATAACCTTTACTGCGTCGAAAAAGTACCCACCCCCTTGTTTTTGCACAGGTCCAGTAAAAACGGACAATAGACAAAAAGCCCCCTGATGTAGGAAAATAAGAGTACTACATCAGGGGGTATTATCATGTCCGAGAGAAGGTATACACATATCCAAGAGCTTCTCCCCGTAATCAATACGAT
>JAPFEH010000053.1 GCA_026169195.1 Dysosmobacter sp. | reverse complement strand
CCGGTCACTGTAAGCGGGGAGTATGCTGCATATGCCATTGCATATTTATATGTGAGAAGGCGCAGTACGCAAAGATCCGCAAGCCAGGAAACCTGCTTGCTGAACTTGTGGAGACGCTTCCGGTAAGAGCTGATCCACAGGCCTCCGACCCTATCGGTATGCCTGTCCACAGCTGGCCTGCGTCAAAAAGATGCGGCGCCGGCTGTTCTGCTTTTTCCGGGCAGAAAGGATGAATATTCATATGCACCAGCCTTTTTTCGAAGATCTGATGACTGCAATGTACCCTTCCAGTCTGCTGCACACCTTTGGTGTAAACGGAAAAATTTCCGGTAGTGTAGGGGCGGTGGGAGAAATGCAGGACGTGCTTCCGATTCTTCACAGCCCACGCGGCTGTGGATTTCACTATCGTTATTCTGCCCGACGGAGGCACCAACCTTTTTACGGCCTGATGACCTCCAATCTGGAGGAGCGTGATATCATCTGTGGCGGAGAGGATAAGCTTCGCCAAACCATCCGGGAGGCCTGGCATTGTTTCCACCCGGGCCTGATCATGGTGATACCATCTCCCGTCAGCGATATTCTCAACGAAGACGTCCGCTCCATCTGCACAGAGTTGCGGCGGGAGGGAATTCCAGTGATAGGCGTTCAATCAGAACTCTTTTCTCACCGGGATAAGAATTACAGCCGGAATCAACTGAAGGAACTGGCACATCAAAACATCACAGGGGACAATCGACTGGAGATGGAATTGAAAGGCTGCGGTTTTACAGAAGCCTTGTATGCCTTAGTGGAGCAGGTGATGGAACCATGTGCCACGATCCCACACAGTGTCAATATCGAAACTGTAGGCTGGGGAAGTGAAGGAAAGGTTGCACTACGGGAACTGGAGGCCTTTTTGAACCGCTGCGGCATTCAGGTAAATACTTGGATTCCAAGTGCTTCCCTCCCATCCTTGATACACGCTCCTGCTGCAGAACTGAATCTGGTCAAACGGGTCCGTTGGGCCAGACGCATGCAAGAAAAATTCGGCACTACATATCTACATATCGGTGGTGCGGGAAGATACGCCGGGCTGGAAGGAATCTGTACCTTTTATCAAGATATTGGAGCGGCTCTCCACATGGAGGATGTGGTGAACCATGCCATTCTGAAGGCACGAACTCTGGCTTTGAAGGAAACAGAAGCCGCCCGCCGCAGCTTGGGGCAGGCCCACACTATCCTCGTCAGTCGCAGTATCCAACAGGCACCTTTTGAACTCAAGTCCTATGTGCAGGACTATGGCCTGACCGTTTCACACCTGTGCATCATCCTCACGCCTGAGAATCGTAAAAACTTGAATGTTACCCCTGCGCTAGAGGACAGCTTGCTCGCCAGAGTCAGGGAGGCAGCCGCCCTCTATAGCCCTGAGACACAAATTCTTATGAATCCAAGTTATGAGAAACTGAGAGCTCTTTTTTCAGAGGCAGACGCAGTGGTAGGAACCAGTGATTTCACGCTGGAGGGTATGGGGGCGCCGTTGATTCCAGCAGTCAACGAGACCACTTCACTCTCTTTCCCATCTTACGTCCGTACAGTACGGCGTATGTGCTATCGTCTGGAACACGGGACAGAGAAAAATAATTTGCTGCTGGGAAAGATGCCCTTCCAGAGCCGCTATTATCCGCTGTACTGTGACCAGCCCAATTTGGCTGCCAAAGAGATGTGGTCCAGAATGTGGCTCAACAGAAAGGGGGATTTGGTATGAAACCTGCCAGTGGAT
>JAPFEH010000086.1 GCA_026169195.1 Dysosmobacter sp. | reverse complement strand
GCGTCAGCGGGATTCAGCTTGGTGAACAGGGCTGTGCGGTTGCCGCTTTTTGCCGCCGCAAAACCGGAAGCCACCACTGCGCCCCCCACTTCCTTGCGTTCATTTCCCTGATAGTCGATATTGTGGTCCAGAGAAACAGGCCCGATCACCAAAACGTCATATTGCTTGTTCATACGCATCCTCCATATGATAGATTGAATAAAGCGGAGGGAACAGCTGTCCCGCTGTTCCCCCGTGATTTTTTCCAGATGCTCTGTGGCAAAGCCGCCATTACCGTGCGCCGGCCTGCTTTTCAGCCATCTTTGCCTTGTGGTTTCTCCATGCAAACAATGCAATCGAACCAATGGCGATCACAATAAACGCGCAGCTGATGGGGCGGGTCAGGAAGATATCCAGACTGCCATCGGACAGTACCAGTGCACGACGGAAATTTTTCTCAGCCAGAGGTCCCAAAACGATTCCCAGCAGAATGGGCACCAGCTGGAAGTCCATGCGCCGCAGGAAATACGCCACGATACCGAAAATCAGGATGATATAGATATCATACAGGCGATTGTTGGTCGAGTACGCGCCTGCAATGCAGAAAGTCAGCACGATGGCAGCCAGAATCTCATAGGGAATCCGGGTGATGTGGGCGTAGAATCTGGTAAACACATTTCCGATGATGTACATGAATACATTGACCACGATGAGTCCCAGCATGATGGCATACAGGATATTGCCCTGTTCCTTGAACAGCGTGGGGCCGGGGATCATGCCATGGATCATGAAGGCGCCCATGAGAATCGCAGTCGCGCCGTCACCGGGAACGCCAAGCGTCAGCATGGGGATCATCGTCGCACCGCAGGCGCCATTGTTGGCGGATTCAGAGGCCGCCACGCCCTCGATCTCGCCCTGACCGAAGGTCTCCGGATGCTTGGAGGACTGTTTTGTCTGGTTATAGGCGATAAAAGCAGCCAGCCCGCCGCCGGTACCGGGGGTGGCGCCAATGATAACACCGATGAGGGAACCCAGAGCAATGGGCTTCCGGCAGCGGCGATATTCGTCTTTTGTGATTTTATCCCGGGTAATGCTGGATGCACTGATGGTTTTGTGATCCGTTCTCGGGTCATACTGGGACTTCATCATGATCTCAGAGATGGCGAACAGTCCAATCAGGGCAATGATAAGGTCAATGCCGCTCATGAGGCGGTTGCTGCCAAAGGTAAAACGAGTGGTTCCGCTGATATTGTCCATACCGACAGTGGCCATGAACAAGCCGATGCAAGCGCCGATCAGCCCCTTGAAAATGCTGTTATTGGATACGCCCGCAATGACAGACAGGCCAAACACCGCCAGAGCAAAGTATTCTGCAGGCCCGAACAGCAAGGTGATCTTTGCGATCTGAGGCGCCAGAAACAGCAAGGCAAGCGCACTGATCAAACCGCCGATGGTCGAAGCAAACAGCGCCATTTGCAGCGCCTTGAATGCCTTTCCCTTTACCGTCATCGGGTAGCCGTCGAACAGCGTGGCCGCATTGGCCGATGTACCGGGTGTGTTGATGAGGATTGCTGTAATGGAGCCGCCATAGGTACCGCCGCAGTAGATGGCCAGCAGCATCAAAATCGCCATGGTGGGGTCCATGCCATAGGTCAGGGGGATGCAGAGAATGATACCAAGGTCAGAGGTCAGACCGGGGATGGCACCCACAATAATGCCAATGGCCAGACCCAGAGGGATAATCAGGAAATTCTGCCACTGTGCCAGAATTTCCAATCCGCCTAAAAATTGTTCCATAATCCTTCTCCTTTCTGGTCAGGGCAGGGAAATGCGCAGCAGGACTTTGAACACATAGTACACAACGCCTACCATGCCAAGAGGGATTGCATAGTAATACCATTTCCGCGCACGATAGAACAGCATCACCGCAACTACCAGCAACGCGGTGGAGATGATATAGCCCAGACGTCCGATCAGCAGGCAGTACACAATCAAAAACAGCGCATATACCACCGAACGCATCTCTTTTTTGAAGGCAGTGGAGCGGAAGCTCTCTGCTGTCACAACAATCTCCCGCTTTTCTTTCGTAAACAGCCCCTCCAGCAAAAGACCGATGGAAAACAGCACCAGCCCTCCGATGGCAATTCGGGGAAAGGTTTGCGCATTGATGGCTGTTTTTTCCAGAGTCTGGACCTGAGAGGGAATCAGGAACCACAGAACCAGTCCGACCAGAGAGAAAATAAGTCCGGAGATGATCTCCGAATTGTATTTGATCTTCATGATGACACCTCAATTAAAAGAATGGGCTCCCCATGGCTGCTTGACACGGGGAGCCCAAAACGGTTACTGAACCAGAGGAATGTACTTGGACATGGCTTCGCTCTGCGCATTGACCATATCCAGAATCTCACTCTCAGTGGATTCCCATGCCTTCATGCCCATACCGGCCATGAATTCCTGAAACTCAGCGTCCGCATAGACTTCCTTGATGAAGTTGGTCAGGACTTCCTTCTTGGCATCATCCACAGAGGAGCGGACAGCGAAGTAGTCCATGCCGGTAAAGTCCACATCAACGCCCTGCTCCTTGAAGGAGGGGATGTGACCGATGCCCTCAACATCCAGCCCCTCGGGGATGAAGGTACCAAGGCAGTTCAGCTCGCCATTGATGACATAATCACGATAGGTGGGAGGAGAACCGATGGCCACGTCCACATGGCCGCCTACCAGAGCATTGATTGCCTCCTGACCGCCATCATAGGGCACCGCCTCAGAGGGGATGTCCAGCAGCTTGAACAGGACGGAGATCATGGTGTAGCTGTCGTTGCCGGGGCCGCCGGTAGTCGCATACTTGATCGTATTACCCTCCTCAGCGTAAGCCTTCAGTTCTTCAATGTTGGTGATGTTGCTCTTGGAATTGGTAAGGATGACGAACTCCGTGATCCGCATACCAATCAGGGGGGTGATGTCGTCCAGAGTGTAGTTCACGTTCACAAAGCTGGGAGTCAGGGAGAACAGGGGACCATTGGCGACTACCATGGTATAGCCATCGTCCTCAGCCTGCAGCGCATCGTTCATCGCGATGGTGCCGGCTCCACCGGTGTGGTTCTCTACAATCACAGGAACGCCGAGAATCTTTTCGCCATAGGAGGCAACCTGACGGGCAATGGTGTCAGGACCGCCGCCCAAGCTCCAAGGCATGATGATGGTGATCTGCTTTTCAGGGAAGGAGTCAGCTGCGGGTTCCTTGCCGCCATCCGCGGCCGGGGTCTTGGGGTCAGAGCCGCCGCAGGCGGCCAGGCTCAGCACCATGAGCAGGGTGAGCGCCAGAGACAGGAATTTCTTCATCTTTTTTCTCCTTTTTCTGTATTTTGGGGTATCCTCATAAATCCCGGTGTCATGATTCCGGAATCTACTTCAAGAGTGATGGCCTGAAACCCTTCAGGCTGTGAGAAGTACGGAGGGTAGCTGCGCTCATCGGAGAAGAGGAACTTGGGCGCATCTCCCTCGGGATGCCATGCCATGATGGTTCGATAGACTTCCTCGTTGGCACTGTTGTAACGGCGGTCCGAGGATGCCGTGGTGATGACGTATGACAGCGGCATATCTCGCATGAAATGTTCAGAAATCGAATCTCTTTGCCCGTGATGCGGCAATTTGAGAACGTTCGCATTTTCAAGTAAAAAATCCGGAGTCTCGTCCCACTGACCGGGGCAGCTGTCTGCCGCCGCGAGAAAAACGATTCCGCCGGTTTTGATCCGCAGCAACAGGCTGGTCCGGTTGGAGGAAGCATCCAACTGCCGCAGCAGACCTGTCACATCGCCGGACGTGGAATAGGCTTTCTCCACAAGCGCCATGTAGCGGTCAATGGATGACGGCTTGGGGGCAAGAACACGGAACCGCAGATCCGGCGCAGCCTGAACCGTATCCCCAACCTGTATCTGCTGTACCGGGATATTGTGAGCCACAGCATCCAGAAGCAGCCTGCGGTATGCGTTCAAGGCCGCGGTATATAAGGGAACACTGCGCGGGGCGTCTGCACCCGCTTGCAACTCATGTCCTGTTAAGAATGGCGCGACCGGATAGGGTACAAAGAGTTTTCCAACGGAAATCTTTTTGAAAACCGGTTCCAGACCGCAGACATGATCCTCATGGATATGGGAGATGACCACCGCGTCCAAATGTGTAATACCCATGGCATCCAGATAGTCTGCAGCGGGAATACGGTAGGGATCGTCCTGAAATTCTTGTGGAAGGGCGCTTCCGCCGTCCAGCAGCATCGTATATCCGTCCGGCAGCTGGAATAAGATCGCATCGCCATATCCAACATTGATGACTGTGATCCGCAAAACCACCTCTCCCTTCCTGTGTATGTTTCACTGTACTTCCGGCTTCTTCAAAAATCCGAAAATGTGGTCAGGTTGTACTTCTGATAATCAATTCTGTGGGAATCTCCACATGTTTTTCTGTCACATCTTTACCGTCAATCATGTCAAACAGCTTTTGTGCAGCCAGCCGCCCCATTGCCTGCGTATCTACCCGGATCGTGGTCAGCTCCGGTTCAATGACCTGACTGATATAGCTGTCATCAAATCCGACAATGGCAATATCCTCCGGTACCCGCAGTCCGGAGCGAAGGACCGCTTTCACGGCGCCGGCAGCAATGGTATCATTGGTGCAGAAAAATGCAGTAGGCCGGTCAGGCTGGTCCAGCATGGCAGTCATGACCCGTTCACCGTCTTCCAGCGTCGGGTCCAGATCCGCAATAAACCGGGAGTCGCCGGATAGTCCATGCCGCTCCAGTACGCTGAGATAACCCTGAAGACGGGCTTCAAATACATGGGGGGAGAAGCGGCCAGCCAGCAGACCGATCCGCCGGTGTCCGCGGTCACAGAGATGTTCCACAGCGATCTCCGCTCCATGAAAGTGGTCAATGGTAACACTCAGAAACTCCTCGGCATCAGGGCAGTTGTTCAGCAGCACTACTGGAATATTCTGCTTTTGAAATTCCTGAATGGAGCTGCCGGCCACCTCACCGGCAAAAATAACTCCATCCATATTTTTCTCAATGTACATTTCACCGTTCGGCAGCCGCATATCCTGACTGGTCGTGATGAAGATACTGTAATTCCGCTTGGTAGCCTCCTGCATGGCGGCCTCCAGAATCGGAGAATAAAACGGGTTCAAAATAGCCGGATACTGCTTTTCATGGATGATAAAGGCTATATTTTCGGTACGCTGCCGAACCATAGCACGGGCGATGGCGTTGGGCGCGTAGTGCAGCTCCTTCGCTGCCGCGTAAATCTTCTCCCGTGCCCGTTCACTGACGCTTTGCGGCGATGAGTAAGCCCGCGCAACGGTCGCCTTGGAATATCCACATTTTTTTGCGACATCGATAATCGTTGTGGCCATAACTCCCTCGCCATAATGAGAACGTTCTCATTTTTTCTGGCAACATCATATACCGGCTTTGGCGCAAATGTCAACAACTATTTGATAAACCGCAGAAACTTTGGGACAATGCACGAAATCAAGGCATCATTTTCTATATTTCCCAAAACAGCTTCCGATATGACCATCGAAATCATCCCATTATGAACGCCGTGAGCCATTCGTGACATGCCTCTATGAGAAAGCCATTGCTTGCATCAACCGTATCGTCTCTTTTTCAGGACATCACATGCAGCAAACAAAACAGTTACAGAGTCAACTGTCCAACATGTTTGATAAACCTATCAGTGTCTGAGTTCCCCTCTGAAATACTGGACTTTTTCTGTATTTCATGGTATGATGATATGAATTTTTTGAAAGGAGCGCCGCCATGAATATTGGAAAGGTTGCCATCCCGTCCCGCCTTGCTCTGGCCCCCATGGCCGGCGTCACAGACGTGGCTTTCCGCCAGATCTGCTCTGAACAGGGTGCGGGTTATACCGTCACAGAGCTGATTTCCTCCAAAGCGCTCTGTTACCATGATAAAAAGACCTTCTCCCTGCTGCAGCAGTTTCCCGGCGAGCATCCTGCCGCCGTGCAGATCTTCGGCAGCGACCCCGTCTGCATGGCGGAAGCCGCTCAAATTGCCATCGAAGCCACCGGAGCGGATATTCTGGATATCAACATGGGATGCCCCATGGGCAAGATCGTCAACAACGGCGATGGCGCCGCTTTGATGAAGGATCCGGAGAAAGCCGGCCGGATCGTGGAGGCCATTGTCAGGGCCCTGCCGGATACTCCGGTCACTGCCAAGTTTCGCCGGGGCTGGGATATGGGCAGCTGCAACTGCGTGGAATTCGCCCAAACGCTGGAACAGGCCGGCGCCGCGGCTGTGGCGGTCCACGGCCGCACCCGCGCTCAGGTTTATGGCGGGCAGGCGGACTGGAACTGCATCCGTCAGGTAAAGGAGGCTGTCTCCATCCCTGTGATCGCCAACGGCGACATCTGGAAGCCGGAGGATGCCGCCCGTATTCTGCAGCACACCAAAGCCGATATGGCCATGATCGGCCGCGGCTGCTTCGGCAATCCATGGCTGTTCCGTCAGGCCGCCGCCGCGCTGGAGGAACTTCCCATTCCTCCCCTGCCCGGCCTTGCGGAACGATGTGATACCGCCGTGCGTCAGATTGAACTGGCTGCACAGGCCAAAGGCGAACGGGTCGCCGTGCTGGAGGCCCGCCGTCATTACTGCTGGTACCTCAAGGGCGTATCCCACTCCGGTTATTATAAAGAGCAGATTGTCCGGATGAACACGCTGGAAGATGTATATCAAGTGACAAAAGGCATCAAGAGGGATTTGACATGACGGATAAGCAAGAAGAAATTCTGGTCGACAGTGCCCGTCAGGGCGATCAGGAAGCTTTTGCGCAGTTGATACGCTTGTATGAAAAACGGATCTTTGCCCTGACCCTGCGGATGTGCAAAAACCCCGCGGATGCGGAGGAAGCGGCGCAGGAAGCCTTTCTCGCCGCCTGGCAGGGGCTGGCCTTTTTTCGCGGAGACTCCAGCTTTTCCACATGGCTCTACCGGCTGGCATCCAATGCCTGTGTGGATCTTCTGCGGCGGGAAGGCCGCCACCGCTCTGCCGCCGGTCCTTCCCTCAATGACGAGGATGTTTTCGTTGATGCCGTCGATCCCGCACCTACCCCCCATATGCTGGCGGAGCAGGCGGAACTGCGCCGCCAGATCGAGGAAGGGCTTGCCGCCCTGCCGGAAGACTACCGGCAGGTATTGATCCTGCGTGAGATCCATCAGCGCAGCTATGACGAAATCTCGGAGATCCTCTCCTTGGATCTGGGAACCGTAAAATCCCGTATCAACCGCGGGCGAAAACGATTGCGAAAATTTTTACTGGAAAGCGGGAACTTTTCTGCGCCGCCTGCGTCAAAAGAAGCAGAAAAGGAGGGCTGCAAATGAAACATTGTGAAGAATACGCGGCCCTGCTGGACCTGTATGTGGATGGAGAGCTGTCTCCGGAGGACATGGTCCGCGTTCAGGACCATCTGGACCATTGCTCCGCCTGTCAGTCTTATGTGGACGATTGTCTGGCGATCCGCGCCGCATTTCCCACTGCGGAGGATGCCGCAGTTCCTGACGGCTTTGCAGATGCTGTCATGGCACGCATCCAAGCGCAGACACCCGCTTCTAAAAAGAAACAGACAACTCCGTGGATGAAGCTGCTGCCGACTTTGGCCGCCTGCTGCGTTGTGGTGATCCTTCTGCAAAGCGGGCCGCTGTTTTCCGCCCGTCAGGAGGCGGCTCCCGCTTCCATTGCACTGGAGACCGCTTTAGAGGGAGCGGCTGACATATCCGCACCGGCAGCCGGGGAGCAGCCCGACGCGTCACAGGAGCTGCGGAACGCCGGCGATCCCGATGCATCGGAAAAAAGCGCCGGTTCTCTCATACAGGACAGCGCCCCCACCCCCTACGCAGCCGCCCAGACGTCTGCTTACGCCGCTTTTCTGTATCTGCCGCCGGAGGGGGCGGAGTATCTGTCCGCCTATGCTCCCGATTCAGAAACGGAGGAGTCGGCAAGCTACGAGCTGTCCCCGCAGGATGCCCGCATTCTCTGCCAGAAGCTGGATGCCGCCGGAATTACCTATCAATCAGACTCTTCCAACACCTCCGAATCGGAGCTTGTGCTGGTAGTCGTATCCAAGCAATAAGCAGGCGGAAACACGGACTCCCCTGCCCGCTTTTGCACCATGCTGTCATTTGGAGTCCCATGGCAGCTTCTCAAAAAAGCTGCAGAGAACCGCATGAAACACGGTTTTCTGCAGCTTTTCCATTTGTTTGACCTTGCGCTTTTATTTGACAGCAGTTTTTTCCGGTTCGGCAAAAAGGCCCGCGGCAGCCGCTCCGCACCTTCTGTCAGGATCCTCCGAGCCGCAGTCACTTGCAGCTGATTTACTGCGCAACGATCGAATCAATCACTGACAGCAACAGGGGGATCAGGATAACTCCAAGGAGGATCACAAAAGTAACCAAACGGGGGTTTGCCGGCTTGCCGGGCTTCCATTTCAGCCTCCCCATACGGTAGGCATTGTAGAGAACAAACGAGCCGCCCAAGAGCGGATAGACAACCACCAGCAGCAGACCAAGCTGGGCGTCGCTGAGATTGTGAGGCGTTGTTGTGAACATGGTTGATCCCCCTTCCATGGAGCTCACATCACATCTTCCCTTCTGATATGTAAATTGTATCATAACGGTTCATTCATATCAACACTTGAAGCTTTGCCGCCCTTCTGGAATCAAATTTCGTTTCTGCGGCATCTCCCTTTTGAACAGACTCCGGTGTTTTCATGCCCGCACAGGTTCAAACCTCTTGTTTTCCGGAAAAGCGGCGACACCAAATCGCGCCCCAGCACAGCGGTTGCGATTTAGAAAGAAGGAGCAAGGAAGCGGACGAATGACGTTTTTTTGTTCCGCAGAAATAAAAGTGGCCGGAGTGCTCACTTTCGAGCTCACAATTTGAACTACCTTACAATCCAATCATCCGATCTTGGTTCTGTTCCTTACTGTATTCCAATGCAGAAATTGCTTTTGACAGTAGTCTTCGAATGATGAACGACAGCAATAATGTCGGAACCACAGCAATCGCTAATACTACTGGGCGGGAAAACGCTGTACACTTTTCAATCAGAGCCGCAAGAAACAGGAAATCGATAATTACCAGAACCCAGAATTTTGAATGAATAAAGTACATCGGAACCAATATTGAAGCAACTCCGTGTTTCTTTGCTGACGCAATTCGCCGGCGGGATCGTTCATCTATCTCCGGAAATTGCGATGTCTCTCCTTCAGAATAGTAGAGCCACCATTCCTCTAACTCGTCGCGGACATGAGCCGGATTACGAACCTTGTGCTGCAAAGGAAGAACGATCATCCTCTGCCTCTTCTCATCGATCTGAATATCAAATTTTTCTCCGCAGTCATCTGGAACATCCCACAGGCCCTGCAAATATACTCTGACTTCCCGCCGATCCGGTAAGCAATCAAAATGCGCTATATGTCTCCAAGGAATTATGCCGCAATTTTTCTTTGAAACCTGCAAATGAAGCCCGTTCTCTCCGGCCTGTAACAAAGGACGCTTTTTGAAAAGCAGAATCAAGCACCGAAGAAATACCGCCCCCATAATCAAGAGCGAAATGTTTAAGAGCCCCTCCATCTTTATGATGATAGGCAGTTCAGACAGAGATTCGTGATTAAGCAACATAGTGACAGGATATATCCACAGGAAGCATACAACAGTACCCATAATAGCGTATTTCTTTGTCCGATATATTTTATGCGGCATGGCGTCGCCTCCAGAAGCGTTTAACAGATGCCTATTATTAGCCTTCACGCTGCTTATTATAGGTGCATTAATTGTATCACAACGAAGCATTTATATCAAAGATTATCGCGCTTTTTGATTTGAAAAAAGACACCAGCTCATCTAGAGTAATACAGGTTCAAGTCCCAAGATTCCTTGAAAATGGCGTTTTGGATCTTTCGTAACACCTCCTAAATCCGGGGGCATAAAAAATCCGGCAAACGCTTGCGTCCGTATACTTTGCAGCTTTTGGATTGAAAGTGTTTACCAGAGTTGGTGCGGGCATGGGGACTCGAACCCCAACGCATTGCTGCACGAGAACCTAAATCTCGCATGTCTACCAATTCCATCATGCCCGCGTGTATGAACTGCCGGGGAATTCCCGACCGTTATTTCTTTTTCTTGGGAGCGGGAAGCTCCTCGTACATTGCTTCAAACAGCTTTGTCAAAAATGCGCTGTCATCCACATTGTCAACCAGCAGCAGTTCCTTTGCGCCATCATAGGGGCGCTCAAAGGCTGCATCCGGCATCCGGATAAGGGCGGCCTTGACCGGCTTTACCAGCAGCCGGTCATCATAGATGCCTCCGACGATTTTCCCTCTGTAATAGAGGATATACTCCCCCATCATGGTCCGGTGTGTGATCCCATCCAGACCGGACAGCTGTTCCAATATAAAATCCAAGTACTCTTTACCGGATGCCATGATAAAACCCTCCACAGCATTTGTTCGCATTATAACACAATTTCCCGCCTTGAACAACAGGAAAATCTGCGATACAATATAAGAATCTGAAACAAAGGAAATGAGGTCTGCTCGCATGCTGACGCCACGTGTTGCCGCAATTCATGATATGTCCGGCTTCGGCCGCTGTTCCTTGACGGTCGCGATCCCCATTTTATCAGCCATGGGCCTTCAATGCTGCCCTCTGCCCACCGCCTTTCTCTCCACACATACGGGCGGCTTTGAGGGCTTTACCTTTTTGGATATGACGGAGGAAATCCCCAAGGTCGCCCATCACTGGAAGTCCTTGGACATCTCTTTTCATGCCATTTACAGCGGTTTTCTGGGCAGCGAGTGTCAAATCGGCATGGTATCCGACTTCATCCGTGATTTTCGCAGTCCGGACACCATCGTGGTGGTCGATCCGGTCATGGGCGATCACGGGCGGGTTTATCAAACCTACACGCCCGCCATGTGCGAGGGCACTGCCCGTCTGGCCGCGCAGGCCGATGTGATCACCCCCAATTTCACGGAGGCGGCGCTGCTGCTGCACATCCCCTACACAGACCTCCCTGCCGGAGAATCCGGCTGTCGGGAGATCGCAGAACGGCTCAGTCTGAACGGCCGCCGCTCCGTGGTGCTGACCGGCGCTTCCGCCGGACCGGGGCTGACCGGCGCCATGTGCTTTGACGCAAAAACCGGTCAGACAAGCGCCATCCAGACCCGACGGGTCCCGCAGGAATTTCACGGAACCGGAGATGTGTTCACCAGCGTTCTCACCGGCGCGCTGGTCAAAGGCGCCTCCCTGCCGGACGCCGCCCGTCAGGCTGTGGACTTTGTGCGCGCCTGCGCAGAGCGGACGGCGCAGGAAGCGCTTCCCATGCGGGAAGGCGTTGATTTTGAACCGCTTCTGGGGCTTTTGACCGCAAAGCCGTAACCCCCTGCACAATCTCCCTCACACCTCCACCCGGCGGGTGCATCGTGTCATTTTCCAAAAAAGCCTTGACATTCCCCCTGATGGAAGGTGTACCCTTGTACCATTCTCTCGATCACGCCCCTCAGGGGCGGGAAAGGATCTTCTATGAACCACATCAAACGCGGCACCGCCCTGCTGCTGGCGCTTTTTCTGACGATACAGCTTTCCACAGGGGCGCTGGCCGCCGAACCAGCTGCCCCCGCCGACTCTTCTCTGGAAGCCGCCGCCCTCGCCGCAGCGCAGGGCGCCATGACCTATGGCGGAGCCGACAGTGTCCAATACGCCCTCTGGCAGGACGGCGCGCTCCGGCTGACCGGCAGCTGCGGCGTCTATTCCCGAACGGAAAACCGCGCTTTGACCGATGAAATTCTCTATGGCATCGGCTCCGTCAGTAAAATTTATACCACGGTGGCTGTCCTGCAGCTGGCAGAGCGGCACCGGCTCTCTCTGGACGCTCCGGTCACACGCTACCTCAAGGATTTTACCATGGCCGACCCCAGATACCGCCAGATCACCGTGCGGATGCTGCTGAACCATTCCTCCGGTCTGATGGGGTCCTCCTTTACCAGCGCCATGCTCTTTGATGACACCAACTCCTATGCCACGGACACCCTGCTGCGGCAGCTGTCCACCCAGCGTCTCAAGGCCGATCCCGGCGCGTACAGCGTTTACTGCAACGACGGGTTCACACTGGCGCAGCTGGTGGTGGAGGCGGTTTCCGGCATGGATTTCATGTCGTATGTAGACGCCTGTATTCTCCGTCCCGCCGGACTGGATGCCACCTATGGTCCTGACGGTTCCTTTGATCCTTCCCTGCTGGCAAAAACCTACCACGGCGCCGATCCCCGCGCACTGCCCCGGGAATGCCTGAATCTGGCAGGCGCCGGCGGCATGGTCGCCTCCGCCGGAGATCTGGCCGCCTTCGGCGGCGCCCTGACGGGTACGGCTCTGCTGCAGCCCGCTTCTCTGAAAGCCATGGCCGCTTCGGAATATGCCCGCGGCCTCTGGCCCGAAACGGATGCGCCGGACGCCCTCAGCTACGGCCTCGGATGGGACAGCGTAGCGTGGTTCCCCTTTTCTCAAAGCGGCATTCAGGCGCTGGTCAAAGGCGGCGACACCATGTACTATCACGCAGGACTGGTCGTTCTTCCGGAATACCGCATGGCAGCGGCAGTCCTGTCCTCCGGCGGCGTATCCACCTACAACGAGATGGCCGCCTCCCGGATGCTGGCGGAGGCTCTGAAAGCCCAAGGCGTCACGCTGGACGAAACCGTCCCCCAGCTGCCGGAGGCCGCTCCTGCGCCCATGCCGGCGGAGCTGATGAAAAACGCCGGATATTACGGCTCCACCTCCGCGCAATATCAGGTGGAGCTGACTGCCGACGGCATCCTCACGCTGGGGCTTCTCACCCTGCCGGATCTGCCCGCCCAGACCTTCCGCTACTGCGCCGACGGCACGTTCCGCGACGCCGCAGGGCAGACAGCCGTAACCTTTGTGCAGGAATCCAACGGGCAGACCTATCTTTACCAGCAGGGCATCGGACAGCTGCCGGGGCTGGGCGCACTGCCCGCCGCCAATTATGCGGCAGTAAAGCTTCCGGAAAATCCCGTCTCTCCGGACGTGCAGGCCGGCTGGGACCGGATCCTTTCCAGCACGTTTCTCCCGCTGGACGAGACCTACTCCTCCCAGCTGTATCTGGTGGCCGCGCAGGGGGACGCCGCCGGCCAGAGCCTGCCCCGCTTTGCGCCGGGCTATGCCGGTCCCTGCCGCATTGTGGACGAGCACACCGCCCGCTATGAATTGCAGCTCCCCGGCACCGGCGGTCGGGACGGTCAGGATCTGCGGGTCTATGAGGAAGGCAATGCCACCTATCTGGAAAGCAACGGCGCGCGATATCTGGAAGCCGCGGACGTCCCCGCGCTCTACACCGGCGCGGGCTGGTCCTATTCCACCGTTCCGGCAGACGGCAGCGCCCGCTGGTATCAAACCGGCAGCGCCGCGGGCCGGAGCATGACGGTCCTGCTGCCGGAGGACGCCGGCTTCTGGGTCTATGACGCCGCCGGTCAGGTGACCGCCTCCTCCGTACTGTGGAACGACACGTCCGCCGTTCTGCCCGCAGGTGGCTTTGTGGTCTTTGCGGGAGATCCCGCCGCCCGTTTCCACCTGCAATTCCGGTAACAAACAGCAGCCCCCGAACCGCGTGGTTGGGGGGCTGCTGTTTTCTCTTATCGGTTTGCCGTTTCCCGTTCCGGCAGGAAATACCGGTCGCCCTCCCGTCGGAGCGCGCCCTGTTCCGTGAATTTTTTCAAGGCTCTGGCGCACTGGCGGCGCTCTGTCCGCAGCAAAAGCCGCAGCTGGGCAGCCGTGGCGGAGCCTTCCCGTGCAAGGTACGCCCCGATCACGTCCATCTGCTCTTCCTCCGGAACCACAGTTCCGGGCAGATAGTACATGGAGCCTACCCGCACCAGCCGGCCTTCCCCGACCAGCTCCCGCAGGCGGCGGTACAGCGCTGCCTGCGAAAGCTCCAGCCGCGCGGCGGCGTCGGCACGGGAAAATCCGGGCATCTCACCCGCCAGCGCCACCAGCTGTTCCTTTTCTCCGCGCTTGGGCGGCTGGCGGCAGACGTCCCGAAACAGAATATCGTCCACCCCGTATTTCAGCAGCACGGTCCGCACCCGTCGGGAAAGATAGCTGCCGTCCAGCGGGGTCCCCGCGCGGGGCTTGAGCAGGACATGGGGGTCTGTCCCCCGCCGCTCCCGTGCGGCGCGCAGCTCGCGGCGGAGGGTCAGCGGGATCAGCGTCTCCCGATCCGGAAGGCGCAGCACCCCGTTTTCCAGACCCTTGTAGCCGTCATAGGTATCATCGATCTCGTCGAAAGCCTTGCCCTTGCCATCAGCGTTACACAGAACAACCTTCACCTCGGGAGAGACGGAGAAGCCGGTCTTCTTGGTGGTCTTGACATACAGGGAGCCATCCTCATACTGCAGAGAGGCGTTATCAGAAGCTTCCATCTTCTGGTTGTACAGAACAACATCCTTCTCCTCAACGGCTTCCTCGATGTCCTCAACATCGTTGACGTACTCGTCCTTCTTGTCGGCATCAGCAAGCTTGGTGGACAGAGCCTCAGCGCCCTTCACGTTGCCGTCGGCGTAATAGGTAACCTTGTACCACTCGCCCTGCTTCATATCAGTCTTATCAATGACATTAATGCTGTCACCCACATAGGAGATGGTGGTCAGCTTGCCGTTGATAACGACCTCACGGCTCCAAGTGTGCTCCTTGGTGGTCTTGTCATAGCCTTCCTGCTCCACGTCACTGCTGGTGACATAGGCATAGTTGGAGGAAACGCCCTGATCCTCGCCGATCACAACAACGGCAATGGCGTAGCCGCCATCCCACAGGGTGTAGATTTCCTCAGAAGGATAGAAGTCGGCAGTCTTCTTTGCATCAACAGTCTTCTTGGTGACGCCCTTCACCAGCAGATCCGTGTTCTTGACGCCGGTGGTCACAGACTCCACATCGTCAATCACGCTGGTAAACTCGTCCTTCATAGTGTTGATGTTGTCCAGAGACACATCCAGATAGACGGTCTTGTCGTTGCCATAGACATACTTGCTGCCAGAACCAGCCTTCAGAGAGATGTGCTTCTTGTTGATCTCAACCTCATCGCTGCTGGTGACATCCTGCGCATACTGGTCTTTTGCAATCTTCAGGGTGTACACGTTATCATCATTGACCGTGTAGGTGCACCAAGTATTGATCAGACCGGCACTGTATTTTACCTTGCCGTCCTCGTCTCTGGCGTGCTTCAGGCTCTCGTCAAACAGAGCTTCGTCGCTCTTCTTCACGTTGACCTCAATGACCTTCATGGAGCCGTCCATGAAGATGGCAGCCATGTCGGCAGTGCGGCTGGAAATGTTGCTGTAATTACCGTCATAACCGGTGATGAAGACATAGTTGTCCTCAGGCTCAACCTCTTCGATACCGATGACATAACCATAGGGATCCAGAACCACGTTGTAGTTGGTATCCTTCAGGTTCACGGTGATGTCATCCTCGCTGGTGTAGACCACCAGAGTCTTGTTGTCATAGCAGGCAGTATCAGCATAGCTGTACTTGGTGCCTTCCACAGTGATGTTGCTGTTCTTCTTGAAAGCGCTGATCTCAACAGTATCCAGAGTCTCAGGCTCGGCAATGGTCTGGATCTCGCCGTCAGCAACGGTCACCAGAACGATCTTGCCCTCTTCGATCTCCTCGACATCGAAATCCTCGCCGGAAACAGTCATGTCTTCCTGATAGTCTCCAACGCGCTTCACATACTGCTTCTTGCCGGCGTCATCCAGACCCCAAACATCGAAGCTTGCTTCGTCGCGCTTTTTGTCATAATCGCTGTCAGCCTTTGCCAGATAGGTGTTGATGATAGCGATGGTGACTTCCTTCTCGTCAGAGTCCACATAGACCTCGGTCAGAACACCGTTGCCGGTATCGCCAACAGCCTTGTCGTTGCCCTTCACCAGATTGCCAGCGGTGAAGTAGGTTTCAACGCCAAACTTGTTCAGGATATTCTTCTCGGTCTCGCCATCCACATAGATGGAGAAGTCATAATCATCAATGACGGACTTGCCCAGCAGGCTGTACAGCTCCTTGCCGGTGACCTTCTCAGTGTAGGACTCCTTCAGCAGATCCGTGTTGACATAGGTGCCGATCTCGTCACCCTTGTAGCTCCACTCACGAGCAGGACGGCCAAAGGCATCCGTAGTCTCGTCCAGAACCAGCTTGGTGAAATACTGCTCGGCGAACTGGATGTAGTCATCCTTCTTGATGTTCTCGATCTTGGTGGCAGAGTTGTTCCACTTCTGGGCCTTGGCCTCGGAACCGGCGATGACAACCTCAGCGCCGCCGACGTTGACGGAGGTGCGGGAGTCATACTCCACCAGATCAGCCTTCAGCGTGTTGAAGGCATACAGAGCGGCCTCTTCACGGGTCACGTGCTTGATGCCGTTGAAGTCGCCTTCCAGACTCTTGTTCAGACCGATGTTCAGAGCGCGCTTGGCCACGTTGATGGACCAGTTGGCGCCGGTGTACTGCTCGATCTCGGCGTCATAGCCCAGAGCGCCCAGCAGCATCTTCATGAAGGCATAGCCGGTCAGAGGAGCGGAGGGACGGAAAGCGCCGTCAGCGTAGCCGCTGATGATGCCTTCCTTGGCGCAGTAGGCAATGTAGCCTGCAAAGGTGTGATCCACAGGCACATCCTTGTAGGGAGCGGTGTCTGCGTGCAGCTCAGCTGCGGTGGTGGGCCCCAGAATCAGGTTGCAGATGATCTTGGCGGCAGCGCCACGGGTCAAACCGCCCTGAGGCTTGAAGGAGCCGTCGGCATAGCCGTCCAGCACCTTCACTTCGGACATCACGGCGACGGCTTCGTCATAAGTGACCTTGTCGTCATCCGCGAAGTCCTTGGCACCGGCGCTGACAGTGACCAAAGACATGGTCATTACCAGAGCCAGTACCAGAGAAAGGAATTTCTTCATGGTGGGATTTCCTCCTTCAAAAATTTACCGCGAGGTCTCCGGCGCGGGCCTTTGTGAAATAGGGAGCGGGTTCGGCTTGCGCCGTGCCCGGTCTCGTCTCCCCATTTCATGAAAACCCTGCCGAAGTTCCTTTCGGCATAGCCACTCTATGATGAAATCCCCTGCAAATCAAGGGTTTGCACGCTCTTGTTACCAGCTTGTTAAATTATGGGCAATATGCGTTCTCCGCTTGTCATAGTATCGAAACTTTCCATTTTCCGGCGTTTCCACCAAACCATGCTGCCAAATGCTCCGGAGCGGGGCGGCACTCCGCCCCCTCCCCGCAAAAAAACGGCGCAGCTGCCGCTGCGCCGTAAACTTTCAAAAAAGTGCAAGCACTTTTTTGAGCAGGGGATCGCGCTATGCTCTGCGCCTCGGTGGTCCGCCCTTGGCGGACCATTCGACGCTCGCTCCGCGAGAAGTATGTTCTGCCACGCACATGTCGCGGCAGAACATGATTTCACTTGATTCGCCGCCTGCGGGCGGCGAACTCTGCGAGGTTTTTGGGACACGCTACGGCGCAGCTGCCGCTGCGCCGTGTTCCTGTTCTTCCTGTTCTCAGCCGTCTCCTACCGGCGTCCGCCTCTGGAGCCGCCGCGGCTGCCGCCGGAACTCCTGCTGAAGCTGCCGCCGCCCCCGAAGGACCCCCGACTGCCGCCGAACCCTCTGCTAAAGGAGCCGCCGCCTCCGAAGGACCCCCGACTGCCGCCGAATCCCCCGCCGAAGGAGCCGCCGCCAAACGTTCCGCCGCGGCTGCCGCCCGTCGGAGGACGGCGTCCCCCGCTGCTGCGGGGCGGACGCGTCACACCGCCTCCCGTCCCTCTGGGCGGGCGCGGGCCTGCGGGCGGACGTCTGCGGCGGGGCCGCCCCCAGAAAACAGGGTAATACCGTCGGGTGGGAATCCCCATGCTGGGCATCATGTAGCGCCTGCGGTAGCGGCCATACCGCACACCGTCCAGCGCGATCCACAAAACCAGCAAAACCACCAGAATCGTCAACAGCTCCGAGGATACCATCCCCATCGTAGGTGCCAGATAGCCTGTGGTCTGTGTGTAATACCCGTCTCCCGCGGAATACGTCTCCCGAACGGGGGGAATATAATTTTCCCGAATCGTCACGTCGTAAAGATCCGAAAACCAATCCATGTAGGCGCCGAACGTCTCCTGCACCGCCGCGTCATACCTTCCGGCGGCAAAATCCGCTTCCATGCGGGCATACAGCAGACTGTTCAGAGTCTCGCCGTAATCCTGCAAGCCATCGCCATAGGCTGCGCCGTAGTCCCCCAAAAGGCCGTTTTGCGCGACATCCTCCAGCGCCAGCACCAGCACAAGGCCGTTGTCCCGCTCCGCGGAGCCTACGCCGTACCGGTTGCCCAGATCCGCCGCATAGTCGATGATGTCCGTGCCGCCGGTGGTATCCACCGTTACCACCATGATCTGGGCACCGGTCTGCGCAAACAGCGAGGCATTCATGGCGTCAATGTGCGCCATGGTCTCATCGGTCAGAACCCCTGCATGGTCATAAACATACGTATATGTGCCCACCACAGCCGTGGAAGGCGCGCTGACGTCCGACGGTTTCCGGATCTGCCCCAGCAAAATGCCCCCCAGAATGGCCAGCGCCATCACAAGCGCCGCCACGGAGCGTTTTTGAAATACTTTCATAAGCGATGTTCCTCAAATCCACGCGGTCCCCCCGCTCCTTCCGCCGGAGAACGCCAAGATTTCCTATGTTTTCCGGAACCGTGCCGGTCCTTTTTAATTGCGCAGCTCCAGCAGCTTCTGTTTCAGCTGGCCCTCGATTTTACCCAGCTCCGCTTCGGCGGCCTGCCGCTTCTGTGCTCCCTCCCGCTGGATGTTCAACACCTCGTCCAGCGTGTCGATCAGCTGCTGGTTGGTGTGCTGCAGCGTTTCGATATCCACAATGCTGCGTTCCGCCTCTCTGGCTGTCTCAACGGTGCCAATTTTCAGCATATCCGCATTCTTTTTCAGCAGCTCATTGGTCATTTCCGTAACGGCGCTCTGCGCCGCCGTGGCCTGCCGGCTGTGTTCCAGTCCCAGCGCCAGCACCATCTGGCTTTTCCACAGCGGAATCGTATTCACCAGAGAAGACTGGATCTTTTCCACCATGAGGGCGTCATTGTTCTGCAGAAGCCGGGTCTGCGGCCCCATCTGAATCGAAATCACACGGGTCAGCTCCAAATCGTGGAGCTTCTTTTCAAAGCGCTCGCACATCTGCGCCATGTCATTGTACCGCTGGGCATCTTCCTGCGCGCCGGTCTGCTGCGCCCGTTCCTTCAGCGCGGGCAGTTCGCCGGCGCGGAGGTCTGCCAGCTTCTTTTTGCCGGCCAGAATGTACATGGTCAATTCCTTATAATACTTCAGATTCAGCTCGTACATCTGGTCAAACATGGCAATGTCCTTCAGCAGCATCACCTGATGCTGCTCCAGCTCCCGAACGATCTGATCCACATTGGCTTCCACCTTGGAGTACTGGGCTTTCATCGTCTCCAGCTTGTTGCCGGCTTTTTTGAACAGGCCGAAAAAGCCCTTTTTCTCCTCTTCCTGTCCAAAGCCCTTCAGCTCTACCACCAGCTCGGAGAGGGACTTTCCCACCTCCCCCAGATCCTTGGACCGCACAGAGGCCAGCGCGTTTTCAGAAAATCCCGCCACGCTTTTCTGCGCCGCAGCACCATATTGCAAAATCAGGTTGGAATCCATCACGTCGATTTTTTTCGAGAATTCCTCCACCATCTGCTTTTCGCTGTCCGACAGCATGCTGTCATCCAGCTTCACCGGCTCCGCCTCCGGCCGGGCAGCGGGAGCCGGAGCCGGTGTGGCAGGGGTCACTGCCTCGGCCTCCAGCGTCAAAACCGGTGTTTCCTCCTCGCTCCGGGGATCCAGTGTCAGCTGGGGCATCATGTTGTTCTCGCTCATTTGTCTCTCCTCCATATGATGTAAACTTTCAGCTGCATTACAATTCCAGCTTGATCTCTGTTTTGCCCTCTGCGCCGGACGCCGTCTTGTTCTGTCCGCCTGTCAGACCTTCCCGTGCCATCATGGTCTCCAGCACCGTGATGTCCGTGGAAATGTCCAGCGCCTCCGCGCCATACAGGCTGTCTAGCTGCTTTTCAAAGGCGGCAACAATGGTGCGCATCATGCCCTCCACCTTGGCAAGCGTGCCGTCGATATTGTCTCCGGAAATACCGGCGCCGCTCATGCGGTCATAGCTGTTGAGCAGCTTGAGGGTCGTCGGCAGATAATAGTCCATAAAGCGCCGGATCTGCGGCAGCTTCTTGGGGTCCCGCTTTACCTCATCAAAGATGGTTCCGGACACCTGCTCCAGCCGGACGATATCCGCGGAGATCCCCGGATCTGCAATATTTTCATCCAGACGCTTCATCTCCGCAATGGCGAGCCGCCCGTTTTTGAGCATCTGATCCAGCTCCGGGTTGCCGGTATGCTCCTCTGCCGGTTCCTTTTTCTCCGGCTGTGCCTGCTCTGTTCCGCCGATGCTGCCGCCGTTTTTGCAGATGGCGTTCACCACGGCAAATACCCCCGCAGACGCTGCCGCCACCAGTCCATAGTGCAGCGGCTCATACAGCGGCAGCAGCAGGCCGCAGACCAGCCACACCGCCCCTACCGCGTAAAAAGGCGCCACCGGCTTCCGGCTTCCGGTATCCATCACTGCAAGACCTCCCTTGTCTCCATGTTATGATGGACGGTATTATACCCCGAAAGCGCAGATACGGTCAATATCCGTCCGTTGTAAAATAGATCTGAACGGCGGGACCGGTCCCCCGCCGTTCAGATCCCGTACCTTCCGGTGAGCGGGTCCTGCCAGAGCGCCAGATGCACCGGCCGGAACGTGCACCAGATAAAGCAGAACGCCAGCGCCCACAGCACCGCAAGCCCCAGCAGCTGCTGCCACGGCGATGACAGGCGGTTCCTGCGCAGCAGGCAGGCATCCAACACAAACGTGCCGAACGCCGCCAGAAAAAACACCGCGATGTTGGCCCAGTTCCGCATCTGGCCCCATGCACCGGTATAGGTGTAAAACAGCACCGGAATCAGTGCCAGCCCTGTCAGGGTGCTGACAGCCCGCACCGCCAGAAAATCAGGATAGGTTTTTCCCATGAAGCACACCTGCCCCATGGAGAGCAGAAACAGCGGCACAAACAGCAGCTTCATATGCTCCCATGTGGATTCGTTGACGGCGCCCACCAAGGCCGCCGCCACGCTGCCGCCGCTCCATTCATACGCAAAATGCAGCAGCGTACCCAGCGCCGCAGTCCACAAAAATCCTGCCAGTTCCCACAAAAACAGACGTTTCCGCATCGTTGCCTCCGCACATCAGGACACAGTTCCGGAACGCACGCAGTCCGTGCGCTTGGTTTCCGGTTTGTCTGCCGTCCTTTTCTAAAAAAATCAAGACTGCGGCCGAAGGCCGCAGTCTTAGTTTATACCGATTCAGAGGGATTATACATCCAAGTAGCGCGCATACGGTCCCAGCACTTCCCGCAGATCCTCCAGTACCCAGCCGCCGCTTTCCTTTGTGGCGTCCAGCTGCTCTTCCAGCCGGCGGCACAAGTCCTTTGCCGTTTCCTCCGGCAGCGTGTCCATCGCCTCCGGCAGCTTGGCAAGCTCCGTCTCAGACAGGGACAGCAGGCGGATCGGGATCATCCGGTCATGGCTCTCCCCCTCCGTCAGCCGGAAGGCCTCCACCAGCTGCTCCGCCGTGGCGGTTTCCTCCCTGACAGGGAGCTCCACATAATAGCCGCCGGTGCCGTAATCCGCAACCATCCAGTCTCCGGTTCCGTCCTTCACCACATAGACCTCTTTGCCCCAGCCGGCAAACCCTTCGCTGTCCGGCTCCTCCAGACCCGCTCCGGCCTGCCAATAGACTGCCTCGCTGCTCATGGGGTCTTCCAGCTTCACCCGGAAGCCCATACCGCAGCAAAACTGCTGCGGGTCTCCCCAATAGATGTCATAGACCTTCGCGCCGTTTTCCTGAAGCTCCGCAGGTTTCCAGTCCACCCAGTCCGGAACTGCGCGGTAGTGTTCCGCCACCTGCTCTATAAGGCGCTCCGCCGCATCCGCCGGTTCCAGCGTTCCGTCCGCTGTGACGCGCCACACCTGATCGGCCACGGCA
Source organism: Dysosmobacter sp. (assembly GCA_026169195.1). Taxonomy (GTDB): domain Bacteria; phylum Bacillota; class Clostridia; order Oscillospirales; family Oscillospiraceae; genus Oscillibacter. The sequence goes on along the minus strand of JAPFEH010000086.1, from coordinate 11,115 downwards.
TCCCGTGCGATCACCTCCAGCTGGTCATACAGCTTTCCCTCAAAAGGCTCCGTCCCCTCTTTGGGGTTGACCGCCTTGCAGTAAACTGCCGTACCGTCCTGCTCCAGCCGCACCAGATCGCTGCCCGAGCAGCAGAAAAGCACGGTCTTTCCGTCTCTGGAAGATACAGTCAGCAAATATCCCCTGTTCTCGTCATTCAGCAATTTCTCCCAGTCCGCTTCCGCAGCGGCAGACCATGTGTAGCTTTCCGCCAGCAGATGGGCCGGACCTTCCACGTTCCATGCGTTTTCCTCTGTGATGTCCAGTTCCGTCACCGCACCGTCCGGCGCTTCCACCGACACGCGGAAATCCTTCCCCAGCGCGATCGTCCCGTAGGCCTCCTGCACCACTTCCCCCAGAGGGCGTTCCTCCGGTTCGCTGACAGGCGGCGTCTGCGGCTTTCTGCCGCATCCGGTCAGCAGCAGCGACAGCATCAAAAGCAGCATCCATGTCCGTTTCATGGCGTTGACCTCCTTCTTTGATGCTGTCAGCGTATCATGTTTTTTCCATAACTTCCTGACAAAACTGTTACAAATCATAACAGTTTGCTATCGAATCATGACGAATCAGAAACAAAGACCCCGCGCGTTTCCGCACAGGGTCTTTGCAGGCGTCACATTTTCTCCGGCGCGTCCACACCGATCAGGCGCAGGCCGTTTTTCAGCACGATCCGCGTCTCATCCGCCAGCTTCAAGCGCGCGCCCTGCACCGCAGGCTCCTCACCCTTGATGCGGCAGGCATTGTAGAACCGGTGGAAGCAGGCCGCCAGCTCCTGCAGATAACGGTTGATGTGGCTGGGGTCATAATCCCGTGCCGCCAGCTTGATCTCCTCGCAGAACTGGGCCAGCTGCTTGATGAGCGCCTGCTCTGTCTCACCGCGCAGCAGAGCCATGTCCACATCCGCCTGTGCGGGAACGCTGACGCCTTCCTCCGCCAAAGCCCGCAGCAGCGAGCAAATCCGCGCGTGGGCATATTCCACGTAATAAATGGGGTTTTCGCTGTCCTCCCGGACTGCCAGACCCAGATCAAATTCCATCTGCGTATCGGGCTTGGCATTGAAGTACCAGCGGGCGGCGTCCACGCTGACCTCGTCCAGCAGGTCGGAAAGGCTGATGGCCTTGCCGGTACGCTTGGACATCCGGACCACCTCGCCGTCCCGCAGGAGCTTGACCAGCTGCATCAGCACAATGTCCAGCTTTTCGCTGCCGTTGAGGTCCAGCGCGTCCAGCGCGCCCTTCAGGCGCGCCACATGGCCGTGGTGGTCGGCGCCCCAGATGTTGATGACCTTGTCGAAGCCCCGAACCGCAAACTTATTACGATGGTAGGCAATATCCGCGGCAAAATAGGTGTAGAAGCCATTGGCACGGCGCAGTACGTCGTCCTTCAGATCCAGCTTCTCGATGTCCTTTTCCTTTTTTCCGGCCTTCCGCAGATTCTCCCGCATAATGTCGGCGGTACGGAGCCACAAGGCGCCCTCCTTCTCATAGGTCCAGCCCTTCTCCGTCAGCAGGTCCACGGTCTCGGCCACATATCCGCTCTCATGAAGCGCAGACTCATAGAACCAGTTGTCATATTCGATCTTATAGCGCTGCAGGTCGGTCTTCATCTTGGGCAGGTTCACGCTCAGGCCGAATTGTGCCAGAACCTCCTGCCGCTCCGCCTCCGGAACATGCAGCAGGCTGTCGCCGTTTTTCTCGTAATAGGCCTGCGCCAGATCCCGGATATCGCCGCCTTGATAGCCGTCCTCCGGAAACGGCACATTCTCCTCGCCCAGCAGGATCTGGAGATAGCGGGCTTCAATGGAGTGGGCGAACTTATCGATCTGGTGGCCTGCATCATTGACATAAAATTCCCGGGTCACCTCAGCGCCGCAGGCCGTCAGCACGGAGGCCAGCGTGTCTCCCAAAACGCCGCCGCGGGCATTGCCCATGTGCATCGGGCCGGTCGGATTGGCGGAAACAAATTCCACCATATAGCGCTTGCCCTTCAGTCCGTCATTGGTGCCGTAGGTCTCCTGCTCAGACTCCACCGCAGCGCAGACGCCCTCATACCAGCTGTCCCCCAGCCGGAAATTCAAAAAGCCGGGGCCGGCGATCTCCGCAGAGGTAAAGCAGCTCCCCGTCAGATCCATGTGATCCAGCAGTGCCTGCGCAATGTTCCGGGGCGGCTGCCGCAGGGCCTTGGACGCCGCCAGCGCAAAGGTTGTGGTAAAGTCTCCGTTGGCGGTGTCCTTGGGGATCTCCACCGGAGCCGTTTTCACCTCCGCCTGCGGAAGCGTGCCGTCGGCTACGGCAGCGCGATAGGCGTTCATCGCCAGCGCCGCCGCCTGTTCTTTCGCGTTTTGGATCATGTTGATCATATCATTCAAACCTCTTTTGTTAAAATAGTTTCCTCTGTTTCTCCGGTCACGTCTTTGGCTTTACGCGGATCTTAAAGCAGTTCCTTCCCGTGACCGTATGCTCCACGGCAATGGAATATTTGATGTCCATAATGCCGCCCCGTTCGCTGAGATTATGCCGCAGGCGGCTGGTCTGGATATCCACGGTCAGCTCCCCGAAGGGCGTTTCATACAAGGACGTATGCTGCCGGCCTTCTTCAAACACCATCTGAGAATTCACAGTTCCCGTTCTGGTAAGTGTGACCCTTGGACCACGGATCTCAAACGCCGTGGTGGTCCCCTCCATGCCGGTCAGAGCCGTCTCCCGGTATTCCAGCAGGATCGAGCCGTCTCCTCCAAGCCGCATGGTTCCCGCCGTCATCAATTCCGTGCTGTCCGGATCCACATCGTCAAAATACTGCTCGCCCCGGATGGACAGCATCACCGGCAGCGTATTCGGTTCAATACTGGTCAATGTCAATCCTCCGTGCCGCATATCGAATATTCTCCTGCAAAAATACGGACGCAATGCGCTCGAAATCCTCCGGCTGGTCGCTGACATAAAAGTCCGCACCGCCGCAGTGCGCCCCCTCTTCCGCCCGCAGGCCGCCCGCCTTCAAAAGCCGTTTCAGCTCAAAGGCAGATTCCTCTCCCGCCGACACCAGCGTCACCTCCGGTCCCATCACATCCCTGATGATCTCCGTCAGCAGCGGATAGTGGGTGCATCCCAGAATCAGCGTGTCGATGCCGGCGGCCTTCAGCGGCTCCAGATATTCCCGCGCCACCGTTTCGATCACCACATCTCCGGGCCGGAACCGCCCGTTTTCCACCAGCGGGACAAACAGGGGGCAGGGCTTTCCCAGCACCTCCACGGACGGGTCCAGCCGCCGCAGCACCGCCTCATAAGCGCCGGAGCGGATCGAGGCCAAGGTGGCGATGATCCCGACCTTTTTGTTTTTTGTTACCAAAAGCGCCCGGCGGCAGGTCGGTTCCACCACCCCCACAATGGGCAGCGGATTTTCCGCCTGCAAGGTTTCCAGCGACGTGGTGGTCACCGTTCCGCAGGCAATCAAAATCGCCTTCAAATCAAAGGATCTGAGAAACCGGACATCCTGCCGCGCATACTTTAGAATGGTCTCACGGGAGCGCCCGCCATAGGGCACCCGCGCGGTATCGCCAAAATAAATCAATTGTTCCTCCGGCAGGATCTGCCGCAGGGCGCGTACTGCCGTCAGGCCTCCCAGACCCGAGTCAAATACGCCGATGGGCCGCATATCCATCCGTTCCGCACCTCATCACGCAAAAATATCATGTCAGATTATTTATTATACTATGCCATAAGGTTTGCCGCAAGACAGATTTTAGTCTTTTTGCCCTGTTTTTTATGTGGAATTTTACGGATTCCTTTGCTATAATCATGTTGTATCACTGTCTGGGAGGTGTTTCCCCATGAAAATCGAGCTGACAGAGCAGCAATACCGTTATCTGCTGGATCTGGTGTACATAGGAAACTGGGTCATCAACTCTACCCGTGAGGATGACCGGATCAAGGAATATGATCAGGTGGAAAGTCTCGTCTTCTCCCACTGCCTGCGCCATCGAATGAGCAAGCTGGTAGAGCTGTACCAAGGGGAGCTGATCCCTTCGCGCGCCTTTGCCGACGGCGGTATCCACGAGGCCATTGAAAGCTACGAGGACGTGGTCTTTTATGAAATTCTGGCGGAGGAGCTGGCCTTAAAGGACTTGGACGGCGAGCCCCTGACCCGCGAAAACTACTCCGCCCTCATGGAACGGATCGACGCCTATATGGCAGAATTCAGCCAGCACGGAACCGACAATCTCACGGTGGAACTGGACGAGTGACAGAGCCGCCCCCCTCTCTCTGTACTGTCTGTAAATTTAACGTATGAGGAGATATGAATATGCCTAAAACATCGAACGTCTATTTTGCAGATTTCCGTTGTCTCAGCTGGCGGGAAAACCTTCCCCAGAAGCTGGCGCGCCTCATCATGACCGCCGGCTTTGGCGACATGGACCTTCAGGGAAAATACGTGGCGATCAAAATGCATTTCGGTGAGCCCGGCAATCTGGCCTATCTGCGGCCAAACTGGGCGAAGGTCGTGGTGGATCTTGTGAAAGATCAGGGCGGCAAGCCTTTTCTGACGGACTGCAACACCCTGTACATCGGCGGACGGAAAAACGCGCTGGATCACATTGAGTCCGCCTATCAAAACGGATTCAACCCCTATAATACCGGCTGTCACATTCTCATTGCAGACGGTTTGAAGGGCAATGACGAGGTGGAGGTTCCTGTTGAGGGCGGAGAATACGTCAAGGCCGCCAAGATCGGCCGCGCGATCATGGATGCCGATGTTTTCATTTCTCTGACGCATTTCAAGGGGCATGAACAGGCCGGTATGGGCGGCGCCTTGAAAAACATCGGCATGGGCTGCGGCTCCCGCGCCGGAAAAATGGAGCAGCACAACGCGGGAAAGCCCTTTGTGAAGCAGAAAAAGTGCATTGGCTGTCAGGCCTGTGCCCGGATCTGCGCCCACGGCGCACCCCAGTTCGGTCCGGACGGCAAGGCCTTCATTGACACGGATAAGTGTGTCGGCTGCGCCCGGTGTCTGGCCATCTGCCCCAAGGACGCCATTGCCTCCCGGGATGACGAGGCTCCCGAGATCCTCAACAAGAAAATCGCCGAGTACACCAAGGCGGTGGTGGACGGGCGTCCCTGCTTCCACATCTCTCTGGTGCTGGATATCTCCCCCAACTGTGACTGCCACGGCGAAAATGACGTCCCCATCGCTCCCAATGTGGGAATGTTTGCTTCCTTTGACCCTGTGGCATTGGATCAGGCCTGTGCGGATGCCGTGCTGGCACAGCCCGCCATGCCCAACTCCGTTCTTTGTGACGGCAGCTGCGCCGGCGGGGATCCGGACCACTTCAAAGCCGCCCATCCGGACACGGACTGGAAGGTCTGTCTGGAGCATGCCGAAAAGCTGGGTCTGGGCAGCCGGACGTATGAATTGATCAAAATTTGAGTGCCGTTAAAAAAGCGCGCTCCGCAAAACCAGCGGAGCGCGCTCTTTTTATTTTTGAACGTTCATGATGCTGAACATCAGGCAAACAGGGCGTTGAAGCTGTCAACGGCAGCATCCGCGCCTTCGTTGAGCGCCACCAGCATCACATAGTTGCCGTTGGAGACGATCCGGGAGCCGTTCTTCCAGCCCTCAATGCTGTCAGGATACCATGCACCGCCGGGATTCTGATCGTCGCCCACCTGATAGTTGATCCGGGCCTGAAAAATATCCTTGACCGCCTGCACATCCTTGGAATTTTCCACTTCCACCAGCGCCAGTTCACCCACTGCCGCGGAGATCATCGCCGTATACACGCCGCACTGCTTGGTCTTGATGGCGGACAGGCCGGGATAAAAGGCCTCCAGTGCCTCCCCCTCCTGCTGCATCATGGAAGGCCAATCCGCTCCACTGGTCAGACTCTGATAAAAAGCGGTCAGGTCCACGCTGGCTGCGGGCTTTTCCGCAGGCTTTTCGGCAGGCTTCTCAGCGGGCTTTTCGGCGGGCTTCTCAGGCTCAGCGGGTTTTTCCGGCTGCTCCTCCGGCTGTACATCCTCCCCGTCCTCTTCCGGCTGTTCCTCCTGCGTATCTGATTCTCCCTGAGGCTGGGCAGGCTCCTGCGTCTGAGGCGGCGTCTCCGGTTTTTCCTCTTCTTTCTTACCGCCGCAGGCCGTCAGCGCCAGCAGCAGAGAAAGGGCCAGCAGCAGGGTAAGCAGTCTCTTTTTCATCACTTGATTCTCCTTATGTTCTTCGTGGTTTCCCGGCAACGGGTTCTACCCTTCCGGTTTCTGTGTAGAAAGACGGAGCATCAGGAAAAAAAGTTCCCGCTCTGTAAAAAATTCTTTCTCAGGCCGGATTCAAAAACCTTCCCCCTAGCTCAATCCCCCGGCGTTGACTTTGCAATACAAATCCGTTAGAATAAAAGAAATCAGGATAGATTGGGGCAAAGGCCCCTTTTTTATTGTCCAGATATCACCACGTACCGGAGGCTTTACACAATGAAACATCCCCTCAAGGACATCTGCGTCATTGGATTTGCCCTGTTCTCTATGTTTTTCGGAGCAGGCAACGTGATTTTCCCGCCATATCTTGGACTAAGCTGCGGACGGGACTGGTTTTTAGGGTTCGCCTGCTATTACTTGGCGGATATCGGACTGGCTCTGGTCGCCCTATTTGCCGTTCTTCATAGCGGCAGTCCGGAAAACATGACCCGCCGCATCGGCAAAGTGCCCTCCACATTGCTGCTGAGTGCTATTATTTTATGCATCGGCCCCATGCTGGCGATTCCCCGCACAGCCGCCACCACTTATGAGATGTCTGTCGCGCCCCTGATTTCCGGCGTAAGTCCGGTGATATTCTCCTTTCTCTTCTTCGGTGTGATCCTGCTGCTGTGTCTGCGGGAATCTGCCGTGGTGGATATTGTCGGCAAAGTCTTAACTCCGCTTCTGCTGCTGGGGCTGCTGATCTTAATTATCAAAGGTGTACTGGATCCGATCGGTCCCGTCCCTGACCGGGTTCTGGTGGAGAGTGTCCCCATTACCGGTATTGAAGCCGGATATCAGACCATGGATGTCCTTGCAGCGGTCATTTTCGGAATCATCATTCTCAAAAGCGCACAGGCCAAGGGCTACACGTCCCCCAAGGATCAGGTCCGAGTGGTAGCTGGCGCCGGCTTTGTCGCCGGTGCAGCGCTGCTGGTGGTCTATCTGGGACTGACTTATCTGGGCGTGACCACTTCCAGTTTTTTCGATCTTTCTGTGCTGCGGACGTTTCTGGTGACCTCCATTGTTCAGAGCCTCATGGGAGACGCCGGAATCCTGCTCTTTTCCATTGTGGTGGCGCTGGCCTGCATCACCACCGCCGTGGCGCTGGTCAGCTGCGCCGCCTCCTTCTTCTCCAAGCTTTCCGGCGGAAAGCTCCGTTACACCTGGCTGACTGTCATCATCTGTCTGTTCAGTGCGGTGGTGTCCAATCTGGGACTGGATACCATCGTCTCCATCGCCTCCCCGATTCTGAACATCGTCTATCCTCCCACGCTGGTGCTGATCGTTCTCTCCTTTTTTGACCGCCGCATCTCCTGTGACCGGGTCTTTCGTTTTGCCGCGCTTGGCGCCCTGTTGTATAGTTCTCTGGAGACCCTCTCCGCTGCCTTCGGGTTTTCTCTCCCCTTTTTTGCATGGATGCCCTTCTCCTCTGTCTGTATGGGTTGGATCCTCCCCGCGGCCGTCTGCGGACTTTTGGGATATCTCTTCGGCCGGCTCCGCAGCGCTTGAATCCCCCGTCTGATCCATCAAATCTGACGATCCCCCGACTCATGCCGCCGCATGAATCGGGGGATTTTTTCATCCGCAGCGCCGGCCGGAAAATCAGGGAATCAGAGATGCCGGTGTCAAAAACAGTCTTTTTTGCGTCCTCTTGTAATATCAGTCATAATACTACAAAAATACACTCTTTTTTTATTGAATTTGTTTCAATGTGACGGTATAATACCAATAATTTTCAGGCTCTCCTCCGGAAATCTCCGGAATGACAGGCTTTAGAGACCAGAGCTATTTTACAAAAGTTTTCAAACGAACAACCGGAAAAACACCGCGTCAGTACAAGAATGATCTATCAGGCACAGAGAAGGAGGCCATCTCGTGATTGAGTTTATCCATGCAAAACTCCAATACGATCAAAACCGTATTTTTCGGCGGCTTCATATTGACTCCGGCTCCTATGTCCATGAATGCTCCGAGGAAATCTTTCCTCAACTGGAGTCTCTGGTGCGGGAGAAGCTGCACATGATTCACTGCTTCCGCATTCTGGACACACCCTTGCAGCTGGGAATCCCAGACATTGACAGATGCGAAAAACAGGTGGTGTGCCTGTCCTCCTGCGGACCTGAAATTCTTCAAGCCGCGGATGCCCTGATTCAGCAAGGTGACTTTCTGGAAGGTTATCTGCTCAATGATTTGACCAATGAGATCCTCTTCAACGGTTCTGACCAGATGAACCGCATTGCCGAAGCCCGGGTGGAAGCAATGAACTGTCATTTGACCCGCCGGTATTCGCCGGGGGAGGGCAGTGTCCCTCTGGAGCTGCAGCGGGACCTTCTGTCCTGCTTTCAAAATGAACCCGCTTTGCAGCACATTCATCTGACAGAGAGCTTTATGCTGGCCCCCGAAAAATCCATGCTGTATATCTTTGGCGCCGACCCGCGCAATCCCAAGCGTTCCGTGGAGCATGACTGCAGCCAGTGTCCGAATGTGGGATGCTTCTTCCGCATGGAGGGCAGCTCCAGTTATTTTTGTGAATAACGGTCTCGACAGGAGGAATCGTACCATGTATCAAGTTCATTTTGTCCGACAGAACACCACCGTTGAAACAAACGGGGGGCTGCTGTCTCAAGTCTGTGCCGAAGCAGGGTATCCGCTGGATCTGGTCTGCGGCGGACGCGGAACCTGCGGAAAATGCCGTGTGGAGATCCTTCGCGGAGGAGAGCGAACCAGTGTACTGGCCTGTCAGGAGCAGGTAACAAGCGATCTGGAAGTCTGGCTCACAGATGAGCAGATCTCCCGCTGTGCTTCCATCATGACCGGCGGGACCACCGGAAACAGAATCTCACTGGCCCCCTCTGTTTCAAAGATATGCCGCACCAGACGGGAACTGCTTCCCGACCATTGTGGCGCCTACCTTTCCGGCTGCGGGCTCCCTGTGCTCCGCCGCTTTTCCGCCCTGATGGCCGACGACACCGTCAAGGAGGTCACCTTTATACAGTACGGAGACACCGTTCTGGATGTGGAGCCGGGGGATACCACGCAGACGCTGTACGGCGCTGCCATTGACATTGGGACAACCTCGCTGGCGCTGTATGCCTACGATCTTCTTACCGGAGAACTGCTGGCTGCCGAGTCAGCCCTGAACGGGCAGATTGCCTGCGGCGCAGATGTCATCAGCCGCATTCTGCACACACTGCAAAATCCCGGTGGTTTAACGGAACTGAACCACTATGTGCTGGAAACCATCAACGGTTTGCTGCATACGGTGGAACAGCAAGTCCCCGGTTTTTGCAAAAACCTTTATCACGCAGTCCTCTGCGGAAACAGTACCATGCAGCATCTGTTTTTCGGCCTGCATCCAAAGGGGCTTTCCGTCGATCCCTTTGTCAACATTACCGCTGATCGGATCCATTGTTCCGGCAGTCTTGCCGGCCTCCACATGGCTCCTGCCGGCACGGTGGACTTCCTGCCACTGCTGGGCGGTTTTGTCGGCGCGGATACCACATCCGTCCTCCTGACGCTTCCGGAAGATGCAGACCGCTGTTTGATGATCGACCTTGGCACCAACGGAGAAATCGCCGTGGGCTGCGGCGGACACTATCAAGTGGCGTCCACCGCCTGCGGTCCAGCGCTGGAAGGCGGCAATATTGCCTGCGGGATGCGGGGAACGTCAGGCGCGATTGAAAAAATCTCTCTTCGGGACGGACAGATCCACCTGCAGGTCATCGGCAACACAGAGCCCAAAGGGCTTTGCGGTTCTGCCATCATCGACGCAGTCGCCGAGCTTCTGCGGGCCGGCATCATCGATGAAAGCGGCCGTATGCTGACAGCAGAGGAATATGCTCAGGACCATCCCGACAGCCCCTTCCTAACGCATCTGCGCAGTCTGGAGCCGTTCAACCCCGCCTTTTTCTTCACATCGGGGGAGGATCCCGTCTACATCTCGCAAAAAGATATTCGCCAGATCCAGCTGGCCAAAAGTTCCATTTACTCTGGCTGTATCACCCTGCTGGGAGAGGCAGGACTGGTACCGGAGGACGTTGTAGACCTGTATCTGGCCGGAGCCTTCGGCAATTACATTGATATTGACAACGCTCTGTATATCGGGCTGCTGCCAGCCGTTCCCAAAGAGCGCATCCATTCCATCGGCAACGGCGCCGGTCAAGGCGTCCGCATGGCACTGCTGGACCGTGAATATCTGGAACACTGCCGCCGTTTACCAGAGAAAACAACACATCTGGAGCTCGCCGCAAATCCCCGGTTTATGGAAGAGTATATCATGAATATGAATTTGCGGTCAGCGTTAATGGACAGCGAGTAACAGGCTCTATGTAAGGTGCTTGCGCTTTTGATAAGGTAGGATAAGTTTTGCAAAATGAAAAGAGACATGGTTGGCAGAACGCTGATCGAATGTGTCGCAACATACCATTCTGATAGGAGTTTATAAACCATATCTATCAAAATTGTATAGCTTCATGAAGAAATGATCAGAGCCTAAATGCATAAAAAGAAAAGCCCCCGGCCATGGCCGGGGGCTTTCATAAGGGGCAGAAAATCTTACAGCGCCCTAATGGCAGCCTGTGTGGTAACAGATATTGCGAGAAAATTAAAATTCTATCGAAAATCGCCCCCTGCTATTCCAGACTATTTTCTCAAATATGTCTATCTGTTTCTAGGATCATCTTACGCGGAAATTAAGCAGCCTTTTTGTCCATAGCCACGTCAAAGATGGCCTTGACCAAGAAAGCGGCGACTACACAGTTGACAGAGGGCAGACCGATATTGATGTAGGAAACACCGAAACCGGCGATCCAAGCCACAAAGCCGCCGATGTCAGCCTTGGGGAGGGACTCCATGT